>JALSHZ010000149.1 GCA_026981985.1 Gammaproteobacteria bacterium | reverse complement strand
ATTGCATCATAAGTAGATTTAAATCAGGGTTGTCAGTGCCATTGCTTGTTCCTCTAGCTGGTTAATGTTTTGATGGATTATACCATATAAATCATTGTGTTAGTGCTTAACTTAATGGCATTGCTCCTGAGAGCCCAGATCCTCGAATGCAAACTCGCTGCCCATGAACGGGCCCGATTTATTTCTTGAGCTGATTCTCTTTACCCGCTTCAGCGCGGGCAGGTAGAGCCATTGGTCATCGGGTTCCAAACCATGTGAGAACGTCAGCATGGCCGTCCCCTTGACATCGGCAGGGTTGTCGAATATCGACATGCTCTTATCGCCGTCACCATCAACCTCCAGCGTGCGGATGCGAATCTGACGAACACTTTCCTGCCCTTTGCGATTGCGTAGCGTCATCACCATATCGGCGGTAAAGTCACCAAAGCCCTTATCATAGGCATCAGCCTCCTGCGCGATGCGCAGCCCTTTTTCCTCGGCTGTTTCAGCTAGCAGCACCCCAACCGGGACAGCCAGTAACAGTAGCAGCGTTGCGAACGAAAATATTTTTCTCACGTTAGTTCTACTCCATCAAGCATCAAAAGGGTATTGAAACAACCGGACTATGCAGCATCGACCACCACCTTACGCACGGGCTCCTTGTCTCGATCCAGCCACATCAACAGCGGCGGCAAAAAGAAAAAATCGACGAACAGGGCGATGGCGATGGTAATCGCTGTCATCAATCCCATCGACGAATTCAGTTCAAAAGCCGAGTAAGACAGAACCAGAAATCCAGCCACCAACACCGCCGTCGTTATCCACAGTGCGATGCCGACGCTGGAGAAAGCATAACGTACGGCATCCTCACTGTTCAGGCCCTGCTCCCGCCGGGCGCGGACATATTTGCTAAGAAAATGCACCGTATCATCGACGACGATTCCCAAGGTCATCGCGACCACGACAGAAAGCGCCAGCCCGACCTCACCCCGCACCAGCCACCACACACCGAATGCCATCGCCGCCGGTGCCAGATTGGGAATCAGGCTGATCAACCCCAGCCGCAGGGAGCGCAGCGCAAAGATCAACGTCAACGAGATCAAGAATAGTGCAACCGTCGTGCCGGTTAGCATACTCTTGATATTCCGCATGCCGATATGGGCAAACATGATCGTCGGGCTCGCACCCCGTGTCACCAGTTCGGGCGTGTGCTGCTGCATCCACTGGCGTGCACGCGCCTCCAGCGCCAGCGCCTGTTGCGTGGTGATGGTCTCCAAAACCACCGACATTCGCGTCGCCGACTTGTCGATATTGATCTGATTGTTCAGATCGAGCCCATAGGGCAACGACATTTCATACAACAGCAGGTACTGCGCGGCAAGATTGCGCGCCTCCGGCAGCGTGTACCAATCAGAGTCGTCGCCATGCATATTGCGGTTCAGACGCTTGAAGATATCGGTGATCACGTTGACATGTGTCACCTCGGGCTGCTGGCGATACCAGTTGGCAAAATCCTCGATCTTGCGCAGGAATTCCGGTTCGCTGATACCGCCTGCCTGACGGCTGTCCATTGAATAGTCGATGAAATACAGCCCGGTCAGATTTTCCGCTACCTTGTCGGTCGCCCGACGAAACTCGATACGCTCGTCGAAGTATTCCACAAAATTGTCGTTTAGCTCATTGCGCGGCGCGAGCACGGTCAATACCAGGATCAGCCCACCCACACCGAACAGCAGCAGGCTACGGTAACGAATGACGAATTCCGCAATCGCATCCATGAAATGTGCGCCACGCGTTTTGCGGGTTCGGGCACGCACCGGCAGCACCGAGATCATTGCCGGCAGGAAAGTGACGCTAAGAAAAAAAGCGTAGATCACACCCATGGCGGTGATATTCCCCAGATCACGAAATGGCGGCGCATCGGAAAAATTCATGCTGAGAAAACCGATGGCGGTGGTCAGGGAGGTCAGAAAAATGGGGTGAAAATTGATCCGCAGGCTCTCGACGATGGCATCATGCTTGCTGTCCCCATGGCGCATACGAAACAGCATCGTCGACAGAAAATGTATCGAGTCCGCCACTGCCAGGGTCAGAATCATCGTCGGTGCCGACATCGTTGGTGGTGTCAGGCGGATGCCGAACCAGCCGACCGAACCCATCGCCATGAAAATGGACATGAAGATCAAAACAACGGTAACGACGGTGCCGCTCACGGTTCGCAGGAAAAAGATCAGCCCAAAAATAATCGCGGCCAACGCCATCGGCACCAAGGTTTGCATGTCACCGATCGACGCCTCCGGAAAGGCGTTGTTCATCATCACGACGCCGGTCACATGGAATGCAATCTGGGGGTAGCGCTGCTCGAAGTCGGCGACCATGTTTCGCACGAAACCGACCACCTCAGGCACTTCAGCCGTTGGGTTCACACCCGGGAGTTCTATCGTGATATTGACGCCGGTGGCATGTGCCGCTGGCGAGATCAGGCGATTCGCAAGCAATGGTTCAGACAGCGCAATATTTCCCCGGCGCAGCAGCTCCTCATCTGGCATCGATTGCGGATCTTCAAATAAATCCTCGACGACCAGATCATCCCCTTCCGCGTGGGTATGCTGAAAGTTGGTGATCGAATCGACGCGTATCGAATAGGGAACCTGCCACGCTGCGTCGGTCAGCTCCGCCACGGCGGTCACCACCGGCTTGCTGATGACTCCACCCTGTTTGGGCAGCAGCATGATCAGGACATTGTCAGTCTTGGTGTAAGTATCTTGCAGGTTTTCAAAGGCCGTGAGTTGCGGGTTGTCCTTGCTGAAAAAAACACGGTAGTCGTTCGTCAAACTCAGAAATCGTCCACCTGACGCCAGCAACACCACCGATACGACAGTGGCAACAATCACCAGCCAGCGCCAACGGAGAATCCATTCAGCATAATTTTTTATCACTTGTTATTCCTTATGTCCTCAGATCATCAAGAATCCCGATCAGCGCATGCCCGCATTGCATCAGCAACTCATGGCTCTGCGCATTTTTTGCGGCCGCGAGACAGCCTTCCAGTGTTGCTACAATCATGACCGCCATCCCATCAGGATCGACATCACGCCTGATCTCACCAGCCTCCTGACCACGTCGCAGCCCCGCAGCAATACCGTCACGCCATTCGGCATAGATCGATTCGATACGTTCACGGAAACCTTCATCCACCGGTGACATTTCCTGGGAAAGATTGGCCAATGGGCAGCCAAGGCGAATATCGTCCAGTGTCATCTGCCGACCGGCCTCGGTGATGGTATGAATAATGGCGTCGATCGGGTGGCCTGCCTGCAATGGCTCGATCCAGAACTCACGCATACCCTGACGGATCATTTCATCGAGCACGGCGTAGCCAAGCGCTTTTTTACTGGGGAAATAGTGGTACAAAGCGCCTTTCGTGACCCCGGTGTGTTTGAGGATCCGACTGACACTGGCGGACTGGAAACCGACCCGGTGAATTTCCTCGAACGCAGCAGCGAGCAACTGCTGTCGTGTCGCTTCGCTGGGGCGATTGCATCGCACACAATCCCAAAAGCGTCCCAGGGATCTGCTTGGGGCTCTCGCGCTTTTGTTGTTTGTTTTAGTTGCCGTCGTCATTCAGCACTCCAGCGCATACCCCAACATACCGATTGGTATGCGTTATAGTCCATACCGGTTGGTATGTCAACGGATCGTCTCGTGCGCCGGGGTAGCAAATGTACACACTGAATAGTTACTCGAGGAGAACGAAAATGAAGCAATATCTGATTACCGCATTCGCCGCTGGTCTCATGGTCATCACTGCCCCGTCCACGCGAGCGGCCGCGACCACGGTGTCAATCAACGGCAACATCATCAAACGCAACGGATTCGGCAGGGCATCAGATCCGGCGAACTGACTCACCCGGAAGTGAAATACCTCATACGGGAACAGCAGCGAATTCGAAAAATAGAGAGAAAGTTCAGATCAGATGGTGAACTGACGTTCAAGGAACGCGCCAGGCTGCAAGGCCGCCTCAATCGGGCTGGCCACCATATCTATCAGGAAAAACACGATGATCAGCAGCGACTACGACCGGAGAGCCCGGAGCCTAGGGAATAGCTATGTAGCATGCCCTTATTGCGGACGCAGAAGGGCGAACCCAATCAGGGGTCGAATTTCACGATCCGGTTGAACCAGACCAGAAACCCAGCTGAACTGACAATGCCCGTGACAACACTTGCGGCCACGTCATGCTCCCAGACGTGCAGGTAGCAGTTGTAACCAATCACGGAACCAATGATGACTGCAAAGAGCGCGAATGCCTTCATTTGGCGACACGCTTGAGGTGGGCCCGCCGTGCCGCTTTCTGTTGCTGCAGGTAAAAGATGATACCGCTCATATCGACACTCCCTGTGTGCTACTGATGTCATGATTTTACAACAGTTGACACGACCAGGTATGCCACTCGTCCGTGATTCACAACCGCAGACCGATGGCATGGCAAATGCTTGCCGCTCTGTCGCGTTACCCCGGCAAAGCCTGGCTGAAATCCGCCAGCAGATCGTCGATATCCTCGATACCAATGGACAAGCGAATCATCCCGTCGGAAATCCCCATCGAGGCCCGGCGCTCAGGGCCCATCTCGAAATAGATCGTTTGCGCTACAGGAATAGCCAGGGTGCGATTGTCCCCAAGATTACTCGCCACTATCGGGATTTCCAGCGCATCCAGCACATCGAAACAGTCGATGCCGGGCATGAGTTCGATGCTCATCAGCGAACCGGCAGAACGAAACAGACGTGCCGCACGCGCATATTCCGGGTGGGATGCAAGCCCCGGGTAAAACACTTTGTTGATGGCAGGATGCTGGTCGAAAAAGACGGCCAGTTCGGCGGCATTGCGGGCGGAGCGATCTTGCCGCAGCGCCAGTGTCTCAGCGCCAATGGCAATCTGATGTGCGGCCTGCGCGCTCAGGGTGCCCCCCGTATCCCGCAGTCCCTTCTTCTTGATCTGCAACAACCCCCAATTAACTGGATCACCTTTTTTGTAGACATCGTAGATGTGCGGATAGCGCGACCAGTCGAAACGCCCCGTCTCGGTGACGGCGCCGCCGAGCACATCGCCATGGCCGGCGATGAATTTGGTCAGCGAGTTGACGACCAGCCCGGCATCCACATCGACCGGGCGGAACAGCCACGGCGAGGTCATCGTGTTGTCGACGATATACAACAGCCCATGCGCTGCACAGAGCTTGCCGATGCCTTCCAGATCACTGACTTGGGTGCAGGGGTTGGCAATGGTCTCGACGAACACCATCCGCGTATTCGGCTGGATTGCCGCCGCCACCGCCGCAGCATCCGTCGCATCGACGAATGACACTTCGATGCCCATATTGGTCAAGGTGTTGAACAGGCTATTGGTATTGCCAAACAGAAACTGGCTGGAAATCAGGTGATCACCCTGGCGCAGCAGCGCAAACATCACGGCCGAAATGGCCGCCATACCGGTGGCAAAGCAGGACGTGGCCACGCCTTCTTCCATGACGCTGATCTTCTCTTCCAGCGCCACCACCGTCGGATTCACCTGGCGCGCGTAGGAGTAACCCTTTTTCTTCCCCTGAAAGACCTCGGCAATCTCTCGCGCACTGCCATAACCATAAGCCACCGAGGTATGCACGGGCTTGTGCAACGAGCCATGTTCGATCGGCTGCTGCAAGTCACCATGCAATATTCTTGAGGTAAACCCTTTCATCTCATCCCCGCAGATGCGTTTGCAATGGCGCAATACTACTATGCTTTCGCGGCTTTCGGGGCTACACCAAGCGACAGCACGATTCTGACGGTAATCAGTCCCGCTTGGCGAGATACATCCGATCGCTGAAAGTCGCCACCCATGCTGGCTTGAAGACGATCATCACCGTCATGGCAATCCCATTGAGGGTGCCTTCGGGCAGCGCCAGCAACAGCAGGAACGGCAGATAGTTCTGATTCAGTTCGGCAACCGAATAGGCGCCGCTGCTGGCAAGCACCGTGTAGGCCGTCAGCCCGGCGATCAGCACCCCCAGCGAGGCGGCAAAGAAACAGTTCAGAAAGATGTAGATAAAGAGGTTATGCGGCAACACCCGCTGCGCGAAACGCCGCAGGTTATGCGTGACCAGCGTCGGGATCGCGCCCATGATCAGCACATTCAAGGCAAAGGTCTCCCCGCTGCCCCGCCCATCGAACAGCGTCGCCAGCACCAGCAGTTGTACCGCCAGAAAAGCAAACTCCCAGCCAAACATCAACGCCGCCGCGCTGGCACCGAGAAAGTGAAAGGCTTGCCCCGGAGATACCCCAGCCTTCAAATGCCAAAATGCCAGCAGCACAACAATGGCGCCAAAATAGACGTTGGCCGAATCGCGTTCGAGCAGTTTGTGCCATGGCGCACGCAGTAACGCCCATGCCGTCAAGACTGCATAGAGCAGCCAGCTGACGGACAGCCAGCCCGATGAAACAAGCCCTGCAGGTATATCCATGCTGACAGTCTATTCGCGTTTACGGTGACACTGAATGACAAATGGCAAACACACGAGCAATGCAGCTCGCAATGCGGCTACTGCCGCTGCCGCGGCCGGTGCTCAAGCACACTTCGCAGATCGTCCAGAACGGTGCTGTGCAGCGTTTTCAAGCGGTCGTGAAGCCGGCGTAGTTTCTCCTCCCAACGTTGCTGCTGCTCATGTGCTTTGAGGATATGCCCGAATGAATCCTCTCTGATCTGCCCCTCCTCTAAATAAAACTCCAACGTCTTTTCATTTGCATTGAGCAACTTCTCATGCGTTTCAATGGTGTCCATCAGCACCTCGAACTCCCGTTCCTCCTCGTCGAGGATATGCTCCAGCTTGTACAGCAGCGCCTCGAGCCGATCCTGATCCTGTCGCCAGCGCGCCAGCTCCTCGAGCCAGCGCTTATGCTCCTCATGCCAAGCGGCATAATCCCGACGCAACGCATTGATCTTGCTCTGAACTTCGTTTTTATCGACAGATGCCTTGGTAGCAGATGGGGGCTTGTGCGTGGTTTTCATCTCATCACCTTTCCATGATTGAATGATAGTCCATCGCAACCTTTTGCGCTCAGGTTCTCCAGTCGATCGAATCGAAACCAGTGCTTTGCAGAAACGCGTTGACGCGGGAAAACGGGCGGCTGCCAAAGAACCCGCGATACGCCGACAATGGCGACGGATGTGGTGATTCGATCACGGCATGCCGCTCGCGGTCGATCACCCGGCCCTTTTTCTGTGCATAGGCGCCCCAGAGCAGAAAGATCACAGGCTCGGCCC
>JALSHZ010000148.1 GCA_026981985.1 Gammaproteobacteria bacterium | reverse complement strand
CGCAGGCGATCCGCATATTCGTCGGGGAATTTCCGTGGCCGACCAGAAATCGGGCGCGTCTTGAGTGCAGATTCTCCACCCTCTTTGTATTTGGCTAA
The DNA here is from genome assembly GCA_026981985.1 of Gammaproteobacteria bacterium. Taxonomy (GTDB): domain Bacteria; phylum Pseudomonadota; class Gammaproteobacteria; order UWMA-0217; family UWMA-0217; genus JALSHZ01. Next base: position 7,340 of record JALSHZ010000148.1, on the reverse strand, counting down.
CCAGTCATATATGCAGGACCGGTGGAAACGCAAGCTTTTGATGACCTCTTCCGGGCTCTCTCCGTCGAGTACGCGTGCCACGGCGCGCTTGCGAATTTCTTCCCGAACAGAGTGTGAGAGTGCTCTTCCATCTTGTTTGTTCATGGTGCTGAATTATAGCACAGGATGTCGGGTGTGTTTTTGCCAGATTAGGGATCCGTACTAAAATCCGCTAAGAACGCGTAGGAGCTGTGATCTGATTTCCTTGGCATCCGCGCCAAGATCAACGGTTGCGAACCGAATCTCATGCCCTTGAATCACTACCGATTCATTGACCATGCCTCCTACGGATGGGTGAAGGAGCAAGCCAGATGCGTTTTCGGCAAGTGGGTCTCCATTACCTTCCTGAGATCTTAAATAGGCGTATATCTGGTAGATATAGCCACTCTGCACTGTTTCTTCTCGGTACCAGCCACGGGTAACCACTGAGGTGAACTTTGTGTCGATGACAATGCGCCGCCCGGCGTTTGAGTGATCGAGAACGATGTCGGTTCGCATGGTTGGGAAAATTTTGTCGATTCCCGATGTTTTGCGGGCGATGGGCCAGCCAAGCGTTTTTCCAGCATTAATGCGCCATCCTTGCTTAGAGAGTACGATATCATAAAATCCGGCAATACCTTTCTCGTAGAGCTTCCGAATCCAGGTGATTTCTCTCTCCGGAAGGGAAAGGTGCTTGCTACCCGCCATCTCAGTCGGCAGTGCCAAGTTGAAAGCAAGCTGCGCTGCAGAGACCATTCGCTGATCATCTGTATCATGTCTGCCGAAGCGATCAACAGACACTTCGCTTCGCCCGGGCGCTTCCCCTGTTACGCCCATACGCCTTAAGCTTGCAGCCAGGGATCTGCAGCGATGTGCTAGTGCTTTACGGTGGACTATCTTGGAGATTTCTTCGAGGGCTGCCCGGACGTAGCGATTTCGCGCTGTATCGACCGTTAATTCGTCAAAGCGGCAAGCCACTTTTCCACGATAAAGTAGTTGATGTCGCTCAGTATAAAAAAGGTTGATACGCCCACGCACACGCCCCAGAACTTTCTCACGAGATTGATACCCAAAACTCAGATTGCGCTTTAGGCGGCGCTCAACCTGTCGCGATAGGATTTCAGCAACCAAATCCGGGATATCGTCAGGATTATCTTCAACAGATATCTTTGCACTGTCGAGATCCCTGAAGAGGTCAGAGGCGTAAAGCATGAGCAGCCACAGATTTCGTACCGGGATACCCTCAATCTGTCCAATGTCTTGCGGAATGGCTGTCGTCAGAGAGGCTGCCGTCACGATCAAAACCCGTTAAGCAGGCGTTCCTTCGCTCGTTGTGCCCGGTCAAGCGCATCGAACCAGTATTCATCGAGCAACGGGCCGATCTCTGTATCAACGACTTGGCGGAACCATTCGCGGGCATCAGCAATACGCGTGCCTGAGGCGGGTGTGACATAGCTGTGACCCACGCGAAATTGGGGGCCGAGGTTTGTGTCGACCGAGATTTCATTGTTCAGAACATTGAGTCGCTCTTCGATCTCATCGAGAATATCAACATCAATCCCACATCGGGTCTGAACCCAATCGCGCCAGAGCTTGCCCAAGCTAGGCTCAAGATCGATAAATGCAAAACGGCGGCGCAGTGCCAGGTCGACCAACGCAAGCGACCGGTCAGCAATATTCATCGTTCCAATCACGTAGAGGTTTTTGGGGATGAATAGGCGCTCGTCATCCGAACGCCTATAGGAGAGTTCCAGCGCTTCATTGGACGTTCTCTTGTCCGCTTCAAGCAGGGTCAGCATCTCGCCAAAAATTTGCGCCGGGTTCCCACGATTGATTTCTTCGATAATGAGGATGTACTTTGCTTTGGGATCTTGCTTTGCCGCCTCTATCATCTCGATAAAAGGGCCATCCACCAGTTTGAGCCTACCGTCATCAGCAGGACGCCAGCCACGGACAAAATCCTCGTAGGAGAGGTTGGGGTGAAATTGAACTGCCCGAACCTTGCTGTTATCACGCTGTCCCACCAGCGCGAAAGCCAGTCGTTTGGCCAGCCAGGTCTTCCCAGTTCCCGGCGGCCCTTGGAGAATCAGGTTCTTTTTGTGACTCAAGCGTTTGATAATCTGCTCGAGTTTTGGCCGATCTATAAAACACCCATCAGCAACGATATCATTCACGGAATATGCTTTTATCAAAGCCCTGGGTTCCACTGCGTTGTCTTCGGTCTCGGGCTGATACGTGGCACCCGAGCTTACAGACGTGTTCTTTTCTTTGAAATGCCAGGCTGCAAGCGAAAGCTCTGGAAATGAGTGAACTGGATAAGACTCCTCTTGGAATCGGGTCTCAAGGGTGTCCAAGATGTTCAGATAGTCGCTCGCGCTACAGCGTCCCTTCGGACCGTTGGTAGCGATCTTGATATTGAGCTTTTCGCTGATATACCGTTGGGAGCGACTGTCAAGGGTGGGAAAATACCAAGGCCGGATCCAGAAAAGGCCCATCGTCAGATTCCATCCCACACCCCTGCGCGGTGCTACGTTGTTGTATGCATCAATGAAAGCTGTCTGCGCCTCGGCATTACCTGAATCGGCAAAAGCAATCGCCTGCGCGAATACTTCCCAGAGTGCTTCAATGTCATCTGGCTGGCGTTGATAGCTGTAGCCAAAAAACCATGTCCTCTGGTTGTTGAGCACCGGAATACCTTCAAAACTGTCAGGCACAGGCTCTGTCACACCAAGGAATGCCGCTAGCTCGTTTGCTATGATGTTACGGTTGGTGTCGGTAATGCCACGGTTGAATATACCCATGGTGGTAAATGGGCAGATATCCTTGAGTGGGCCTCCTGGCACGCCTTTTTCATATTGGTCATTGAGAATAGACATGCAGTCGACTTTTTCGCCGATAGGGTGAATTCCAGACACCAGTTCATCACGCCGATGTCTGTAGGTAAGCACCTTGTCAGCAACCGCTTCATAAAAACGAGTCCAGCTGAAACGGGTTTTATCTTCTACGCCGCCATCGCCGAACCTGTCACGCCAGTATGCTGCATTGCGGAAACGGTCGATGTCTTGCGCTTCTCCCTCGAAAGTGAATTGGATGAGCGCATCGGCTTCCCACTTTCCTGGCTCCACTTTCCAGATCGTGCCTCGGTTCGTGTAGAAGTACCACTCCCGTGGAGGATCGATGGGTTTCCAGTCGACTTTCAACGTGCGGCCGTCACCGAGATTTTCTGTTACGGTTCCAGTGGCCTTGATCGCCATGACCGCCACGGTTTGCCCCTGATTGTCAAAAGGCAGACCATGCTTGCGGGTGTAGGAAGACTTGATGGCGATAGGATCACCGGGCTGGATCGACGTCACGGTATCGAGATACTTGTTCCGATAGCCATTCTCCCAAAGTCCTTCTTTTAGAAACCGTTGGGTTTGATCGCCTTCCTCACCGTAAGATGCGCCAACGAACCAGTATGACTGATGAGTGATATTGTCCGGCCTCGAAGTCATATTCCCTCCATGATCGCTCAAGCCAGTTGCCGCAGTTCTTCTAACAGCTACCTGTGTTAGTTATCAATGCACAACGGTAGAGATCGTGCCGTTGTAGATCAAGTACAGCAGAATGACGCCAAAGAGGATACGGTAGACGCCGAAGGCGACGAAGGTAAAGCGCTCGAGAAATTTGATGAACAGTTTCATCACCACCCAGGCGACAAGAAATGAGGTGATGAACCCAGCCATCAGCATGGGAAACTGGGCGCCGCTAAATTCGTCGTAGTGTTTGAGCAGGTCGTAGCCGCTGACTGTTGCCATAACGGGTAGCGCGAGCAGGAAAGAGAACTCGGCGCTGGCCTTGCGGCTCATCCCTAGCAGCAAGGCGCCGATGATCGTTGAGCCTGCGCGGCTGGTGCCGGGAATCAACGCGAATACCTGGGCGATGCCGATGCCGGCGGCCTGAAGATAGCTGACATCTTCCACGTCCTTGGTGTGCGGCTCCTTGCCTTTATGAAAGTATTCGATGATCAGGAAGATGACGCCGCCGACGATGAACATGACTGCGACAGTCTCGACATTGAACATCGCCTTGATCGAGTCTTTGAAGATGAAGCCGATGATTGCCAGCGGTAGAAATGCAATCACTACCTTGATCCACAGCGCCGAGTGGCGGACATGAAATTTGTCCTTGTAGTTGGCGATAACGGCAAGAATCGCGGCAAACTGGATGATGACCTCGAAGGCCATGTTGGTCTTCGTCTGTACCAATCCCATCGCCTCGCTGGCGACGATCAGGTGCCCGGTCGAGGAGATGGGCAGAAACTCGGTGATGCCTTCGATGATGCCGAGGATGATCGCTTGAAAGATGTCCATATGTGGTTGTCCTATCGTGTTGTCTTATTATTGCTGTCCGTTCATACACCCTCTCCCCTTGGGGGGAAGGGGTGGGGAGAGGGGTGAGACTACAGGTGCCGAACAATAACCTGAGCTGCCACAGCGAACCTGAATTTGGGGCACAAGTATGAAGTACGTCCCGCTTTAGGCAAACAACCGGGTTCTCAGATCGTCACGATGCCTGCCACGATCTTCAGACGTGCTCAGTGCTGATAGGTTCCCATTAATATTGCTTCTTCGAGCATGTGCCCCTGCATGGCGGCAAGCAGCTGATCCTTGTCGGGTTGGTGGAGGTCTGGCAGTACGGTGTCGAGCGCATAGAGCTTGAAGAAGTAGCGATGGCGGCCGATGGGTGGGCAGGGGCCACCGTAACCCTTGCGGTTCCAGCTGTTGGTGCCGGGGAGCGTCCCCGCGCGCAATTCGCTTTCTCGTGCATCCTCTGGCAAGCCGTTGGTGTCGGGCGGTATGTTGTAGAGAAGCCAGTGAATCCAGGTCATTTTCGGCGCCGCCGGGTCGGGGGCATCTGGGTCGTCCGCGATGAGTACGAGGCTGCGCGTCTGTTCGGGTACGCCGGACCAGCGTAGCGGTGGTGAGATGTCCCGGCCATCACATGTATAGGTTTTCGGAATTTCGCCACCATCTTTGAAAGCAGTGCTAGTGATTGTCAAGGTCATGATATTCACCTCCGTTCTAAAAAAGCTGCCAAATCACTACATCTCATAGCACGATACGGCCATTCAGTGTATATCAATAAAACGGCAGTACAATTTATCTTACCGCGCCGCCCGCTGGCGGAACGGCATATAGATCAAGGGGAACCGCATGTTTCAGGAAATACCGGTCAGTGAAAAAAACATATTTGCTTTCAGGGTCAGTGGCAAACTGACCGATGAAGACTACAAGACATTCCTGCCGCGACTCGATGTGCTGATTCGGGGCTACGGCAAGCTGTCGCTGCTCTTCGAGCTGGATGACTTCAAGGGCTGGGCACTGGATGCTGCCTGGGATGATCTGAAGTATGGGCGAGAGCATGAGGGCGATTTTGAACGGATTGCCGTCGTTGGCGAGAAGCGCTGGCATCGTTGGATTGTCAGTCTGGCGGGCTTGCTGACCAGCACCGAGATCCGGTTCTTCGATCGCGATGATCTGCAGCTGGCCTGGGACTGGCTGCGAGAAGGGGACAAAGCGCTTGAACCAGAGGAACCGGCACCGGAAATCAGCCCCTACCAGCATATTCTCGTGGCGGTGGATTTCTCTCGTTTCTCGGCGGCGGCGGTCAAACGCGCGGTAGAGCTAGGACGTTACTATGGCGCAAAACTCTCGCTGATCCATGCGGTCGAGCCGATGGTCTTTGTCAGCGGAGACACGGATGGTGTCGTAGTGCCCTATGACTTCGTTGAGCAGGAGCAGATTCTGTTCAACGCTGCCTCGGAACGAATGGAAAAGCTGACGAAGTCGCTCGATTACCCGGATGTACACCATGAAGTGCTGTGGGGAACGCCAAAGAGCGCGATCCTCTCCTATGCCGAAGCACAGCATGTCGACCTCATTGTAGCGGGCTCGCACGGGCATCACGGCCTGGCGCGGCTGATGGGTTCTACCACCAGCGCGCTGGTACACAAGGCTCGTTGTGATGTGGTCGTCGTCCGTGTGCCGCAATAAGTGCTGGCGCGCTATTCGGCAATGAACTCGACGGTCCGATCGACCAGATCCTCGATATAGAGGTCGCGGAAAAAGTGATCGGCTCCGTCGATGGTCTCCAGCTCAATCTTGCCGCTTTCAGCCAGCGGTTTGAGTTGCTGATCCAGGCCCTTGACGATTTGATCCTCGCTACCGGCGAATACCAGCACGGGCTTGCCGATTTTTGGTAGCAGGTAGGGCGTGTCCATGCGCGGCTCCGCGGCGTAGTAAGAGACTATCGCGTCGGCGCTCGCAGAGGCATCCTTGCAGTAGATGAAACCAATATTCTTCAACAGGGTTTGTCCTTTCTTCTGCTGCACCAGGTTCTGTGCCTTTTCCAGCAACGGCGCAAGCGGTTTGTCATAGCGCTTCTGATAGTCCTTCGCAGCGTAGTCCTGACTCCAGGTTTGTGGCGCAATCAGCACGATCTTGCTGATGACCGAATCATCATGTTCAGCCGCAAACCAGGCTGTCTGGTTGCCACCACGAGAATGGCCGAGCAGCACCACATTTTTCACGCCCTGTTTTTTCAGCCAGTCCAGCCACTGCCCGATTTCGTCGATGGCATCCTGGTGCCGGTGCTTGTGCGGCACTGCGCAATCGTAACTGCCGTGCCGGTTGTCGATGCCAAGGCTGAGATTGATGGCTAATGAACTGAGCCCATTTTCCTGCAACAACTCCTGCAAAGCGGTGATGATTTCACTGCCATTGTGCGACAGCGTGCCGTGGGTGATGAGCACGACCGGACCTGATGGCCAATTGTCGGCCTTTTCGAGCTTGGCATTCAGCGTCAAGTCCGCTGTCTTGATCGCCACCTCGTCGGCATGAGCGAGCCCTGAGAGCGTTAGCGCGAAAATGAGCAATATTCTGTTCAGCATGTGTTGGATCCTCTGATGGTTTTGTATCTCTAGGTGAAACTGTTGAGCAGTAGACAATTGCTGATGGCCACTGCGCCTAAACGTGAATAATGGATGCCGACGGTCAGAAAACCAAAACCTTGTCTGCCGCAATCGTGCGTTGAGCCAGCTCGGGCATCGTACTGCGCTGGCACCCATCAATGATTTCACGGTCTGAAATGCCTCGTGCGTCCATGCAGGTGCCGCATAAGAGTACTTCACCTTGGCGAATGACGCGCTTTAGCATTACTAACTCGGCAAAAACGCACCCGACATCCTGTGCTATAATTCAGCACCATGAACAAACAAGATGGAAGAGCACTCTCACACTCTGTTCGGGAAGAAATTCGCAAGCGCGCCGTGGCACGCGTAC
>JALSHZ010000147.1 GCA_026981985.1 Gammaproteobacteria bacterium | reverse complement strand
GGTTGTCAGTGCCATTGCTTGTTCCTCTAGCTGGTTAATGTTTTGATGGATTATACCATATAAATCATTGTGTTAGTGCTTAACTTAATGGCATTGCCCTAACCCCCTTTGCGAAAGGGGGGGGGATTGGCTGACTTGCAAATCTGAACGCCGAAACTTGAGCCATCAAGCCTCCTGATCCGAACCCGCCTTGCGCCACCACCGCAGCCGGGGCAGGGTGAATCCCTGCATGACCAAGGAATAGACCGCCGGCACCACGATCAAGGTCAGGAGGGTCGAGCTGATCATGCCGCCGATGACCGCCACTGCCAGCGGTGCGTTGGTATCCGATCCTGCACCGACGCCGAGGGCGGCGGGGAGCATCGAGAACACCACCGTGAGCGACGTCATCAACACCGGTCGCATGCGGATCGGGCAGGCCTCGCGCAGGGCTTCGTCAACGCCCTTGCCCGCCTCGCGTAGCTGGTTGGTGAGGTCGATGAGCAGGATGGAGTTCTTGGCTACCAGGCCGATCAACAGCGTCATGCCGATCATCGAATAGATATTGAGCGTATGGTCCGCCAGCCACAGGCCGAAGATGCCGCCGATGATCGCCAGGGGCTGGGCGGTCATCACGATCAGCGGTTGCAGCAGCGAGTTGAATTGGCTGGCCAGCGTCATGTAGACCAGGATCAGGCCGGTCGCCATGGCAAACAGCACGTAGCCGGCGGTCTTGCTGAACTCCTTGGCGCGACCGATCAGCTCGATACGGTAGCCGGTGGGTAGCAGCTTATCCGCCTCGCGCAGTACGATCTGCGCCGCGTCGCCCTCGGGGATGGTCGGCGTGGCGAAGAAGGTCGCCGCGTATTGCAGTTTGTAGCGGCCGATGGCGGCGGGGCCCAGCCGCTCCTCGATGTGCGCCACGCTCTCCAGCGGCACCAGCGTACCCTGGCGGTTGCGCAGCTGGATGCGGTACAGATCCTGCGGGCGCTTGAGTTCACCGTCCGCCTTGATCCGAATGTCGTAGCGCTCACCGTCGCCCGGCTCGTCGTTGTAGCGTGCCACGTCCAGCCCGCCTACCAGCACCCGCAGCGCATTGCCCACGGCGACCGTGTTGAGCCCCAGTTCTCTGGCTTTGTCACGGTCGACGCGCAGTTGGATCTGGGGCATGTCCAGTTGCAGGTCGGTATCCAGGGTGCCGATCTCGGGGATGACTTGCAGGCGGCGGGTCAGCGCATCGGCCAGCTCGGCCACTTTCTCCAGGTTGGGCCCGGTCAACACGAATTGCAGCGGCTCGCCGCGCTGGCCACTGATGATGGGCACGGGCGAGGCAAAGGCCTTGACGCCGGGAATCGCCTTGAGTGCTTCGCGCACCGCCTCCAGAATCTGTTTTTGGCTGCGGCTGCGTTCTTCGCGCGCTGCCAGCGCCACGTACACCTCGCCTTCGTTGACCCGCCCGCGGTCGCCGGTGCCAATGGTGCTGAACAGGCTACGAACTTCGGCCTGCTCCGCCAGCTTGGATTCCACCTGCTTGAGACGGTCGCGGGTATAGTCGATGCTCGAACCCAACGGCGTCTTGATCGAGACGATGAAGCGGCCTTCGTCCTCGTCGGGCATGAACCCCTTGCCCAGCTGGCCCATGAACCAGCCGCTGGAGTACACCACCGCCGCCGCCAGCCCGACGATCAGCCAGCGGCGGTTCAAGGTGAACCCCAACAGCCGACGGTAGGCGTTGTCCATGGCCTCGAATATCGTCTCCAGGAAGCGGTAGACGACGCCGTGACGGCGCGCTACCCGCAAGTAGCGGGCGCACAGCATGGGGGTGAGCGTGAGCGAGACGAACAGCGACACCAGCACCCCAATCACCACCACCACGGCGAAGGAGCTGATAAATCGCCCGATGATCCCCTGCATGAAGATCACCGCGCCGAACAACGCCACCAGGGTGATGGTGGAGGCGACCACCGCAAACATCACCTGGCTGGTGCCCCGCTCGGCCAGCGCCGCCGGACTGCCGGCCGGCTCTTCTTCCATGTGGCGATAGATGTTCTCCAATACCACGATGGCGTCATCCACCACGATGCCGATCAGCAACAGCAGGCCCAGCAGGGTCATCACGTTGAAGGTGTAACCGGCGAAATAGATACCCGCGATGGCCCCCAGCAGCGATACCGGGATGGCGGTGGCGACGATCAGCGTCGAGCGCAGGTTCTTCAGGAACAGCCAGACCACCAGGGCCGCCAGCAGGGTGCCTTCGAACAGGTGCGACTTCAGCGCCTCGACGATCTTGAGGATCAGGTTGGCGTCGTCCACCACGATGTCCAGGCGCATGCTCGGCGGCAGTTGCGGCAGGATCTCCTCCGCCAGCCGTTGCTTGGCCTGCGCGATGATTGCCACCGTGTTGCTGCCCGAGATACGCACCAGCCCGAGCCCGACCGCGGGCTCGCCGTTGTAGTCGGCAAAGCGGCGGAAGTCCGCCTCGCCGTCTTCCACCGATGCCACCTCGCGCAGGTGGATGGGACGCTCGCCGCGACGGGCGACGACCAGGTCTTCGAGCTCGGCCACCCGGTGGAACTCCAGGTCCAGTTTCAGCTGGCGTTCCTGCCGCGCCGCAGTCACAAAGCCGCCGGGCAGCTTCACGTGTTCCAGCCCGAAGGCACCCACCAGCTCGTCGACACCGATGCCAAGCTCGGCCAGGCGGTCGAGATTGACGTTGATGCGGATGGTGCGGGGTCGCTCGCCGGCGATCACCACATCACCCACCCCGCTGATGGTTTCGAGCCGTTTCTTGATGACATTGCGGGCGTAGAGGTTGAGCTGCTGCAGCGTGTTGTCGCCGCGCAGGGCCAGCCACATGATGGGCTGCGAGCCGGCTTCGACCTTCTTCAGAACGGGCGTGTCGGCATTGTCTGGCAGCTTGCGCAGCACCTCGTTGAGTTTGGCTTGCACCTCGTTGAAGGCCACGTCGATGTTCTTCTCCAGTTCGAACTGGATGATCACCACCGACACCCCCGGTAGCGACGACGACTGGATGCTCTCGATGCCGGAGACGCTGTTGACCATCGATTCGATGACGTTGGTCACCGAGGCGTCGATGATGTCGGGGTTGGCGCCGGGGAGGGCGGTGGCGATCGACAGCATGGGAAAATCGATCTGTGGCAGCCGGTCCACGCCGATGCGCTGGTAGCTGATGGTGCCGAACAGGATCAACACCAGGCTGAGCATCAGCGTCAGCACATGGCGGCGAATGGATAAGGCGGGCAGGTTCATCGGCTTGGCTCCTCGGTCTGCGCCGGGGAGACTTCGACGCCGTCGCTGAGGTAGGTGGCGCCATCGAGTACGATCCGATCCCCTGCTTGCAAGCCCGCGACGATCTCGGCCCGGCCGTCTTGGCGGATGCCGACGTTCACCGCCACCTGCCGGACGGTCTTGCCATCTGCGTCCAGCTGGTAGACCACCAAGCCGGTGGGGCGTCTGACCAGGGCGGCTTCCGGCACCACCGGAACGCCCTCATGTTCGGCCAGCACCACGTCCGCGCTGATGCGCTGGCCCGGTGGCCAATGCCACCGGTTGTCAAAATCGGCCAGGCCGACCTTCGCCAGGCTGGCGTCGTCGATCTTGGGCAGCAGGCGTGTGAGCTGCGTGTCGATGCGCTTGCCCCCGTGCATCAGTGCCACGGACAGGCCCGGCTTGAGGCGCTCGGCCAGCGTGTCGGGAAAGAACAGGCGTGCGCGCAGGTGCTGGGTGTCCACGATCTGGAACAGCGGTTTACTGGCCGGCGACATGGGGTTGAGATAGTCGCCCACCGACACCAGCCGGGCCTGCACGATGCCGTCCGTCGGCGCCTTGATGACCGTGTGCGAGAGTTGGTACTCGACCTTTTTGAACAGCGCCTCGGCATGCACGATGGAGGCGCGGGTCTCCTTCACGGCGGTGCGCGAGGCATCCAGCTTGTTGTCGGGAATGAGCTTTTTCTTGAACAGTTGGCGGTCGCGTTCCAGGGTGAGCAGCTGGTTGGCGAGGGCCGCTTTCAGGCGCGCGATACCGGCCTCGGCCGCCTCCTTGTCCAGGCGCAGGCCCTCGTCGTCCAGCCGCGCCAGCACCTGGCCACGCTTCACCGGGTCGCCAGCGTCCACCAGCAGCGCTTCCACCTCGGCCGCCACTTTGCTGTGCAGGCTGGGTGAGTTGGTCGCTTCGATCACGGCCCGCACATGGATGATCTCCCGTACATCGCCCAGCTCGACCGGAACCGTCGTCACCGGGGTGGCGCGGACGGTATCGCTGTCTGCGGCCAGCGCCGGCGTCGTCAGTGCCATACCGGCCAGGGACAAAAGCAACATCATCTGAGGGATAGGCGTCATGGCGTTTCTCCGTATAGGTAAGGCTCGACGATGGCGATGGCCTGATCCGCGATCCGTGTTGGCGAACGCGTCGGCTCGCCGATGCCGGACAGGTGCGCATGCAAGGCCGTCATGTCGAAGTGCTGCTTGAGCAGGCCGAACAGCATCTCCGACAGCAGAAAGGCATCGCAGCCCGGCCGCAGCGCGTCGAGCAGGGCCATGAACGGCCCTTGGATGCGGACAAAAACATGCTCGCTGAGGTAGGCCAGGCGTTCGGCGTCCCCGTCGAGCAACTCACGATTGATCAGGCGCGTGAATTCGGGTGTGCGACTCATCTCGTCCACGGTCGCGCGGATGAAGTCCCGCAGGCGCTCATGAGGGGCTTTCCCTTCCGCCAGCGTCGCCAGCAAGCGCTGTGCCTTTCCGTCGAAGGCCGCTTCGACCGCCGCCTGATACAGCGCGCGCTTGTTGGGGTAATGGTTGTACAGCGCCGCCGCGGACATCCCCATCGCCTTAGCCAAGTCGCGCATGGAAACCCCGCTGTAGCCGCGTTCGCTGAACAAACCGATCGCGGTCTCAAGAAGCCGCGAACGGGTATTGTCGATTTGCAGTGCTGGCATGGCTCATATTTCCGAAGTAAATGAACGTTCGTTAACATCGGCCATTATGGGGATACCTGCCCGTTTGGCAAGCCCCGTTGGTCACCGTTTTGTCCTATTGCTTATCTATAACGATTCGCGCAGGCATCAACGGCTTTGGCCGGATGGGGGCGTTGGGTTTCAGGCGGGGTGCGTGCTACAAGCACAGAATAGCGGGCTGAAATAGGCCATCACGCGCCTCGCCCCAATATCAAGACATCCCCGGGACCGCCGGCATCCTGCCGGCAGCAGCCCGTTCAGAGAGAAGTAGCCGATGACGCCTATGCTGCCAGACAAGACCTGACCCAAGCTGTGTTTACAGCCAAGTACGAGTTGGCGATCAACTACTATCATTATATTGACTCAAGTTTCGGGGGGTCATTCTTGAGTGCATGGATTTGACCAACATCCTAACTGACGCGCATCCGGTAGGTTGGGCAAAGCTCAGCGTGCCCAACAAAGGCCTTGATGTTGTACCGGCCCGTGGTTGTTGGGCACGTCACTATCGTTCCTTTGTCTAACCTACCTGAATTCTGGGGTGGAAGTTTGTGGCGCGAACTCCAAAACTTGAGTATTCAGCGTGGTTACTACTTTTGTGAATTACAGCGAACTCCATAGCGTTCCGATCGAGCCAACAATTCCTGCCGAATGCGTCGCGAGCTTTGGTGGAGTGGCTTCCTTTGTGCTACTCGCCGCCTTGCCGATCGCGATTCTGATGACCTGGGCTACGGTGATGCTTTTCCGGCGCTCCGTATTGCGTGTCATGAGCAGCTTGTCGGCGCCCCGGCAAGCTCCCAATGAATCAAGTAATAACGTTTCAGTGTCCGCAACACCAAACCGGCCTTTGCGAATCGACTATGTATCGGCTGATGCATCAGCAGCAATATCCTCCTCCTTGATTGAACGCGCACATACACATGCCAGGCAAGCGGGGAGGGCGTACGCCATCGCCGGCATAGCGCATGCGCTGATTGCCACCGTGCTAACTTTTCTCTTCGGTGATATCGAATTTCTGCCCGTGCGAATATTTGCCGTCGCCTACCTCTACGCATGGCCGGTGGTTCCAACGTTGATGCTGACGAGCATCAATAACCCACGTCTGAAATGGCTTTGGTTGATCGGCTATTTTGCGATCATGTTTGGTTTCGATTTTGCACTTTCTGCATTCAACCTAAGAACCGATCCGGGCGGTGGCAGCCTGTTTTCCATTTGGCTGGTCTGGATGGGACCACCGTCTCTGTTGTTGTTGATTCTCAGCAACCGCGCCTGGAGAGCCGTTGGCCTGCTTGCCTATTTTGTCGCGGTTGCCCTGGTCGCTGCATGGCTGCTGAGTACACAAGGCATTGCCTGCCTGGCGTTAGCGCTGAATGATGTGGGTATCTGGATTCAGTATCGCTGGATTGTACTAGGCTTATTGCTGTTCCTATTTGTTGGCGGTGCGTGGTGGGTGCTGCAGCGAATCGCTACGCGTTACCGCCGGAAACTAATCAGTGATCAGTCCCTCATCCTCGGCAGTTGGTGGCTGGTGATAACGCTGGTCGATATCATCATCCAGTTCGATGCAACCCATGGCGCCAGTGTAAGCCTGATCCTTTCGTGGATCGCATATCGATGGATCAGTGCGGCCCTGCAACCATCACCGAATGCAGAAGAGTCGCCACCCAGCTTATTACTGCTCCGTGTTTTTGGTTACCGACGCCGCAGCCGCCGATTGCTCGACCAACTAAGCCAACGCTGGCGTCATATCGGCCCCATCAGCCTGATCGGCGCCCCAGACCTTGCGGTCGCCAACCTGGAGCCTGACGAACTCATGCAGTTCTGGGGGTTCAGACTACGACAGCTATTTGTTGCCACCCCCCAGGACTTGCAAAATAAACTGGCGCATTTCGACAACCAACCAGACCCCGACGGCCGCTACCGGGTCAATGAATTCTATTGTTACGACAACACCTGGCGCGATACCGTCTATGCGCTCGCAACCCAAAGTTCGGTTGTGATCATGGATCTGCGAGGTTTCGGCATGAACAATCAGGGTTGCCGGTTTGAACTGCGCATGTTGCTCGATAGTGTACCGCTGCCAAAAATCCTATTGTTGATCGACAGGAGTACAGAAAAATATCGCTTGGAAAAACTGCTACAAAACCTTTGGCAGGCGTTACCAAATGACAGCGTAAATTTTCGAACCAGCTATCCCAGCATCAGGATATTTGAGGCAGCGGGGTCGCTGCATTCTGTGAATGCGCTATTGAACAATATCGCGAGTGGCAATAAGGTGATTCCGACGCTCCGATGATGGGCGTGCGACCACGATAAGAGTCCACGGATATGAATCCATAGCGTGCCATCGACAGAGTGCCCCCTCTCCCCTCGGGGGAGAGGGTTGGGGAGGGGGCTGTCCCCATTTTTGGGATTCCGCTTCTCTAACCTTCTCCCAGAGGGTTTTTTTTACGATTTTATTCATGTTTATTTTCTTATCAGCGCTGGGGATGCACGTCTCTG
>JALSHZ010000146.1 GCA_026981985.1 Gammaproteobacteria bacterium | reverse complement strand
GCATTCTCTTAACATTTATCAATATAGCCCAGATTTTGTGGTCTATATAAAAGGGTATGAAATATTTGGTCTTAGGAATCGGCAATTCTCTGCTGCGTGACGAAGGCGCTGGTTTACACGCGATGAGACTGTTGCAAGCGCGGCTCGCGGGTAATTCAGACATCGCTTATGTTGACGGCGGCACACTGGGGTTTTCCCTAGCAGAATATATCGAAAGGGCCACCAGTGTATTGGTGTTCGATGCTTTCGAGTTACACGAAGAAGCAGGCAGCATCCGAACATTTTCAGGCGCGGAAATGGATGCTTTTCTGGGTCGCGCCAAACGCAGCGCACATGAGGTTGCATTGCTCGATTTGCTGGATATCGCGCGCCTGACCGACACGCTTCCGAGGCAGCGGGCTTTGATCGGAATTCAACCGCAAGTAATCGACTGGGGGCTCACGCTCAGCCCGATGGTTCAGGCGGCGCTGCCTGTCGCAGTCAATGAGGCAATTGCATTACTGCGCCGCTGGGAAATGATGAGCGGGGAAATGGCTGACCTCGACGCTGAGCATTCGACGGGTTGAGGTGATCATGAACTTTACCGATGCAACGCGAAGCCGTGTCGAGATCAGCGCAGAAGCGGACCTCACCCACAACGTGCGACCCTTGCTGCATGAAATCCGACATGCGCTACAGCAGCTTTCACAAACGGGTGAAACACACGTGATCGACCTGCGGCGAATTCCAATGGCGCCCGGTGAAGAGGCACGTATCCTCGAACTGCTCGGCGAAGGAGAAATCAAGGCAACACTCACCGTGCTTGGCCGTAGCACGATTATTGAAACAGCCTATGCCGGTGTCTGGATCATTACCCATTACAACGAGAGCGACGAGATTCTGGGGCGTTTCATTGAAATTACCGACGCGCCCGCGATTCTAAAATCCCAGAAGGAGGAGATTGCGCTAGCCGCGGCACAGCTCTTCAAAATGCTCAGCGCCGATCAGCCGACGAAGGAGGAAACCCGGAATGACAGCGATCAAAGCTGAATCTAGACGACCCGCAGACGAAACCCTGGGCGAGGCACTGCGAAGCCATGGCATTTCACGACGCGGTTTCCTGAAATTCTGTGCCACGACGGCATCGCTGATGGCCCTACCGCCAGCGATGATTCCTGTGGTCGCGAGTGCGCTGGAAAAGGCACGCCGGCCTTCGGTGATCTGGCTCTCCTTTCAGGAATGCACGGGTTGTACCGAGTCGCTGACCCGATCACATGCCACCACCATCGAAAGCCTGATCTTCGACCACATCTCGCTCGATTATCATCACACCTTGCAGGCCGCATCCGGCACTGCCGCAGAGGCAGCACGCGAAGCCGCCATGCGCGACAATCATGGCCAATATCTACTGATCGTCGATGGCTCGATACCGCTAGGCAATCCCGGCTATTCCACCATTGCGGGCGTGAGCAATCTGGATATGCTGCGCGAAACCGCAGAGGGTGCGGCCGGCATTATCGCGATCGGCACCTGCGCAGCCTATGGTGGCTTGCCGCACGCCGCACCCAATCCGACAGGCGCGGTCTCAGTGAGTGAAATCATTACCGACAAACCCATTGTCAATGTGCCGGGCTGCCCACCGATTCCTGTCGTGATCACCGGGGTTCTCACCCATTTTCTGACCTTTGGTACGCTGCCCGAACTCGATTCGATTGGTCGGCCCATGGCTTTTTACGGCCAGAACATTCATGACCGCTGCTACCGCCGATCTTTTTATGACCGGGGCCTGTTCGCCGAAACCTTCGACGACGAGGGGGCGCGCAAAGGATGGTGCCTGTACAAACTGGGCTGCAAAGGGCCGGTAACCTACAACGCCTGTGCAACCACGAAATGGAACAATGGCACGAGCTTTCCCATTGAATCAGGGCACCCTTGCCTGGGCTGTTCGGAACCCGATTTCTGGGACATGGGGGGATTTTATCGCACGCTGTCGATGCCCACGGGACATTTCAGCACGGCGCTTGGCTATGGCGTCGCAATCGGCGCTGCCGCCGGGCTTGCGTCGGCGCTGCTGGGGCGCAGTGAGCGCGACAAGGCACGCTCGGCACACGAAAAAGTCAGCGTCGATGATCTCGATAAAGGAGGCTCATCATGAGTGGCGCGGAATTTCTGCTATGGATGCGTGGCCCCGGCATTTCATTTGCTGCCCTGTTCTTTATCGCTGGCGTGGTGTTACGGCTAATCGAAATATTGATGCTGGGGCGTACAAAGAATCTCGCTGAATTGCGTGGTAGCGGCAGCACGGCGGGGATGCGGACGATTGCAACGCGTTTCCTGCCCGCCGACGCCAACACCTTCCGTCGCTCGCTGCCGACGATTGTATTGGGTTACCTGTTCCATATCGGCCTATTTGTGGTTATCTTTTTGCTGACACCACATATCAAACTATTTCAATCCGTTTTTCATATCGGCTGGCCGGGATTGCCAACACCTGTGGTGGACTTTTTTACTGTCGTCGCACTTGTCTCCATGTTGGGCTTGCTCTGGCGCCGGGTGTCCAACCGATTACTTCGTTTTCTGTCCACCGGCGAGGACTATTTGAGCTGGGCCGTCACCTTTATGCCGTTGCTCACCGGTTATCTAAGCTACCACCATTTGCTGCTGCCTTATTCATGGATGCTGGGAATCCATATTCTTTCGGTCGCGCTGCTACTGGTAATTTTTCCGTTTACCAAGCTCATGCATAGCTTCACGCTGTTTATCGCCCGCTATTACAACGGTGCCATCGCTGGCGAAAAAGGAGTGCAACAATGACTCAGCCATCTCTCGAAAAAGGCGTCAATATCTTGCGTGAACAGATCGACGGGCCAGTCGCTGCCTTCTTTAGCAGCTGCGTCCACTGTGGCATGTGCGCCGAGGCCTGCCTGTTCTATACCGAAACTGGCGACCCAAAATACACGCCGATTCATAAACTGGAACCCATGCGTCGCCTTTGGGAGCGTGAATTCACCTTCGCTGGGCGGATAAAGAAGTGGCTGGGACTGGCGCCGCCGATTAGCGACGAAGAACTCGAACAGTGGCAGCCTGTCGTTTACGACAGCTGCACCCTGTGCGGGCGTTGCAGCATGGTCTGCCCGGTTGGTAACGACATTACCTACATGATCCGGCGCATGCGTGAGGGGATGGCCGCTTCGGGTAACGCACCGCAAGGATTGATTGGTGCGACCACCCGCGCAGTCAAGCTCGGCAGTCCGATGGGCGTCAAACTCGCAACGCTGGAAGCCCAGGCGCGCCATGTAAAAATCAGCACCGGACTGGATGTGCCTTTCGATGAGGAAGGCGCGGAGTATATGGTGGTGCTGTCATCCATGGAAGTGGTCAATTACCCGGAATATCTCGAAGCCATCACGCGGATTTTCCACGAGGCGGGTAAACGCTGGACAATCTCGACCGAGGCATTCGAAGCCACCAACTCGGGCATCCAGATCGGCGTGTCCGATATTGCGGCGGAGCTGGTTGGTCGTATCGTCGCCGCAGCAGAAAAACTCCAGGTAAAAACCGTCATCACGCCCGAATGCGGGCATGCCTATACCGCGTTGCGCTGGGAGGGCCCGAATCTGATTGGGCGGCCTTTCCTTTTCAAGGTGAGACACATTCTCGAAGTCCTCGACGACTTACGCGAGCAAGGGCTGTTGCAGACCAGCGGGATGGAAAATGACCGCATCACCTTCCACGACCCCTGCCAACTGGTCCGGCGCGGTGGCGTTGTCGATCCGCCCCGAAACCTGCTCAACATGGTAAGCAATAATTTTGTCGAAATGGAGGACCACGGCACCATGAACTGGTGTTGCGGGGCCGGCGGTGGTGTCAGCGCCAACGAGGCGGCAGACGAGATCCGTCTGAAAGCATTCAAACGGAAAAAAGCCCAACTGGAGTCACTCGAAGTCGAAACACTGGTGACCGCTTGCGCCAACTGCCGGATTCAGCTCGAAGAAGGCATCGAGGAGAATGAAATGGAGATCCCGGTGGTAGGGATAACAGAAATGCTGGCAGCCCATCTGGTCGAGCATCCATCATCCGACGAAGGCGAACAACCATGAGCAAGATCGATAGCGACAAGGTTCTGCGCCAGGCACTTCATGCGCTCGTGCCTGAGCAGCAGCGGCTGCTGGGCACCCGCTTGGTAAAAAATGTATTACCACTGACTGATGACGAGCGTGTGCAACGGATTATCGAGACAGCGGAAAAAGCGGACGTCAGCGATGATGAACTGGCAGAAGCTTACAAGCTCGGCAGGATGGCGGTGGTCGAGAGCCGCACCCGCTGCGGCGCCGACTGCAACTGGGAAGATCAGGCTGCACATTTTGTCGCGCGCGCGGCAACAGCTGTCGTTGCGCCGCCGGGAAAATGCAAAGCACCGGATCCACCCTGGCAGGCAGTGATGAGCTGCCGCATGGCAAGGGACTGCGCCATTCTCGCCGCTGACGACGGCAGCGAAAACACTGAAGCCGAAGCGCAATACGATATTGCCGAGAATTTTCTAAACACGCCAAATTCAGCCGCGGGAGATAACCATGAGTAAGCGCGTCGTAGTGGACCCGATCACCCGCATCGAAGGGCATCTGCGCATCGAGGCTCAGATGAACGGCGACCGGATCGAGAGCGCGTGGTCATCAGGCACCATGGTGCGCGGTATCGAGATTATTTTGCAGGGCCGCGATCCGCGCGATCCCTGGGCATTTGCCCAACGTATCTGCGGTGTCTGCACCCTGGTTCACGGCTTGGCATCGATACGCGCCGTTGAAAATGCACTGGATTATAAAATCCCCGACAATGCGGTGCTTATTCGCAACTTGATGAATGGGGCACAGCATATTCATGACCATGTCATGCATTTCTATCACCTTCACGCACTCGACTGGGTGGATGTGGTCTCGGCACTGGACGCCGACCCCAAAGCAACTGCCGAGTTGGCGCAGTCGTTGAGCAGCTGGCCAAAATCATCGCCCGGCTATTTCGCCGACATGAAGAAAAAACTGAAGGGCTTTGTCGACGGTGGCCAGCTTGGCATTTTTGCCAACGCCTATTGGGGACATCCAGCCTACAAGCTGCCACCCGAAGCAAATCTGATGGCGGTATCACACTATCTCGAGGCCTTGAGCTGGCAACGCGACGTGGCACGCCTGCATACCATTTTTGGCGGCAAGAACCCACACCCGAATTTCGTCGTCGGCGGCGTACCCTGCGCCATCGACCTCAATTCTGATTCGGCAATCAATGCGAAAAGACTGGCTCAGGTTCAGGACATCATTACGCAGATGCAGACTTTCGTCGAGCAAGTCTATTTGCCGGAGACCTTGGCCATTGCGAGCTTCTACAAGGATTGGGCGAGCCGTGGGGAGGGCCTGGGGAATTTTCTGACTTACGGTGATTTTCCCGCGAACGGCATGCAAGACCCGTCCGGCTTCATGATTCCCGGTGGCGCAATTCTCAACCGCGATCTTGGTACGATCCACGATATCGACATGAACGCGGCTGACGAAATTCAGGAATATGTATCGCACTCATGGTACGAGTACGAGGCAGGAAAAAATGCCGGGCTGCATCCCTATGCCGGCGAAACCACCCTGGATTACACCGGCCCCGAACCCCCTTACGAACAACTGGAGGTCGAAGAGCCTTATTCCTGGATGGAATCACCTCGCTGGAGAGGACATGCCATGGAGGTTGGGCCGCTCGCTCGGGTATTGATGCTATACGCCTCCGGACACGAGCAGACCAGGGAATTGGTCGGCATGACCCTGAAAAAACTCGATGTCCCTGTCGACGCACTTTTTTCAACGCTGGGCAGAACCGCAGCGCGCACACTAGAAACCAAGATTATCGCCGATGCAATGCAGGGCTGGTTCGACGACCTCATCGCGAATATCAAGGCCGGTAACACGCGTACCTTCAATGAGGTGCTGTGGGAGCCATCATCATGGCCAAACAAAGCGCAAGGTGTTGGTTTCATGGAAGCACCGCGCGGCGCATTGGCGCACTGGATCGTCATCAACAACGAGAAAATCGAGAATTACCAGGCAGTCGTACCGAGCACATGGAACGCCGGCCCGCGTGATGCGACAGGCCAGCCGGGGGCCTATGAAGCCGCGCTGGCCGATAACCACACGCTGCATGATCCGAAGCAACCCATAGAGATTCTGCGAACAATTCACAGTTTTGATCCGTGCATCGCCTGCGCGGTACATATCACCGACCCCGATGGCGAGGAGCTGATCAGCGTCAAGGCAGTTTAGAGCTGCAACGATGTAAGCAGAAGATATCCATGAAGTTAAGGCGGTCGAGATATCGACATCTGGAAAACAGACCACCATCTAGCGATTATCAATCTGAACGATGAGAGCGACATGATGAAAAAAATAGGATTCACGATGATTTCCGCATTCCCTGTTGGTGATGCGCTGGCGCATGAAAGCCTTGCAGCGCACCAGCATCTCGCCGAGGGGGTTGTGTCATTTCAGTCCGCGCTCACGCCGGTTTTGTGGTTGGGGGTGATTGGGGGCGTTTTTTTGTTGCTGCGGTGGTTGGTGAAATAGGGGGTATTTTTGGTGGGGTGGTATGGCGATTGAAATCGCCCCTACAGGTGGGGTGGTGTGGCGATTGATGTCGCGCGTACGAGTGCGGTGGCTTGGCGATTGAAATCGCCCCTACAGTGGACAGGGGGAGGGTGTCGGCCTATTCTCGGTTGCTCGTTATTCTTTCTGAGCGCAGATGATGAACAAGCCCTTACATGCCGGAACCGCAGACATCACCGGTGCCATTCTTGCTGGTGGCCAGGGTCGGCGCATGGGCGGCGTCGACAAGGGTCTGATCCTGTTTGAAGGCCGCCCGCTGATCGAGCATGTGCTGGCACTGCTAGAGCCACAGGTAAGCAATATTCTCATCAGCGCAAATCGCAATCAGGAACGTTATGCCCGCTACGGGTTCCCCGTTGTCAGCGACGATCACAGTGGTTTTGCGGGGCCATTGGCGGGATTTGCGGCGCTGCTGAAGCAGTGCCCCAGCGACTGGCTGGTGGTGGTGCCCTGTGATGCACCGCGCCTGCCGGCTGACCTGGTGAGCCGGCTTGCGCAGGCACGAAACGACGCCAACGCCGATATTGCCGTGGCTCATGATGGCGCACGGCTGCAACCCGTGCATGTACTGCTGGGGCGTCATCTGCTCCCCAGCCTGGAGGCCTACCTCGACGCCGGCGAGCGCAAGATCGCCCTTTGGTATCGGCAGCATCAAGTGGTCGAGGTGGATTTCAGCGATTGCGCCGAAGCTTTCGCCAATCTGAACGCACCCGAGGATCATCAGCAGCTGTCCTCCAGGGCGAGCGCATATAAACTCCCATAAAACCAGCAAGATATGAGATCATACAGAGAAACCACATTAGGAGTTTCCCGTGACCGCCTGCTTGATTGAACACTTTTCGCCGTTAGAAGACCCTC
>JALSHZ010000145.1 GCA_026981985.1 Gammaproteobacteria bacterium | reverse complement strand
ATGTTTTGTCGTATTCGGGGCTATTTATCCACTTGTCGAAAACAAGGGCTGAGTGCATCCGATGCGTTGGCGTTGGTTTTTGCGGGAAAATTACCCCATTTTGATTTAATGGGCTGAGTAGTTACGTTTCAGTTTTCTAGACGTTGTCGCTATTGCACTCAGGCATTTTTCTTCAGCCAGGCAAGTGCGCCGCGTTCGGCGAGCCATGCGTCCCGATATTTCATTCGGTATACCCACATGGCGAGGGTTTTTCCTGAGGTATCTTTTCTGAGGGTTTCGTGCCGGGGCGGGGCTATCTTGCTTTCAACGAGGTAGCGTTTGATTTCCGGGGTGGCTTGCAGGCTTTCTTTCCAGTTGGATTTTGCTGCTTCGAGATTGCCGAGGCGGTAGTTGGCGAGGAGTTCTCCCATGCGAAAAAATAGTCTTTGGTCTTCGGGGAATCGGTTGCATAGTGCTACGATTTTTTCGTCGGCATTGTGCGCAATATACGATTCGGTCAGCAGGTGGCGGGCGCAGATGCCATCTTCCGGGTCGAGTTCCAGCAGTTGTTCGCAGAGTTGCCGGGCTTCTTCTGATTGCGCATCGTTATCGAGCAGGGCGTGTGTATAGTTGAACATCAGGTGTAGCAGTGGGTAGTTCTGATCAAGTTTGGCGGGTAGGTGTGGTAGAGGTGGTTTTTTCGGAAGCAAGGAAACCGCATGTTGACCCAGCAGGATGCGAATGGGGGTGGTCAGTTTGAGGTTGGTTCCTCTGGCCAGATCATCAGCGAAGTCGCTGAGGTCGCAGAGGATTTTCACACTGTTGGCGGCCTCTGGATGATTTTCCAGGAAATTGAGCCAGGGATCTGGTTGGTGGAGCATGGGCCAGAGTTCTGGTGGCAGGATAGAGAGTCTGTCTTTCTCTTTCGCCAGTATTTTATTCCAGCGTGATTCGAGACGGGCGATATTTTTCGGCGGCAAGATGACATGCGCGAGATCGGTCGTGGATTCCGGTGGAAACAGTGTGGCTTGTGGGGTGTCGGGGTCGATGTTGTCGGTCAGGGGGATGATGCGGTAGTCGGATATTGGGTGTGGCTTTATAGCGAGCACCCAGTCGTAAACGTATTGGGTTGGATCGTATGGCAGGGCGTCATCGTCGATAAAGTCCTGGATGACGGGGTAGTCATCATCTTCCTCTTCCTTTTCATCGAAGAATTGATGGTCGTCTTCATCTTCGCTATAGAAAAATTCGTCGAATAATACTTCCGGTTCATGCTTGCAGCGCTCCATGAATGCAAGTTGTTCGTCGCTGGCAATGCCTGAGCGTTGCCATTGTCGCAGTATCATGGTGGCACGGTTGCGAATCTGATCGAATTTCTGTTCGGCCAGCAATAATGTCATTTCGAGAATCGCAACGCTCAAATCCTTCGGGTTCAGTTTCATGGCCTTGCGGTGTGCATCCCAGGCTGCTTCATGATCGCCTGCGTCCATATAGACGGTGGCGAGGCGTTGCCATGCGGATGAGCTGATCTTTGCTGGCGCGTGGTGAGTGATGTGGTCGAGAAAATCCATTTTCTCGTCGTGCTTGCCAAGCATGTCCCAGGCGTTACACAGCAGCATCAATGCTAAGTCGGCGTCCTGCCAGTTCAGTTTATTGAGATCTTGTTCGAAGTAGGCGCTCAGCAGTTCTTCAGTACCCAGTGGGTCATCGTCTTCGATGAGATCGTTGGCGATGCCAAGCAGAACAGCGGCGGGCACGGCTTTCATCGAAATGGCTTCCTCCTGCTCTTCGGCCGTCAGTTGGGGAAGCAGCAATTGCCACATCATGTCGGCGTCGGGCAAGGGCATGGTGCCGAGGCGTTGGCAGCATTGCTTGTATTTTCTGCCAGAGCCGCAGTAGCAACGCTCATTGCGCCCTGGTTCCGGCAGGGGGTTGGGGCGATAGCGGTTACTCGCCAGCGGCGTGGCGTTCCAGATGGAGCGTGCCATGTCGTGAATGAGTGACTTTATCTCTTGTTCGGCCATGGGCCGGTCGAAGCCGGGCAGCGAGCCGAAAAGCTCGGGGGCATGGGTTTGCATCCATTGGAGAAAGGCGGGGAAGTCTTGCAGGGTGTGAATCTGGAAAACTGCTTCGCCAATGAAATCAAGCAGGTTTTCTTCTGGGGTCGTGGTGGACATGGTTCGGATGGATATTCAGGTTGTGGTGGAGAGGGAGACTGTTAGTCCCAAAATATACACCGTTGCGGGGTGGCATGGCAGCTTGGGCGTGCGGGCTAGGCTTGTCGGCGCTTTGCTTTTTCCCAGCATTGTTCCATTTGCTCAGTATTCGCGTCGTGTATATTCCCGCCGGTTTCAGCAATGCACTGTTCTACGGCGCGAAACCGCTGGCTGAACTTGTTGTTGGCCTGGCGCAGTGCATCTTCGGCGTCGATGTCGAAATGGCGGGCGAGGTTGACGACGGAAAACAGCAGGTCGCCGATTTCCTCGCGCAGGCGCTGTTGATCGGGACTGTCGTGGTTGAGTTCGGTTTCGATCTCCCGGGTTTCTTCGTGAATTTTGGCCAATGGTCCTTGGTGGTCGGGCCAGTCGAAACCGACGCGCGCGGCCCGGCGTTGCAGCTTCTGCGCGCGCATCAGGGCTGGTAATGCGGCGATGACGCCATCGAGCAGCGAGCTGTCACGTTTGGCGGGTTTCTCTGCTGCTTTGCTCTGTTCCCAGGCGGCGTCGAGTTCGGCTTCATCTTGCAGCGTAGAGTCACCGAAGACATGCGGATGGCGGTGGATCAGTTTGGCGTCGATGGCGGCGGCGATATCGTCGAAGGTAAAGCGATTTTGTTCTTTTGCAATCTGGGCGTGGAAAACAATCTGCATCAACAGGTCGCCCAGCTCTTCACATAGTTCCCGGTCGTTGCCGTTTTCCAGGGCATCGACGACTTCGTAGGTTTCTTCCAGCAGGTAGGGGATCAGTGACCAATGGTCCTGTTTCAGATCCCAGGGGCAGCCGCTGTCTGGATCGCGTAGTGCGGCCATGGTGGTCTGAAGTCGTTCGATGGAGGTTTTCATAGCTTTGGGGGTGTTGGTGGGATGGGGAGGGAGTGTAGCAAAGTGCTTGTTGGTAGTGGCTTCTGCTATCGCCCTGGACGTTTCTGATGTACAAAGCCTGACATGCCCACCACACCAGCCATGATTAACCATCGCCGGGTTTTGGCGATTGCCATCCCGATGATTCTGTCGGGGATGACGATTCCGCTGGCGGGGATGGTGGATACGGCGGTGATGGGGCATTTGGACGATGCGCGTTATTTGGCGGCGGTGGCGCTGGCGTCAAGTTTGTTTGCGTTTCTGTTCATGGTGTTCAATTTCCTGCGCATGGGGGTGACGGGGCGGGCGGCGCAGTTTTCCGGTGCTGCCGATGATGCGGCGCTGGCGAGGTTGTTGCTGCAAGGCTTGGTGATCGCCTGGGTGATCGGTTTGGCGCTGATTCTATTGCAGACGCCGCTGGCGCGCGCTGGGCTGGGGCTGATGGGGGCGTCGCCGCTGGTGGAGCCGGAGGCGCAGCGCTATTTTGCCATTCGTATCTATGGTGCGCCGTTTCTGCTGGGTATTTATGTCCTCACGGGATGGTTCATCGGGGTGCAGCAGCCGCGCCGGGTGCTGGCGTTGTTGCTGCTGAGCAATGGCTTGAATGCGCTGCTGGATCTGTTGTTCGTGCCGTTGCTTGGGATGCGGGCGGACGGGGTGGCGTTGGCGACCGTGCTGGCCGAGGTGACGGCGTTTTCATTTGGTTGCTGGTTGTTGTTGCGTCAGCGCGGGATGGGGGCGCGGCTGTGGCGGATCGGGCGGCTGTTCGCGCCGGGCGAGGCACGACAGTTGTTGCAGCTCAATCGTGATCTGTTTCTGCGCACCATCGCGCTGATGATTGTTTTCACCTTCTTTACCGCGCAGGGGGCGCGACAGGGTGATCTCATTCTCGCGGCGAATGCGATTCTGCTGAACATGTTCGTGCTCGCGGCTTATGGTCTGGATGGCTTTGCCTATGCCGCCGAGGCGCTGGTGGGACATGCGCTGGGCGATCGGAATGCGCCCGCACTGCGCCGCGCGTTGCGGCTGACGGCGTCTTGGTCGCTGATGCAGGCGTTGCTGATTGCGTTCGTGTTTATCGTTATTGGGGGCTGGTGGATCGATTTGCTGACCTCGCTCGGCGAAATCAGGGAGCTGGCGCGGGACTATCTGCCGTGGGTGATCGCGTTACCGCTGGTTGCGTTTGCGGCGTTCTGGCTTGATGGCGTGTTCGTTGGGGCGACGCTGAGTGCGGACATGCGCAACACGATGCTGCTGTCGACCACACTGTTCTTCGCCGCCTGGTGGTTGTTGCTGCCGCTGGGCAATCATGGCTTGTGGTTGGCGATGCTGCTGTTTTTCGCGTTGCGTGGGGTGTTACTGGGTTTTAGACTCCGACGTCACTATTTGCAGTGGCGGGAGCTGGCATGACAACGACGGTCTACGAAGCCGCCCATGAAGCGCTGATGGCCGATGATCCGCAAGCGAAACAGGCCGCGGTCTCGCTATTGGCGCAGCATTGGGCCGATGGCGCGCTGTTGCTGGATGAGGATGATATTGACGCAGCCGTCTCGATCGCAGACCCCGGCAGGCCGGTGCGACCACCGCTGGTGCATCCGCGGGCGTTGAAGCCGCGCAAGCTGCATTCACCGCAAGGGCACGCCGCCTTTATTCATGCATTGGCGCATATTGAATTCAATGCGATCAATCTGGCGCTGGATGCGGTGTATCGCTTCCGGGGCCTGCCAGCAGATTTCTATGCTGACTGGATCAGTGTGGCGAAGGAAGAGGCTTACCATTTCCGCTTGTTGGCCGAGCATTTACAGTCACTGGGTTTCTGTTACGGCGATTTCCCCGCGCACAGTGGCTTGTGGGACATGGCCCAGCGTACCGATGCCGATCTGCTGCTGCGGATGGCGTTGGTACCGCGTGTGTTCGAAGCGCGTGGGCTGGATGTTACCCCGCCAATGATCGAGCGCCTCAAACAGCATGGCGACGACTGCGGTGCCGAGATTCTCGGTGTCATTCTGCACGATGAAGTCGGGCATGTTGCAATCGGCAATCGCTGGTACCATTGGGCCTGTAAAAAACGGGGTGTCGATCCCGCCGAGACGTTTGTCAGCCTGATTCGGGAATACCTTCCGGGCCGGGTGAAAGGGCCGTTTCATGTCAGTGCCAGACTCGAGGCGGGGTTTACCGAACAAGAACTTAAACAACTGGAAAACCTTTGATGCGATCTCTTTTCGTTCTGAGCATTCTCTTTGCCATCATGCTGTTCAGCGGCTGCAGTCGCAGCAACGATGAGCCCGCTGTCGATTCCAAGGCTCAGACAATGCCCGCTGAAATCAGGGCTACCGTGTTGCAGTTTGAGGAGCAGGAACAAGGCGTCGAGCCGTATCCGCTGCGCATGATTATCACGCAAACCCATCTGCGCATGGACGACGGCGAAGGGGCGAAAAGTTATCTGCTGTTCGATCGCCAAAAGCAGACTATCTACAACGTCAATGCCGACGACAAGACCGTATTGCTGATCGAACGGCAAAAGTTATCACCGCCCACTGAGGGTAAAACGGCACTGGAAATTACAGCAGGCGATACCTCGGATATGCCTGCGCTGGGCGCGAAAAAGCCGGTGCACAAGACACTCAGCACCGCCGGGAAGCGTTGCTACGATGTGGTTGCCATCCCGGGCCTGATGCCCGATGTGGTGGAGGCAATGCGGGAGTACCTGCTTACGCTGTCATCCCAGCAGATCGAGAACCTCGACAAGACGCCGGTGGCGATGCGTGACCCCTGCATGCTCACCAACCTGATCTATCATCCCATCAGCCACCTCGATTTTGGCTTCCCGCTGCGCGAATGGGACTACCGCGGCTTTGTCCGCGAACTGGTGGATTTCGGTGAAGAAATGGTGAGTAGCAAGCTGTTCAAAGTCACCGATGGCTACCGCAAGATGACGCTTGACCGCGGTGGTCTTCACAAGGAGTAGGCGAACTGTGAATCATCAACGCTTTTGATGGGAGAACGCCTATAATCATCATCTCCAACCATCAAGGCGATGATTCGATGCAACAGCCCTCACTTCAACGAAAACTTGTCTGGCCCGCGCTGCTGCGGCTCGCTCACTGGGGCATGGCGGTAGCGGTCATCGTGTTGCTCACAACGGCCTGGTTGCTGCACTGGGCACCATCGGTGGCCAAGGCGGCCAGTGATTACCATCAGATTGCCGGTGCCTTGCTGATGTTGTCGTTGCTACTGCGGTACTGGTTGTTGCTGACCGATCGAACCGCAGCGGGTTGGCAGGCGCTGGTGCCGGCGCGTTCGTCGTTATCGGCCATGATGAAGACGCTCCAGTTCTATATCACCTTCGGCAAGATGCCGTTGCCGGCATGGTATTCGCACAATCCGCTGTGGGTGCCGGTCTATGCCATTGTGTTGTTGTTGCTGGCGCTGCTGGCGCTGACAGGCTTCTTCATGCCGGAACATCCGGTTGTGATGGGTATCTATCTGCCGACGCTGCACAAGGCGATCGCGCCGTTGATTGGCGTGTTTGCGCTCGCGCATGTCGTTGCGGTGGTCATGCATGACGCCAGGGCGAAACAGACTGATATCTCGGGTATGCTGAATGGCTACAGGATTTTCGAGATCAAGCCGCTCGAGCCCTCGGCGACAGCGGGTGAGCAGAAGATTTCGCTGGATCAGATTGGGGTCAAACAATGGCGCCCCGATGGTGATCGTTAACCCGCATTTCTCCCCAGTTCATTACTGCGCCCCAGTGGGCGCGCTGATGGGCGTTCACTCGGTCGGGTTGCTCAACCTAGTGCCGACTACGCCTGCGCGGCCCTCGGTCGCGAACGCCAGCCATCACGCCACCTTGGGTGGCCTCGCTACGCCAGCCGGTGAGAAACCCGGGTCAAGATGGCTCCCGGTGCCATGTCAGGGTTCCGAGGGACCTGGGTATATCAGTAATTCGTTATTTCCTTAATTATCATATGTTTATTGCCTGGCGTGGATGCTGTGTTAAAAGAGCGAGACCCCCTGCGTAGAACTGGGGGAAGTCCGCCTTTCACTCAATCCATCTGAGGAGATCTCCAGGCAATGCCAACGCAACTTTTTCAAATCAAGAATAATCGTCGCAGTGCAGGCGTAGTCATTAGCGCCATGCTGCTGGCGTTACTTATTCCAGCCACGACGCTGGCGCAAGACACTGAAACCACGAAAGTAAATGTGCCACCACCGTCGACGCCCCATGAGGTTTCATCAAAGCTGTGTGGCGAGTGTCACCAGGAAATCTACAAGGAGTGGTCCAACTCAATGCATGCGCAAAGCACTGCTCTGGATGACCCGATTCATGGCGCTTTTTACCGCAAGGTGATGGGGGACAGGGCGAGCGCATATAAACTCCCATAAAACCAGCAAGATATGAGATCATACAGAGAAACCACATTAGGAGTTTCCCGTGACCGCCTGCTTGATTGAACACTTTTCGCCGTTAGAAGACCCTCGTA
>JALSHZ010000144.1 GCA_026981985.1 Gammaproteobacteria bacterium | reverse complement strand
ATGTTTTGTCGTATTCGGGGCTATTTATCCACTTGTCGAAAACAAGGGCTGAGTGCATCCGATGCGTTGGCGTTGGTTTTTGCGGGAAAATTACCCCATTTTGATTTAATGGGCTGAGTAGTTACGTGCAACCAAGTAAGACAGCAAGGCGGACAATAGAACCACGATGACAGCGATGGTCAGCTTCTGATATCGAATGGCGGACAAGGTATCGATATAGCTCGTCCGATCCTGGCCAACAGCAAGTACACCAATCGGCTTACCGGAGTAATCGTTAAACTGACGATACAAAACCCCTGTCGGCACACCAGCAAGCATCATATTGTCGGTTACCAGCTGGCCAGCCATGATGCGGGAAAGTGCCTCATCTGACAGTGTTGGCTGTTGTGCAAATGTCGATGCAATCAAGCTCAGTGAGCCATCTTGCAGCTCGAAAAAACCAACCTCAACGCCATATTTTTCCTTGAAACTGTCGAAGAATTTCTGACCAAACGATGTTCCAAATTCAACCGATCCCAGAAACTCCCCTTCATCGATAATTGGCACCACACCGCGAATACCATACCCGGCACGCCCCTTTTCAAGCCCGGTGATGACTTCGCCTGAGGCATTTGCTTCCACTACCGTTTTTCTGAACCCGGAAAGATCATCACCTGATTTCTCTGGCTTATGAAGTCGCAGCAGTGATGCTGCTGGTCTAACATGAAATTGGAACTGCTGGATGCCAAAGTTCTTTTTCAAATTCGCGAACGCCTGCGAAAACATCGTCAACAGCAGTTCTTTATCCCTGTTTCGCATTGCTTCGGCGGTTTCGGGCAATGACGCCACCAGGGTGGCCAGTGAAGCCGCACGGCTGCCAAGGTTATCAACCGACGTGTCGACAATACCCGAGTACCGGCTCAATAGCCGATGCTCATCGTCATCCAGCACGGTGGTTATCGTGGAAAGGCCTTCAATGATCAGGAAACTAGCGAGGAGCGTGCTCAAGAGTACGGTAAAGCCACCAATCTTGAGACCGATTGGCAGATTCAGCACACGCTCGCGCAGCTTGCCAAATAGATTTTTCTTTACCTTTTCCTTGCCGGAAGACAGTCGTGAATAACGCTTCTGAGTGGCGGCAATGGTGGCATTGTCAGCCGCTACAAAGGTCCAGATGAACCGTCCATTCTGACCAGCTACCGGCGCAACAGTGACCTGCAACCACCGCCCATCATGCTCACCGGAGAATTTAAGTGCGCCAATCCAGACGCGGCGCTGACGCATCGACTGTAGAATCTCAGCTAATACGACAGTGGGTACATCACCGTGCAGCAGCTCACCGATGCCTTGCCCCCTGAGCGCCGCGGGCTTACTGCCAAAGGTCTCGGCGAACACCTTGTTGGCTTCATCGATCCTGCCTTGTCGATCGGTGAATATACCCATGTTGATGCATGCATCTGCACCAGCCGACGTGACATGTTGTTCCTGTTTCACGATCCCTCTCCCTGTTGTTGCCGAGCCGAGGGCATACCCGATGAGAAATCCGGGCAAGTCATGTGGCGTCAATTGACCCTCTATGGCATTTTTCGCAATGGTAGCGGCTGTATCGATGCAATAATAAGTACCCGCGTCAAATGGGGGCCGTAATCAGTGGAGATTTAATCAGGATTTGGAACTACTGCACCGAATGGCGCACGGCGATGCGCGCTACGGCAAAAGGCTGCCGTATGCGCCCCGTTGGGGGAAAGGTAAGCCATAGAGGAAACGCTTCCGGCGTCTCAGTATCCAACGGCGGGTTTGACGGCTTCGATCGTCGCAGAAACGACATAGTTCGTGATATTGGTGCCCGGTGCCCAATCACGAATGAACTCTCGCGATTCGTCTTTCGGCTGGATCGAAACCGCAGTGAATCCCGCTTCGATCATGATGCGTTCAAGATCTTCAATCAATGAAGCGCCGGCCATGCAACCCGACAGCAAGACAGGATCGTTGCGCATGTCCTCGGGCAGTTCTGCGGTGGCTACGACATCCGAGATAGCGAGACGACCACCGGGCTTCAAAACGCGAAACGCTTCGGCAAATACCCGAGCCTTGTCCGGCGATAGATTGATAACGCAGTTGGAGATAATGACATCGACAATACCATCGGCGACCGGTAGGTTTTCGATTTCACCAAGCCTGAATTCAACATTGCTGAAACGACCGCGCCGGGCGTTAGCACGTGCCTTGCTCACCATATCCGGCGTCATATCGACACCAATCACACGGCCAGTATCAGCAACCTCCGATGCTGCCAGAAAGCAGTCGAATCCACCACCCGCACCAAGATCCAGCACCGTCTCGCCTGGCCGAAGGGCTGCTATGGCCCGCGGGTTACCGCAGCCAAGCCCCATATCGGCACCATCAGGCACCAGCGCAAGATCGGCTTCGCTATAACCAAGCCGTGTTGAGATCAGGGTGTTGATCTGGTCGTCATCGGAAACGCCGCAGCAACTTGCCTCTACCCCGCACCCATCACCGGCATTGCTGGCATTGGCAACCCTTGCATAGCTCTGGCGGATGCCCTGACGGATTTCGTCGGCAGCGGTTGCCTGCTCCTGGTCATTGTCGGCAGTAGGGGAACAACAAGTGGATGTTGAACAACAGGAATCGCTCATGGGGTCTTTCTCCGGTTTGGTGGGCTCATTCGACTATTTTCGTCAGTTGGAGGAACAAACACCAGCCTGAATTGTCCGACTGCTTGTGAAGAGAAAAGTACTATTCAGTTGAAAGAATAGCGCCGTGACTGCTCAGATTGCCGCTGAAACGCGTCAGATCAAGGCGGGAAATGTGAGTTTACATGTGTAAATGACCATTTCCCAACGCAGAGATGGCGCGTTTCAGTGGTGAGCTGAGTAGTTACGAGAAAAATAACTCAGGAGCCTTGCCCATCACGGCACCCGTGGTGTCGTGATGGGCTATTTTCTGATACCACGCGCTGAGGGACAGCGCGAAAGAATCATTCTCTCTCCCGCAGCTCGAAGCCTTTCAGCACCATATCGTTATAGCTGACGATGCCGAGTATTTTTCCCGCATGCATCACCGGCGCACGTTGCAGGCCGAAGCGTTGAAACAAGCGTGCGCAATAGCGGATGTCCATTGTCGGCTGCACGGTCAGCACTGGTTTCGACATGATTTCGTAGATATTCACGCGCTCCGGGGCTCGATCCTTGGCGATGACCTTTTTCGCAATGTCGGACAGCAGGACGATGCCGTATTCGTCGTTCTCATCCCGTTTTTCCACGATCAGCGCATGAGCGCGCGGCTGTTTCATCTTTTCCAGTGCGCTGGCAACGGTTTCCCGGCCATCGACCATATCGAAGTCCTGTTTCATCACGTCTTCGACTCGTATGATTGTCTTGCTCATCAGATCTCCTCCTCAATCTTGTCTACCAGCTCTTCGACTTGATGCACGACACCAATGGCGTCTTCCACGTCGAGCTGAAAGGCGATGCCGGATCCCTTGTCGGTATCGAATTCACCGATTTTACCGATGGTTTCCAGTATCGACCGTGCCAGATGTTCTTCGACGAGAAACAACAGCATGTCACGCTGCGTCTCCAGGGTGAGGCCGAAAAACGTCTTGCTGCGTTCCAGCCCCTCCCCGCGCGCATTGTTGATCACGGTCGCACCAGTGGCGCCGGCCTCGCGAGCCGCCTGCATCACATCGTTGGTTTTCTGCTCATTGACCAGTGCGATCAGAAGTTTGAAGTGCATTGTGGACCTCTCATACGTTATTGCGCTGTCTTGCGGCGCTGACGTCGTGCGGTGTATTCGGAAAGCTGCGCATAGGCCATTACTGTAATGATAGGGAAGAGGCTGGCAAAGGCGATCAGGCCAAAACCGTCGATCAATGTACTGCGCCCCGGCACAGTCTCCGCCAGCCCCAATCCAAGCGCCGCCACCAGCGGCACCGTCACGGTCGAAGTGGTCACGCCGCCGGAGTCGTAGGCCAGCGGAATGATCAAGCGGGGAGCAAAAATCGTTTGAATGACGACAACGAGATAGCCGGCGATGATGAAGTAATGCAGCGGATAGCCGGTCACGATCCGAAAGCTGCCCAGTGCAATGCCAATGGCCACACCCAGCGCCACGGCGATACGCAGCCCCCAGATGCCGATCGCTCCCCCGGAAACCTGGTTCGCCTTGATCGCCACCGCCAGCAGTGACGGCTCGGCCACGGTGGTGCTGAAACCAATGGCGAAAGCAAACAAATAGACCCAGTAGTAATCCGCCCAATGTACCACGCTGGTCATGTTATCGAGCGAGCCAAAGATGAAGGCGGGATCGGTCAGCTGCTCTGCCATCAAGCGGCCGAGCGGAAACAGCGCTTGCTCAAGGCCTTCCAGAAACAGCGTCAGGCCGATCAACACATAGACGAAACCCGCCAGGACGCGCTTGAGATTCGCAATCGGTCGCCGAATCACCAGAAACTGAAAACCGAAAATAATCACTGCAATCGGCAGCACGTCCCGCAATGTGGATAGCGCCGTTGTAAAGATGCCCATGAGCCAGCTCAATGGACCAGAATTCCGAAAGCCATGACAAAGATCATCGGCGTCAGTGACGCGAAGGCGATCAGGCCGAAGCCATCGATCATCGGATTGCGCCCCTGAATACTGTTGGCCAGCCCCACACCCAGCGCAGTAACCAGCGGCACAGTGATCGTCGAGGTCGTGACCCCGCCGGAGTCATAGGCGATGCCGATAATGGAGCGCGGCGCGAACCAGGTCATGATCACCACCAGGATATAGCCCACGACAATGAAATACTGAATCGGCCAGCCCTTGAGAATGCGGAACACGCCGATGACAATCGCTAGCCCGACAGACACCGCCACTGTCAGGCGCAGGTTGACGGCGTAACGCGTCATCACCGCCTTGTCATTGGCGATCATGCCACCCTCCGCCGCCACCGTTGCCGCTTCCTTTGAAATCGCGATCAGCGCGGGTTCAGCAACCGTCGTGCCAAAGCCCAGCGCAAATGCAAACAGCAACAGCCACGTTACACTGCCCTTGCTCGCAAAAGCTCGCGCCATCGACTCACCGATCGGAAACAGCCCCATCTCCAGGCCAAAGACAAAGAAAGTCAACCCCAGCACCACCAGCAAGGTGCCGAACAGCAGATCGAACAGGTCTGGAATCGGCTGCTGCAGTACCACCAGCTGAAAGAAGCCAATCACCAAAATGATCGGCAGCAGATCGCGGAAACTGTCCATCATGGACCTGGCCAGCGGTTGAAGAACGCTTGTCATCATTACTTGTTGTCGTCCTATTGTCCGTCCCAGCAAAGCATAGCGCGATCACGCCAGCTGCCCAATCGAATACGACAAGCGAAGATCCCGAAAAAATTGATGTCGCTCACGGAATAAAGCGTGAGTCTGGTACGTCTAACCGATACGACACAATGCTGGCCTGCCATCGATGCTCCCATTTTCCCGAAAAAGAAGACTCTCCCGCAGCTTCGGCGAACTGCGCCCTGAACTCTATCGCATTGCCTGGTCGTGGTGCCATGACGATGACCTGGCGGAAGACTTGGTCCAGGACACGTTTTTACGTGCGCTGGAAAAGTCTGCGCAGCTGAAAGATCTCGACAAACTCCGGCCCTGGCTGCTACGCATCATGGTAAACCGGCACACCGACCATTTTCGCCGTAAGCGCGAGACTGTCGAACTGGATGACTGTGAGCCGGCATTGCGCTCGGCCACCCCCTGCCCCGTCGAAGCTGCCGAACGCCATGCCACCGTGGTCATGGTGCATCGCGCAATAGCGATGCTGGGTGACGACCAGCGCAAGGTGGTTACCCTGGTCGACGTTGGTGGCTTCAGCTACGCCGAGGTCGCCGAGGCGCTAGAGATTCCGATCGGCACCGTGATGAGCCGCTTGAGTCGCGCGCGAAAGCAACTGCGCAGCCAGCTGGCACCACAGCAAGTGGACAACCCCAGACTGAGGTCGGTGAAATGAGACGAGCCAATGGAAAACACGTCATGGACAATCACGACCTGCATGCCCTGCTGGACGACGAACTGTCACCAGCCGACAAACTGGCATTGATGGAGCGCTTACAACACGACGACTATCGACGCAACGCGTTGTGTGAACTACGCAACCTCAAAGAGATGGTCAAGACCGCCTACGACGACATCGCTCTACCAGAAACGCAGGAGAACGCACTGGCCAACACCACTGTTGGCTGGACGCGCCTGCGGGTGGCAGCAGCCTCGGTCGCGGCCAGCCTGATACTCGTTTTCACCACCGTGTTCACCGGCCAGCTTGGCGGCGAACCCTCCCGCCTCGTGCTGCTGGACCCTGCGGGCAAGGGTACCAGACCCGCACTACCCGGCGACGAGGAGATGCGTATCGTGTTCCACGTATCCGGACACGACCCGGAGAGCAGCGAAGAGATTCTTCGTGAAGTCGAAAGCATGCTCACCAGCTACGGCGCCGAAGGGAAAAAACTGCGTATCGAGATTGTCGCCCATGGCAAGGGGCTGGCGATGCTGCGGGAAAAACTCAGTACGCAAAAACAGAAAATCGCTGAATTGTCGAAACACTTCCCGAACCTGACGTTTGTCGCCTGCATGAATACCGTCAAACGGCTGCGCGTGGAACAAGGCGTCATCGTCAACCTGATACCGGAAGCCATCCCGATTCATTCCGGTGTCGCCCATGTCGTCAAACGACAGCAGGAGGGCTGGATCTACATCCAGGTCTGAATGCAAACAACGATCAACACAATGAGATGAGAGGAACCACCATGAAAAGATTAACCACACTCTTTACCGCCGCACTAGTGGCGCTAACACTGGCACTGTCCGCCAGCACCTTTGCCGAAGGTCAAGGCTACGGCAAGCAGAAAGTCGTATACCACATCAACTACGACAACCCGAAACAACAGGCAGGCGCAATGCGCAATATCCAGAATCACATCAACGCCGTTGGCGCTGAGAACCTGGAACTCAAGGTCGTACTGCACGGCAAGGGGCTCTCGCTGCTGCTCGAACCCGATGCCTTGAAGCACACCAAATTGAAATTCGCCAATGCCACCGACGAAATGCAGGCGAAGATATCAGGACTGAAAGATCAGGGCGTCGCGTTCAATGTCTGCGCAAACACCCTGAAAGGAAAAAAGATCAACGCTGAAAGTGATCTCTACGACGTCGACAAGGCCGATATCGTGCCCAGCGGCGTTGCCGAGCTGGCCAAGTTGCAGGCTCGGGGCTATACCTATATCAAGCCCTGAGCTGCCCCCACCCCTATGACCCCCCAATTATCCCGCAGTTTGCACTGCGGGATTTTTTTTTGCGGGGTAGAAGTGAATTGATAGCACGTCAGAACTCGCCAGCCGCACCACGCTCCAGCATCGCCCAGAGCGTATCGCGAACGCGCGTGGTTTCTTCAAGCAATTCCGGTGGCATCTTTTTCCCCATCTTGATCATCATGTCCATATTGAGGGTGTAGAGCCACAATCCGTCGTCCTTTTCCACCAAGGTGATCCGACATGGCAGGTAGGCCGCCATGGGGGCGGCGAAGTCGATCATCTTGCGCGCGGTCTCAGGGTTGCAGTACGAAAGTACGCGCAGGTAGCCTGTTTTGATGCCACGTGCTTCCAGCTCTTTCGACAATGGCAGATCGCCCACCGCCTTGATATTCATTTCAGCTGCGACCGAAGCGAGCGCATCGAGCACTTCATCAGCACTCAAGCCCTCTTCCACCTTTTTCGCCCAGGTCGAGGCTGTGGCAATCTCGCCTTTCGATTCGATCCAGAGTTTGAACATGTCCGCTGCGGTTTCGGCGGCACCGTCATTGAGGTTGCTTCCAGCCGCCTTCAATGCCTCCGGATTGTCGCGTGCAACCTTCAGGATTGGCTGTAATCCAGGGCTGCTCATCAGCGGCATCAACTCCATCATTGGCCCGACTTTGCTGTACAGGTAGCCGCCCGCTACGATTGCAATGACACCAATGGCCGCCAACAAATTTTTGATCATTTTGATCCTCTCCTGCTTGAACTGTAATTAGGTAATGGTGTAAGCGCTGCACCGCCATTGCGCAATACCGTGACGGCGCGACATCCGGGACAGAGTTTACATGAAGCGGGATGGGATGACAGAAAACGACCACCCTGTAAGTACATCGGTGTTGGGGGGAGCGCTTTGATATTGCGACTGATGCAGATGAATATTGCGTGAGCGAGAAACCCAGAAGGCGCTGGCCAAGCGCAGCGCACTCAGCCAGCTGATGCATATTGCGTGTTGTAACTACTCAGCGCCCCAGCCCGCGCAGCGGGCACACACCGAAAAGTAACGATGGCACCGAGCCAGGTGTTCAAAGGTCGCCCCAGGTTTCCTTTCCCCTTCACACGCGCCGCTGCCGGGTGCGCCTGGAGGGGGCAACCGGCCATGGATGGCCGGTTGAAGCTTGCGCGGCAGGAAGCCGCTCAAGCTGACCCCGGAAGGCGTGCCCGGCAGCGGAATCAAGCGTGTGTGGGGCGTCCTTTTTTGGGTTCCGTTTTTTGGACGAGCAAAAAATGGAACTCGCGCTGTGCGAGAATAGGTTGGAAGAATTGTAGCGTTGACGAGCGCGAAACCCATACCACCTCGCTTGATATGAATACTAAGGACAACAAGCGGGAGATCAGGTTTGTTGGCCTCAGCACTCGGAAAGCGTGGTGGTATTGTTTCGTGGCCTATCAAGCTTTGCTGCTTCCGTCCCGGCCTTTTGCCATGGCCCCGAGTACCTTTTTGTCAACAGCAACAAAAAGGTACCAAAAAATGCCGCCCCGATTCCCCGCTGTTTCCTGCGCTTCTCGGCCCAGCCGGGGGTCGGCCGACACGTCCCTTCGTGACGGCCGACGCAGGCCATCCATGGCCTGCCCCTTCGGGCTGATCCCGGCTGAGCCTGCGATGCTCGGGCGGGCAAAGGGGGAAACGAGGTTGCCATGCGACCGGTTTGGTGGGAAGTTACTTGGAAGCTCACCACTGGAATGCGCCAACTCTGCGTCGCCTACATGGATGTAGGTGAGGGGCGTGAGCAGGATGCGGAAGCTTTGGGAAATGGTCATATACACTCGGCAGGCAATTGCTCCATGCATTGCCTGCACTTCCCACTTCCCTGTGGGTCGTAAACTCACATTTCCCGCCTTGATCTGACGCGTTTCAGCGGCAATCTGAGCAGTTACGCTTCTATTTTTCTGCCTACTGAGTAGTTACTGCGTGTTTAGGTAAACAATCCCCTGAGAAGATACCAACCACTGATTAACATGATAGCGATCAAGATAGCGGTCATGTCCTCTACCTCCTAATTGTTTGATCGAGACCTGAGTATAGAGGAATCAAAGCGCCCTTCGACCAACGTAAGGCGGCGGGAATTTTTCCCATGACCCATTGCACTTGATTTTTCTGTGAACACCATCTAGCGATGATTCCCATATTCAATCGTCATTTCCATGTAACACATTTGCCACAATCATCATCACGATTTCCCTACGAGGCGACGGAGTGACCTTCACTGATTTTCGGTGTGTTGACATCTGACGACAAAACGCTGGATTTTCCGTTGGCCATCGTGGCAACAGCAGCAGGAAATGTTGTTTTTTTGCCCCAACGCCGCTTGTTGTTGCTTTTTCGGCAGCGACGCTCTGGTGCCAGAAATCAGGCATAAAACACACTGTTCAGCGGATTTTTCAGGCAAACCCCAACCACATAAATGCTGGTGATTCCCCGGTATGAACACTGCAATCACCTAGTAAGGCTACCAGGTCAATAGCGGCAGGCATTGCCTGTCACCACAGCCGCTTCAGCCATTCTCATGCCCGAAACAGTCCTGGATGATGTTGATGAAGCGGCGCGCCGGGGCGGACAGGAAGCGTCCCTTATGGGTGACGATGCCGTAGCTGAGTTGGGGGAAATACTGGCTGATGTCGATGATGGCCAGTTCGCGACGATCTGCGTCGGTGATACAGACGTCGGTGACGATCGATACGCCCATGCCGAGTTTCACATAGCGCTTGATGACCTCCCAACCGCCCGCTTCCAACGCGACATTGAAGCTGACGCTGTGCTGGGCAAAGATCATCTTGACGATGCGCCAGGTACTGAGATGGCGAGGCGGCAGAATCAGGCCATAGTCGCCGATATCCTGCAAAGTCAGCTTCCGCTTGTGACTGAGCGGATGATCCTTTGGTGCAATGAGTACCGGATGGTAGGTCACGAACGGTTCGTATTCGATATCGACGGGAATATCGAGCATCGAGCCGACCGCAATATCGGCTTCATCGCGAAGCAGCATTTCCAGCCCGTCACGGCCAGTTACGTTGGCAAGCTTCAGGCGAATGCCCGGATACTGTTCGGCGAAGGCGCGCACCGGCTCGGGCAGCACATACAGTATCGTCGATTCGCCCGCAGCAATCGTCAGCTCACCGCTACTCAGATTGCCGCAATGCGCCTCGAAACTCTCCTGCAAATGGTCGATGCCCTGCACCAACGGTTGCGCCAGATTCCACAGAATCTCACCTTCCGCGGTCAGTTTCAGGTGGGGCCCACGCCGCTCGAACAGCTGCGCACCGATTTCCCGCTCGAGCGCCTGAATCTGCAACGATATGGTCGGCTGGCTGGCGTACAGTGATTCAGCCGCCTTGGTGACGCTGCCAAGTTTCGCTGTCTGGCAAAATGCGCGCAGCTTTTTCAGCTTGTTCTGCTTATAGTTGACGCTGGCCACGGTTCTCCCCGGTATATTGGTCTATACAATGGTGATGATAGGTTAGATTGGATTGCCACGAAACCCTGGAATCGAGGAAACTCGGTCAGATGATTCAGCATGTATATTTTGTTTCCGAAAGCACTGGCATTACCGCCGAGACCTTTGGCAGCAGCTTGCTGACGCAATTCCCTGGCGTCGATTTCGAACGCCACTACCTGCCTTTCACCAATACCCGCGAAAAGGCTGAAGCATTGATTCATGAGCTGGAGCGGCTGGCGGAGAGTACCGGGCGCAAACCGCTGGTCTTCGCCACAATGCCCGATCGTGAGATCGATCGGCTCCTGAGCAATGCACCCTGCCACTACTATGAAATATTCGAACGGTTTATTCCCAGCGTCGCCGCCGACATCGGCGTAGCACCGTCCCGCGCCACCGGTCGAACCCACGGCCAGGTCAACACGAACCACTACGAAGCGCGCATCGACACCGTCAACTATGCCCTCAGCCACGACGATGCGCTGTCGCTCAAATCACTCGATCAGGCAGATGTCATCCTGATCGGGGTGTCACGCTCGGGCAAAACACCCACCTCGCTCTATCTGGCCCTGCACTACGGTCTCAAGGCCGCCAACTATCCACTGACCGAGGACGATTTCGTCAAGGGGCGGCTTCCCGAAGCCATCGAACAACACATCGACAAGGTGGTGGCCATCAGCATCGATCCCGAGCGCCTGCACCAGATCCGGGAGAGGCGGCGGCCAGGCAGCCGCTACGCATCACGAGAGACTTGCCGCGCCGAGGTGGACAGCGCCAAACGGCTGTTCGACCGTTACCGTCTGACGCCGCTGGAAACAACGAACAGCTCCATCGAGGAACTGGCCGCAAAAATCATGAAATCACGGAATTAGTGTAATGTAAGTCACTCAGGTTTCGGGCTTCGGCATGCGATCTAACTAAACAATATTCACCTGGGAGAACCGGCATGAACGACTACATCATCTGGCTAGACCAGCTCTCTATCGGGGATATCGCCCAGGTTGGCGGCAAGAACGCCTCGCTCGGCGAAATGCTGCGCCACCTCGGCGGACTCGGCATCCGCGTGCCGGGTGGCTTTGCCACCACTGCGCATGCCTACCGTGAATTCCTTGCCCATGACGGCCTGGATCAGCGCATCGCCGCTGCACTCGACGCGCTGGATATCGATGATGTAACCGCCCTGGCAGCCACTGGCCGACAGATTCGCCAGTGGGTGCTGGAAACCCCGTTGCAGCCGGCATTCGAACAAGCCCTGGACGCGGCCTGGCAACGGCTGATCAGCGAATATGGCGAAAGCACCAGCTGGGCCGTGCGCTCCTCAGCCACCGCCGAAGACCTACCCGATGCCTCCTTTGCCGGCCAGCAGGAAACCTATCTCAACATTCAGGGGCTGGATAACCTCAAGCGCACCCTGCGCAAGGTGTTCGCCTCACTGTTCACCGATCGTGCCATTGCCTACCGCGAACACCAGGGGTTCGACCACCACCAGGTGGCGCTGTCTGCCGGGGTGCAGAAAATGGTTCGGTCGGATCTGGC
The DNA here is from genome assembly GCA_026981985.1 of Gammaproteobacteria bacterium. Lineage (GTDB taxonomy): Bacteria > Pseudomonadota > Gammaproteobacteria > UWMA-0217 > UWMA-0217 > JALSHZ01. The sequence goes on along the minus strand of JALSHZ010000144.1, from coordinate 24,931 downwards.
CGCCAGCGGCGTGATGTTCACGCTCGATACGGAATCGGGCTTTCGCGATGCAGTGTTCATCACTGGTAGCTACGGGCTGGGTGAAATGGTGGTACAAGGCGCGGTCAATCCAGACGAGTTCTACGTGTACAAACCCTCGCTCGCTGACGGTCGGCCGGCCATCTTACGGCGCAATCTGGGCGCCAAGGCAATCAAGATGATCTACGCCAGTGGCGAGCAACCCGTGCAGATCGTCGACAGCGATCCGAACGAGCGGCTACGTTTCTGCATCGAGGACGCGCAGGTCGAGGCGCTGGCACGCCATGCCGTCACCATCGAACAGCATTACGGCAGGCCAATGGACATCGAGTGGGCGCTGGACGGTATCGATGGCGAACTCTATATCGTGCAGGCGCGCCCGGAAACGGTGCAAAGTCAAAGCGGCAAGGTGATCGAAAAGTATCGCCTCAAGGAACGTGGCAAAGTGCTGGCGGAAGGCCGCTCCATCGGCAGCAAAATCGGCTCAGGCGCTGCCCATATCATTCACAGTCTCGATGAAATGGATCGCCTGCAGCCCGGTGACGTGCTGGTGACCGACATGACCGATCCCGACTGGGAACCCATCATGAAACGCGCTTCGGCCATCGTCACCAACCGCGGTGGCCGCACCTGCCATGCCGCAATCATCGCTCGCGAACTCGGCGTGCCGGCGGTCGTCGGCTGCGGTGATGCGACCAGCCGTATTCCCGATGGCCAGGACGTGACGGTCTCCTGTGCCGAAGGCGACACGGGCTACATCTACGAAGGCATGCTCGACTACGAAGTAGCTCGCACCGAGCTGACGAACATGCCAGAGCTGGATGTCAAAGTGATGATGAATGTCGGCAATCCCGAACGCGCCTTCGATTTTGCGCAGCTTCCGCATCAGGGTGTCGGGCTGGCGCGAATGGAATTCATCATCAACAACATGATCGGCATCCATCCGCGTGCGCTGCTCGAATACGCCAGCCTCGAACCGGCGCTGCAGCAACAAATCAAGCAACGCACAATGGCCTGGGGCAACCCGCGGGACTATTTCGTCAAACGGATCATCGAAGGCGTATCCACTATTGCCGCTGCGTTCGCGCCCAAACCCGTTATTCTACGGATGTCCGATTTCAAATCGAATGAATATGCCAACCTGCTCGGCGGCGACTTGTATGAGCCACGGGAAGAAAATCCGATGATCGGTTTTCGTGGCGCAGCGCGCTACATCTCTGCCGACTTCCAGCCCTGCTTCGAAATGGAGTGCGAAGCGATTCGTTTCGTGCGCAACGAAATGGGCCTGACAAACCTGGAAGTGATGATCCCTTTTGTGCGCACACTGCATGAGGCAGAAGCCGTCACCACACTGCTCGCGGACAACGGCCTGGCGCGCGGTGACAATGGCCTGCGCCATATCATGATGTGCGAGCTGCCATCGAATGCTGTTTTGGCTTCGCAGTTTCTCGAACATTTCGATGGTTTTTCCATCGGTTCCAACGACATGACCCAACTGACGCTGGGGATCGATCGCGACTCCTCATTGGTGGCAGCGGCATTCGACGAGCGTAACCCCGCCGTCCTCGCCATGCTGGAGATGGCCATTTCCGCCTGCCGGGACGCAGGCAAATACGTCGGCATCTGTGGCCAGGGGCCATCGGATCATCCCGACCTTGCACGCTGGCTGATGGAGCATGGCATCAGCAGCGTGTCGCTCAATCCGGACACGGTAACCACCACCTGGCTGATGCTCGCCGAATCGAGCGATTGACGGTAGCGAACAATGAAGGCAGAGGGAACCCTGGATCACCGACAATTGAATTATCAAGGTGCCTGGCTGACCGACGTTGACGACACTTTGTTCAAATCGGGCGAACGCCCCAGCGATGAACAGATCAGGCAACTCAGCGAATTTATCCGTGTTTTGAAAACACACCATATCGCCTGGGCACCCGTCAGCGGCGTCGCCATCGATAAAATGGGACCACGCCTTCTCTTTCGCCTGCCCGACGATGTACTCGACCATGTTATTTATTACGGCGGTGAAGGTAGCAGCAAACACGTTTTCGATCCTGACAGTAAAGCATGGCAGCACGACGCCGATTTTGAACGCCATTTTTCGACCGCACAGGCGCTCGCCATCATCGGCCCGACTCGCCTGCGCACTGCACTGCAACAAACGCAGGAGGAAGCGGCACTGGAAAAGCGACTCGATGCCGCCAGCACAGCATTGAGGCATGGCGGTTTCGCAACCGACAATTGCCTGATCGATGAACTTGAAACACTGCTCGCCGAGGCTGGCTTCGACCCGTCCCGGGCGCAGACATTTTTTCGCGGCGGCGCCGTCAGCTGGATGATGCTCGGCGACATTTCCGTCGAACACTACAAGGGCGAGCGCGAAACCCGTCAGCGTTCACTACTCAACGACCATTTGCAGCAAAGGCTGCAACAGCTCGACCAGCTGCGCGCACTCGGTGACGGTGCAGTGATCATGCCCTACCGCCACGCCACCCGTGGCATCAAGCTGGTACTCGAGGGCAACGACAAGGCGCGGGCCGCCGAGGATCTGCTCGATATGGGCATCCCTGCCCGGGCTATCCTGTTCAGCGGCAATGAACTCTACCGCGGCGGCAATGACGATTCGGTACGCCGTATCGACGGGGTCGTGCTGCTATCCGTCGGTGAGCGTGAAGACCCCGGCGTGATCGATGGTGGGGTCCAGACCGAAGCGCTGTGGCAATGGATGACAGCTATCTGCACCCGGCTCCAGCAGGGAGACAGTTGGCAACAACTGCTTCAGCAATTGCCGCACATCGCTCAGGAACGCCGCTATCGCCGGGACATCGAACGCTTTGTCACCCAGTGCGATGACGATTGCCCTTTGCCGCCAGAACAGCTGGAGCAGATTTCCACCGATTTTTTGCTGGCGTTGCATTTACGCCTTCGCGACCCTTTCACACGCGCACGCAAGTATCAGGAAAAACTGAAAAAAACCGAATATACACTGGTATCCCGGCTATCCTCTTTGAAAACCTGGCCTTACGATCATGCGCGAAAAATCGTTTTGGGACTGTTCGATTACAGTAAACAGGCAGATCGTGCGCATGTTGTACAACAACTCAAGCATTTTCTTCTGCCCGAAATCAAAGCATTGTTGCAACAATTGCTGCTCGACCAGACCAACCTGAAACCGAAAAAAATACGCAGCCGCTTTCGGGATATTGGCGGCGTCGACGAGATGGCAGAACAGCTTTGGGCGCTGATTCAGGCTTGCACCCCCGAAGATCCCCAGGAAGAGTTCGATCACGCGATAAGCATCGTCAATAACTGGGCCTATAGCCTGGAAGAAATGATCGACCACTATTTCGAAAAACATGCGAAATGGTGCCGCAAGCGACTCGACCTGCAACGCATGATCATGACGGATGCCGCGCTGCTGGCAGCATTTCCCGATCTCGACACTGCCAAGTTCCACGATTTCTATCTCTGGCTGGCGCCACGGCTGGAACGCACGCCCCATTTCAAGGATCTCGACAAACCCACCATTGTCCTCGTATCAGGCACCTCCGGTGTCGGAAAATCCACGATTTCGCAGCATATTTCTTTGGAAATGGGGATACCGACCGGATTTTCGTCCGATGTCGCGTCACGTTCCGTCATGCGCCAGTCGATGCGTTTTCTGCTTGGCGAACATAAAGCACAGGAAACCTTTCCCGAGCTGTTCGGATCATCCTTCGAGAAGGATTCGCTGCACTGGTTCTATACCCACGCCATGCTGACGATGGTGGGTGTCATCGGCAGTATCGATCGCCTGGTGAAGGAAAACATCTCCGCCGTCATCGACGGCGTCGCCTTGATCCCTGGTACGCTACCCGAACGCTATTTCGAATCCGCAAACATCGTCTGGCTCATTGTCAGTGTCAGTGACGAACAGCTGCATTATGAGCGCCTCGCCACCCGTGGCGAAACGGGGGTGCAACGCGGCGGTTCACAGCGCTACCAACAACACTTCGCGGCGATCCGCCACAACCATGATCATCTCGTGACCATGGGCCGACGTGCGCGCAAACTGGTCATCGACAACAGTGGCAACCTCGACGAGGCCATCAGCCAGGCTGTCAAACGTGTCGCCGACCCCTTCGCCGAGCGCGGCTTGAAGATCGATGACCCACTACGGGACCAGGTAGAGAAAGACCTGCAGGAACGCAGCACCTGGGAGGTGCAACTGGCAATGGAGTGAGCAGCACCAATCCGCCATAATAGGCGCATGAACCTCGCCACTCGAATCATGCTACTGATCCTTGCCATCGTTGCGGCCATGGTGTTGTCCGGTGCGCTGCTGGTGGTCAAGAATGCTCGTGAAAGCGTTGCCAGCGAGCTGGATGCCAACGCCGAGGTAATCATGAAACTGCTATCGGCGGTATTTCTCAGCAGTGACGCCATGCCAGAGCGCAAGCCGATGGAGGTGCTTGTCGAGGAGCTCTCCAGAATAGAACAGCTGCGTGACCTGAACCTGACCATACGCCAAGCCGGGTATGCCCTACCACACACGGTCGCCATCTCCCCCAGCCCACACGACAACATGGCGCCATTTTGGTTCGAAAAAATGGTAACACCCGGTGTTCGGGAATACCGTCGCCAATTCAATAGCAGCGAAACGCCGGTCGAAATCACCATCACACCCGATCCACGCCATGAAATCGGTCGGGTGTGGAAGGATACACGCACGATACTCGTACTGATTGGCTTCTTCACCGCACTCAGCGTTGTGCTCACGTGGCTGATCGTGCGACGGGCATTGCAACCGGTCAACGAGATCTCGTCCGGCCTGGACATTATCCAAGATGGTAATTACAAGGCACGCTTGCCTGCGTTCGACCTGCCCGAGCTGAACCAGTTATCACAAAAGTTCAATCACATGGCATCGGTGCTGGATCGACAAAAAACCGAGAACAAGGCGCTGAGCCGGCGCATGCTGCAAATGCTCGAAGCCAACCAGCGACATATGGCCCAGGAGCTGCATGATGAACTGGGCCAATCGATCACCGCCATCAAGGCACAATCCGCATCACTGGCGCAATCCTGCCCCGGCAGCCAGAACGGTGCCGAGGCGATCGTCGACATCTGCAACCACATGTACACCGTCGTGCGCGGCATGATGAATCGGCTGCGACCGGTGGTGCTCGATGAATTGGGGTTGGCGACCGCCATCGAGCGTCTGGTGGATGGTTGGAACAGCATCCATGAAAATACTTTCGCGGCACTCAGCGTCAATGGCGATTTCAATACGGTGGATGATGACATCAGCATACACATCTATCGCATCGTCCAGGAAGCATTGACGAACATTGCCAAACACGCACGTGCCGGCAACGTCACAATCCTGTTGCAACGTAGTGGCGACGGCAGGATCACCCTGCATATCGAGGACGACGGCCAGGGATTCGATGCCCGCACGCGACCACTGGGCATGGGCTTGTCCGGCATGCAGAATCGGGCCGACTCCTGCAACGGGAACTTATCCCTTGTTGGTATTCCAGGCCGCGGTGTAAAGATCGATCTCGTCATTCCGGCCACCACAGAAACGAGGCAAAACAATGAAAGCACTTAGGGTACTGCTGGTCGATGACCACGCTGTTGTTCGCGCGGGCTATCGCTCGCTACTCGACGCTGCGCCCGACATCCAGGTCGTCGCCGAAGCCGAAAGCGGTGAACAGGCCTGCCAGTTGTTCGCGCAGCAAAACCCGTCTGTGGTGGTCATGGATCTGTCACTGCCTGGCATCGGTGGCCTGGAAGCCATTCGACGCATCATAGCGCGCGACAAGTCTGCCGCCATCCTCGTATTCAGCATGCACGATGACATCGCTTTCGTCGAAAAGGCCATGCAAGCCGGCGCACGCGGTTACATCACCAAGAACTGCGCCCCGGAAATCATGCTCGATGGCGTTCGCGCCGTCGCCGCCGGGCAATCCTACCTCGACAAAACACTCGCCCAGAACATGGCCCTGCGAAAATCGCATGCCGATGAAGACGTATTTGCCTGCCTGACCACCCGCGAATTCGAAATCTTCTGCCTGCTCGCCCAGGGCATGTCTCCTCACGAAGCAGCCAGCGAACTCGCGCTGAGCTACAAAACCGTCGCCAACTACAGCACCCAGATCAAAGCCAAGCTGAACGTCCACAACAGTACCGAACTCGTCCGACTCGCCATGCGCCACGGCATTATCAAACCGGTGGAGGACATACTCGGGGAATCTGCCACTTCCTGATCACACAGTTAGCGCGGATCTCTCACTGGGTCGCATAGCGAGGCCGCTTCACGCAAAGCCGTCCCGCGAGCAACAACAAGCAACCAATCCAAAGTGCGCCACCGCCACCGCGCTTCACGGGCTTTACTGACGTTTGAGGTACTTCAACCCCATCAGTAGAACGAAAACCATTTCCATTGTCCGTGAAGTCGCCAAGAACCTTGATATCGCTGTCAAAAACGACCTCCCCTTTGTTTTCCAGCATTAGATCGTTAAAACGAGACTGGTTTTCACCCGCGGAGGCGAAGTAGACATGCTGCTCCTGTTCTCCGGAAAGCACCACGCGATGATCGCGAGTTGGCGCAAAGTTCTGCTTGGCTGTATCCGGTGATTGCTTCGAGGTAGCCAGCTGCATGAAATGTCCTTTGACCTCCATCGTACCAGCGGTGAGGTATTTCTCACTGGACTGATGGGCATTGATGACCACGTCTTTCTCCACGATCAGACGATCCTTGGGATTCGTCATCACCAGTAGGGCATCGGCGGCGTAGGAACCGTCGGCTCCCCGCACGTCGCTCTCGAGCAGCAAACTGCCTTTAACCGTCAGCGTGCCACCGTTGAGCACCAGTCGGCCGTTGGCGATCCGCAGATCGCCATCAACGACCATGTGCTTGCCTTTGAGGTCGAGGTACCCTCCGTCGACCACGAAACCGGGGACTTCCACGGTTTCCAGGGTGATGTCCGGGTTGATAACCACGCCGGTATGGCCGCCGGGTAGATCCGGCTCCCCACCGTTGTCGCCGCTGCCGTTTCCACCATCACCACTTTGGATCAAAATGTGGCTCCAGTCGAAATCGTCGCGGAAACTGATCACCTCGTCGCGAATCAGGTCGCAGGCGTTACCGACCCCGTCGTTGTCGCTATCACCTTGGTCAGGGTTGGCATCATGCGGGCAGTTGTCACAGGCATCGCCGATGCCGTCGCCGTCCGTGTCAGCCTGATCCGGGTTGTACAGCGTGGGGCAGTTGTCCTTGACCGAGGGATAGCCGTCGCCGTCCGGGTCATCTTCGTTTGGCGACTCGTCACAGGGCCCTACCTCGAAGTTCCCTAGCTCGAAGTCGGTGTTGGCCACGTAATCTTCGATGCACTGGAGTACACCGGCGTGCCAGTTAGCGGCACTACTGCCAAAACCAAACCCTGCGATGTATTGCGGCCGGAAATTGCTGACGACAAAGTCGGCGTCAGTGTCCAGCATCATCGCTTCGATGTCTACCATGCCATTGCTGTGAGGTAGGTTGTTTAGGTAGCTCTGACTGACGCCCGAATAGCTCTGGCCATCATCAAGACAACCGGAGTTCATGGCCACGGCCAGTGAAGCATTGCCATCGAGCAACGTGTTGGAGCCGTCCGAGCCGGTTAGGTACACCGTGCCATTACCGTTGACCACGCTACCGGTATAGAGGTTGGCGAGGAACTCGTTGTACGGAATGCCGTTGACGCACACTTCGCCCTGGTAGGTGTTCCACATTTCAAGCGCCACCTCTTCGGAGAATTCGGCGGCGGATTCAACCGAATCACCCAAGGCGCCGACACTGATATCGTCGTCGGGGTCTTCGGTACGTGATTTGATGTCATCCTCACAGGCCTGGATGAAATCATCCGAGGTGGTTTGACCGGAGGCGATGGTGATTTCGGTACCGCTGGCCGGTTGACCTGCCAAGGTATCGAGCACACGGCTGATTTCACTGGGCTGGTGATCGGTTACCGTACCGGTCGGGGCGCACTCGCTGGTGTACTGGGCTTCCAGGCCTTCCTGATACTTGAGTACGTTTTTGGCCAACAACTCCCAGTATTTGTCCCAGCGCTTGTCCACCAGTTTGATGGTCTTGCCGAAGATCTTGAGCATGGCGCGGATATTGATACCCACCCCGAAGTTGACCGTCGCTTCCGCTTCGGCAATGGCATGGGTCCACACGGCATGCAGTGGTTGAGAGTTGTCCGGATGCGCGGCCAACCAGCCGATTTGCTCGGCATAGGGCGCGCCGTTGGCCAGTTGACAAGCCTGAATGCCCGATGCCGTGGTGCCACAGATTTCTCCGCTGGCACAATCGCTGTCGCTGTTGCATTGGGTGAGGCAGCCGCCATCGACGCAGGCAAAACCGTTGTCGCATTGCTGCGCGGCGGAATCCAGGTCACAGGCGCCGCCGGGTGCGGTGGGATAGCCGGAATCACTGACCAGTGATGAACACCCTGGTCCTTGCCATCCGGTGGTCGTCGGCTGCTGCAGGCCGGTACATTGCAGCGGCAAGGCGGTGGCGGTATTGTCGTCAGAGTTGAGACTTTCGCACGCGGCTACACCGTTGACCACCAAGGTCTCTGATGATACCCCGTTGCTGATATTACACTGCACGTATTTCTCGCAAGAACGGTATTCCACGGTCACGGTGACACGTTGATCACCGTTCTGCACGGCGGTGGTGCCATCGTCTTCGTAGAGGTACATCACCAATGGCGAGGTGGTGCTGCAGGCATAACGGTAATACGGCGTGGGTACCGTTCCATGCTGCGTTGCCGCATCGAAGTCGCTGCGTTTGATGCGAAGCTCGGTTTGCGTGGTGATGGTGCCATTGCTGAGCGTCACCGAACCGGTGTGCGAATAGGACGCCTGCTCGATCTGTTTACCGGCAAGGGCTTGTGGCGAGGTGTCGAGCCAGTTGCCGGAGCAGGATTGCGGGCCGTCATTCCACTCGGTGATGGGTTCACAAGGTAGATCATCATTACTGCTGCTATTGACCAACGCATCCTGTATGGCCTGACCGGTATCGGCAATGCCGGAGGCGAAGCCAAGAGCGGCATGGGGATACAAGCCGACATCCGCGGTGATATCCACAAAGACCTTGGGCCGCGATGGCGGCAGCGTATAAGTGAAGCCGGCGGCGAGCATAAAGGCGGGATCGATGTAGTATTTGTTGCCGTTTTCCGCCGTCAAGTCTTCGGCCTGCAAAGGGTGCATGGGGCGGTCGAAGACCGTATCCACATCGATGCCCGAGGCGGCCGAGGACGTATCCAGCGCATCCGCGAGCCGGCCACGCATGTAGTTGGAATCATGGAACCAGCTGAGGCCCCAGTCCAAGTCCCAACGCAGCTCGGCACTGAACGGTGGCACGATGGGAATGGTGTAGAGCAGCTTGGGGTGCGGATCGGACAATCCCGCCTCATACGCCCAGTTGAGACCGGCCGAGAGCACCGAGTGGTTGATATCGAGTTTGGGGTCAGCTTCGTTTTCCGGCGTGTTCGGGTCATCCGGGTAGAACGATTGGTAAGGTTTGAGGAAGTCGTAACCGGCCGGGTTCAAGGGATCGCTGGTCGCTGGCGGGGTGTAACGGGGCCACACCACGGTCTGACCGTCAAGGCTGATGGGGAAATGATCCACCATGCCGGAAATAACACTCTGACCGTTTCCAGAGGTAATGGCGCTCTGAGGAATGGCGGCGTATTCGTCATCGCCTTCGGTGGCATCACAGACCTGCGGGAACGCACTGGTCCCAAAGCTACGGATGCACAAGCCTTCTGCGGAACCGGACTCGCGGTACATGGGAATACCGAACGGTGCCACGCAGTCGAAGCTGGCGAGGCCGTCGAACTGAATATTGACCTCTGGCGCGGCCATCAGGCTCAGGTTTTTACCGAATAGCCCAATTTCGGTCAGCCCCAGCCGTGCCTGGGCTTTAAAGTCTTTGGACACTTCCTTGGACTTGTAGCGTGAGGCAATGCTGATATTGCCATCGAGCATGGAGGCCAGCTCTGAACGCACGCCGTGGCCGTAATAGCCGATACAGGTATGAAGTTTCGGGCGGGTATTGTCCATGGCGCCCAGGTGATAACCCTCGCCGTAGAGGTTGACCTGCTTGGTGAAATTATCGATCGCGGCGGTGAGCTCGCCGGCCTTGCTTTGCAAATTGCTCAATGCCGTGGATGCTGGCCCCACAATGTCGGCCACCGACATGCCGAACACCGTGTCGAGGAACTGCACCACTTTCTTGGTCCATTTCTTGGAGGCGTCGGCAATATCGGCCGGGACTTGGGTGCTGAACGTTACTTGGTTATCGGCGTTGAGGGACAATCCAGCAGGGAGCTGCCCGCCGCTGCCCGATGACGCCGCCTGAAGCACCTCGAACAGGTCCACCTGCCCTCCCGAGGGCGAAGGCACCTTGAGTTTATGGAGAAAATCCACGGTTTGTGGAACCCACAACACCCGGTCACTGCCGGATGGGCAAGCCACGGAAAAATCGCAGAAGGTTACCGGCAACGTCACGGAGACGGCCAAGTCACCGTTGGCGGCCGTACCCGTGGCACACATTGCGATACCCTGGGTGGACGGATCCATCACCTTGGAGGCCACGGTTGGCAAGATTTTGGCATTGAGCAGGTTGCTGATGACGTTGACCGTATTCTCGATGGAATCGGTCAATGGGAATTCATTGCCCAGGTTGTCCAGGTCGGGAACACCTACCTTCGCGTTGGGGTCCCAGGCGCCGTTGTTCTCGATGTACCCTCGATTATCAGCTTTTACTTCGGACCAAGTTGGCAGGTTTCCACTGTACTCCGCGAAGCCGATGGTGCAATGACTGGGAACGCCGGCGGCATAAACCCATCCCGAAAAAAGTCCCATTGCCAACAGCATGAACATCTTTGGAAAAGTCCGTGATAGTTTTTTCATTGTTCGTTCCTTGACTCTTGATCGAGATAGTGCTCGTACGATTACACCCTGGCGGAGTTGTTCCACGACGAAAATCGCCATTCCAGACGACACTATCCCATCCACCCCGACCCCATAACTGTCGTTTCCGACAGTTCGCCTCCATTTACGAACCGTGACACATATTGTTACTGTGGCGTATTCGCCATAGCGATTACGCTGACCCCCATGCTTCGTATTGCCCTAGTCCTTTGTCTGCTGATGATGCTGCTAACGGATGCCTCGGCCCTCGCGGCTGGATCACCGCGGCTTGATGGAGTCTGGCAGTTCCATGTCGCCGGTTCTGACCCCGCGCAGCCACCCGCTGCCGACAGCAGCGGGTGGCATGCCGTTGATGTTCCGGGGCTGCTGTCACAGCAACATGGCCAACCGATCAGTGGCTGGTACCGGCTGCGCTTCGACTGGAACGCAAGCCAGCATCCTGAACCGCTGGCGCTGGCGATCGATCAACTGCGCCACACCGATGAAACCTGGCTCAACGGGCAGGTCATCGGCGGCGAAGGCCGTTTTGAACCACCGTGGACGTTTCGGGCCACCAATCCGCAAGCTGCCATGCGGGTCTATCCCATCCCAGCGGGACTGTTGCAGGCGCAGGACAATGTGCTGCACATTCGCACCAGCACCGGTTTTGGCCCGGCCTGGGGGGCGCTGTTTCCTGGCGGGGCTGGCATTGTCGGTGGGGATCTGCGGATCGGGCCGCAGGAGCAACTGGCCGCGGCACAGCGCCAGGCGTGGCTGCGCACAGGCATTGCGGATGCGGTGTTCATTACCCTGGGTATCGTTGATCTGCTGCTGATCCTGTTGCTGTTGCGTCGAAGCCAGCAGTTGTTTCCTGAATTCAAATGGCTGTTCATCACCAGCCTGCTCATGCTGATGGGCTCGGCTGGCCACGATATTTTCTACCTGACCGGCATCGAGATTCATGCCAACTTCCTGATGGCGCTGGCAATGCTTGGCGTGCCGCCGGGCATCGCGCTTTATTTTCACGCCCAATATCGCAATGTACCCGCGCACCTGCTGGCGGGGCTCGGCGTGATCTGGGCCGTGGCCAGCCTGCTGCTACTATGGCCCGGCGTTGGCAATGCGACGAAAACGCTCGCCTGGTATCTGTACAGCAGCATTGCCGCACTTTCCCTGCTTTATGCACTGTACTGCGCCATCCTGGGCGTCAGGCAACGGCGCATTGCCGCCTGGCCGCAATTGCTGGCGGTGGCAGCCTATATCCTCTCGATCCGCACCCAATGGTTGCCGGACGTGTTTTTTGGCCACCGCAACGTGCAGATCGGCAGCTTGTTCTACCGCTATGCCCTGCTCTACGCTTATATCGCCCGGTTGCAACAGATGCAGGTGGACTACAGGGCATTGTCACGGCGCGTCGTGAAGATCGCCGACGATATCCATGCCGGGATGGCGCGTGAACTGCACGACGGCATCGGACAAACACTGGCCAGCGCGAAGCTGCAAACCCAATTGGCGGGCCAGTCCAAGGCGGATGGAAAACTGGATGGGATCCGCCGCGAACTGGACCACGCCATTGTGGCGTTACGACGCATGCTGAGCGGCTTGCACCCCGTGCAACTGGACCAGCGTGGGCTGGCGGTGGCCATCCATGACGAAGCGCAACATCTGCAAGCCCTGCACAATAGCCTGACGATCGATACGGCAATCGATGAGCATGTCGTATTGGACAAAGAAACCGAAGCCCAGCTGTTCCGGATTTTTCAGGAAAGCGTTCATAACGCCATCCGCCACGGCAAAGCCCGGCACATCGACGTGAGCTTGAAGCAAGCCAGCGGGCGCATCATTTTTTGCATCCGCGACGATGGCAATGGCTTTGATAGCAATGCGCCCGACTCGCCTCAGGCGAAAAGGGGAATGGGTCTGGTCAGCCTGCGTGAACGCGCCGCCTTGATGGATGCCCAGATCGGGATCGACAGCTTGCCTGGTGAAGGTGCTGAAGTCGTGATTACCCTTCCGGTGGTAGCGAGCCCTCGCAAATGAAATACAAAGGTAACTGCTCAGCTTACCCCCTTATTTGCGCCAACTCTGCGTTGGAAGTGCTCATTTACACTTGTAAACTGCGCGCTTCCGCCTTGATTTGACACAAAACGGGGCCAATCTGAGCAGTTACGGGACTGTGCTGAATAGTTACATACAAAGATTGATAAAGTTTGTATTTGTGAGGTAGTTTGATCTCTGGAAACGCCTATCTTTAAGAGGCTATCGATGCATATCTCACTAACTCCCGAACTGGAATCCCGCGTTAAAGCCAAAGTGGAAACGGGTCTGTACAACAATGCCAGTGAAGTCATCCGGGAGGCACTGCGTTTCATGGAAATGCATGAAGACTGGATTCATGAGATCAAGCTGGCTCGGCTTCGTGAGCAGCTGAAAGCCGGGCTCGAGCAACTGGATCAAAGAAAAGGAATTGCTATCGAATCAAGATCAGCACTCGACGCCCTGTTTGATGATATCCAGCGCTGATCAACATGACATCCTACCAACTTGTCATTGCTCCAGCCGCCAAGCATGAGATACGGTAACAAATCACGTACGAAATGCTGAAATACCAGCCCGCTTGATCAGCCCACCGTAATCAGCCTGCGCTGCATGGCCAGTGCAATGGCATGGCCTTTACCTTTCGCTCCCAGTTTTTCGCAGCAATTGGCCAAATGAAATCGCACTGTTCGCTCGGAAATGCATAAGGCGTTGGCGATCGACTGGTTGGTCTGCCCGCGCGCTGCATGACTCAGCACCGCCAGTTCGCGAGCGCTCAGCGGCGGCGCATCCGTTTCCATTGCTGCTTGCGCTGCCAATACCTCGTCACATCCCACCGCCTCCAACGCTGGGGAGATATAGCGCTCACCGACACGCATCGCTTCGATCGCCCCGGCAAGCTCATCGAAAGCGTCAGATTTGGAGATATAGGCCGCCAGGCCCCGTTCAAACAGACGCCGTGCCCGGGCTGGCTCCAGGTGCATTGTCAGCGCTGCGACCTGGGTCTGAGGCCATTGGTTGCTGATCCGTGCCACCAGCTCCTCCGTCGGTGGCCCCGGCATCGAGAGATCCAGCAGCACGATATCCGGCTGGTGCTCGCGCACTGAGCGCAGCAGTCCGTCGCCATCCTCACAGCTAGCAACCAGGCTAACGCCATCCTGCCCGGCAAGGAGACTCGTCAACCCCTGCAGAAACAGGCGATGATCGTCGGCGGCAACCAGAGTCAAAACAGGCTTATGGTTATTCATTGTGGTCTGATCGGTTTGCTCAGGCCAGACTATAAATAGCTGCTGTTACGGCGGCAAACGCTATATTCAGTGGATATCTCAGCCTGCCCTGTCAGTCCCAGACCAGCGGGGGCTCATCCATCAGCGCTGCCTGTTCGCGCAGCGCGAGAATATGATCATCCCAATAGCGGTGGGTATAGAACCAGGGGAATGCCATTTTGAATGCCGGATCATCGGCGCGGCGTGCCAGCCAGGCGGCGTAGTGAATCATGCGCAGGGTACGCAGGGCTTCGACCAGGTGCAGTTCGCGCGGATCGAAATCACGGAACTGGGTGTAGCCTTCAAGCAAGTCGGCCAGGCGTGCGGTGGCGTATTGTCGATCGCCTGACAGGAACATCCACAAATCCTGAATCGCGGGTCCCATGCGGGCGTCGTCGAAATCGACGATATGCGGGGTGTCGTCGCGCCAGAGGATGTTTGAGGGGTGGCAGTCACCATGCAGGCGGAGAGTGGTAAAGTCGCCAGCCGCTTCGAAGCAGCGACGGATGCGCAGCAACAGGTCATCGACCAGGCTGGCATAGCTGGTTTCCAGCTCGGCAGGGATAAAGCCATTTTCCAACAGAAAGCGTGACGGTTTTTCGCCGAAGCTTTCGATATCGAGTGTTGGCCGGTGTTTGAAGGGGTGCAGTTGCCCATGCAGGTGAACGCGTGCAATGAAGCGACCAATCATCTCCAGCTGTTCGGGGTTGTCCAGTTCGGGGGTTCTACCGCCCCGCCGCGGGTAGAGTGCAAAGCGATATTCGCCGTGATGATGCAGCGTGAGGCCAGACGCATCCGGCAGCGGTGCGACCACCGGAATTTCGTCCTCTTCCAGCAATTGGGTGAAGGCGTGCTCTTCGAGAATGGCAGCGTCGGACCAGCGATTTAGTCGGTAGAACTTGGCGATGACCGGCTCGGCGTCTTCCAGGCCAACTTGATAGACGCGGTTTTCATAGCTGTTCAACGCCAGGAAACGGCCATCGGTGAGATAGCCGATGCTCTCGATCGCATCGAGCATCGTGTCGGGCGTCAGATTTTGAAAAGCTTGCGTCTGGGTCGTGTCGTTCATGTGCCCATCTTACGCCTGCCGGCGAAGATGGGCACCCTCTGACGAGTGAATCAGTAGTCGAGCACGAAGCTGCCGCTGTCGACTGATACTGGCGGCTGCTGCACTGTCGGTGCGGCTTCGATGCTGCCGCTATAGTAGCTGTCCTGGCTTGGCGCTACCGACTCAACAGTAACACTCTCGCCGGAATAGCTACCGCTGACGGTGGTGGCACCATAGCCACCAGCATCACAGCTGCCCGCCAAGGTCATGCCGCTATCGGGGTAGACAGAAATACCTTCACTTTCTGCCAACCGACACTGAAGCGGAATGATGCGGGCAATGAGGTCAAAAATGCGGTTGCCGGGATAGCGATTGCGCATCTCCTGAGCAAGACTGCTGTACTTGCATTTCTCCTCGTCGGACATCTCCACTTCCATCAGCAACACGCGGGCGGCAACAGGGGCAACATTGGGCGCGCTCTGGGCGGCCTGCTCCAGGTAGTTCAACCCCAACTCGCGATCGCCTTCCAGCCCCATCATTTTTGCACCCCACTTCATCCCCTTCGACTCGATCGATCCCAGGTAGTAGTTGAACAGCCCAAGACCAAGCAAGGCATCTTCGATTTCCGGGTGCTCGGCAACCAGATTTTCCAGCGTGGTATGGCCAGCACTGGCGTATTTGTAGGCTTTCAGGGATTTGTCATGGGCGAAATAGATGGAGCCGACAAAGGCCTGCGACAGACCGAGTGCGAGCTGAACCTGTGGGTTGTCATCCCCCGCCTGGACACGGGCACGGGCTTTTTTGACCGTCTCGATCAGCGGTACTAGCGCCTGCTCCTCGACCGAGCGGTCGATAGTTGTAGTGGTATAGGCGCGATTGAGTATCGCCATCGCCTTGAGAAAATCGAGCAGCGGATGGTTTGGCTCACGTGCTGCAAGCTGGGCGATCTTATCCTCGGTGCCGTAAACGTCGAGGTTGAGCATGCTGTCGATGATGGCCCGGGGCGAATCGGATGCACAGTCTGCGACGGCATGCGTGCCAAACCCGCTGAGGACGGCGGCAACAATACCAGCGCAAATGGTTGAACGGAGGCGAGAAACCCTGTCTCTGCGACGCATCTTGAAACTCCTGAAGAATGACTCTGCGCGTAGTCTGGGGAGAACAGTTGCCGTGTGCAAGCGGGCGAATCATTACCCACGCAAACGATTGTCAACTACGTTGTCTTACGATTCCCCGCGACGCTTTTTCAGCAACAGCGATACCGGGCCGGATAGCGTGTAGACAAGAAAGCCAGTAAACAACACCTTCGGCGGATCGAAAGCGACCAGCAGCAACACCACCAGCGCCAGCAGAATACCCATGAATGGCACCTTGCTGCGGTAGTCGATGTCCTTGAACGTCAGGTACTTGATGTTGCTGACCATCAACGCGCCGGCCGTGATCGTAAGAATGAATGCGGGTATGCGGAAGGTTTCACCACTGAAGCCGCTGTCGTGCCAGATCCACACCATACCGATCATCAAGGCCGCCGCTGTCGGGCTTGGCAAGCCAGTGAAATAGCGTTTGTCTTCATCAGCGGAGGGTACGTTGAATCTCGCCAGCCGCATTGCCGCAGCAGCGGTGTAGAAAAATGCCGCCAGCCAGCCAAGCTTTGCCCAGCCCGGACCGGCATCGTTCAGATAGATCAGCGACCACTGATACATCACCAGTGCCGGTGCCAAACCAAAGGAGATCAGATCGGCCAGGCTGTCATACTCAGCGCCGAACTCGGTCTGTGTATTCGTCATTCTCGCCACACGCCCATCGACCGTGTCGAGAATCATGGCAATGAAAATCGCAATGGCCGCGGCCGAGAAACGCTCGGTCTGCGCCGCAATAATGGCATAGAAGCCAGCGAACATCGCCGCTGTGGTAAACAGGTTCGGCAGCAGAAAAATGCTCTTGTGGCGTGGCCCCTGCGGGCTTGAGTCAGACTGATCGGTCATGTTCCTTCAAATAAAATCGTGAATGGATTCCTGATGCAAGTCGCATCCATTCAGCCATGTAGGTTGGGCAAAGGAGCGATAGCGACGTGCCCAACAAGCGTGGTTCGGAGAGAACAGCCCTTAATATAAACGATCGCACAAAAAAAAGGCATCTCCGTAAAATTCGGAGATGCCTTTGTCAGACTTTGCCGACCTGATCAGTTCTTGCTCTTGTCGACCAGCTTGTTATCGCCGATCCACGACATCATGCCGCGCAGACGCCCACCGACTTCCTCGATAGGGTGCTCCTTGCCGAGCCGGCGCTTGGCTTTCAAAGTGGCGGCGCCGGTCATGTTCTCCATGATGAACTCACGGGCGAATTCGCCGTTCTGGATCTCCTTGAGGATGCGGCCCATCTCCTTCTTGGTCTCCTCGGTGATGACGCGCGGACCACGGGTCAGGTCGCCATACTCGGCAGTGTTGGAGATGGAGTAGCGCATATTGGCGATACCGCCCTCGTACATCAGATCAACGATCAGCTTCAGCTCGTGCAGGCATTCAAAATAAGCCATTTCCGGCGCGTAACCCGCTTCGACGAGGGTTTCGAAACCGGCCTGTACCAGCGCGGTGGCGCCGCCGCAGAGTACAGCCTGCTCACCGAACAGATCGGTCTCAGTCTCTTCGCGAAACGTGGTTTCGATAATCCCGGCGCGGCCGCCGCCATTGGCCGATGCATAAGAAAGTGCAATCTCCTTTGCTTTGCCGCTGGCATCCTGGAACACCGCAATCAAGCTCGGGACACCACCGCCTTCGGTGTAGGTCGAACGAACCAGATGGCCCGGCCCCTTGGGCGCAACCATGATGACATCGAGATCGGCACGTGGCTGAATCTGCTCGAAGTGAATATTGAAGCCGTGGGCAAACGCCAGCGCCGCGCCTTCCTTGATATTGGGTTCAACCAGCGCGTTGTAGAGCACCGCCTGGTGCTCATCCGGTGCCAGAATCATGACCAGATCGGCCTGTTTGACCGCATCCTCGATCGGCTTGACCGCCAAGCCGGCAGCCTCTGCTTTCGCTGCCGATGCCGAACCGGGACGAAGACCTACCGTGACATCGACGCCGGAATCCTTGAGGTTGTTGGCGTGCGCATGGCCCTGCGAGCCATAGCCGATGATCGTGACCTTCTTGCTCTTGATAATGCTCAGATCGGCATCTTTGTCGTAGTAGATATTCATCATGATGGTTGTATCCTGTACTTACAGTTAAACGTTTGAGTAACTGCCCAGCTCACCACTGAAACACGTCATCTCTGCGTTGGGAAATGCTCATTTACATGTGGTAGAAAATTGCTCCTTGCATTTTCTACACTCCCCATTTCCATATGGGTCGCAAACTCACATTTCCCGCCTTGATCTGACGCGTTTCAGCGGCAATCTGAGCCGTTACGGCTCTAATTTTCTACCTACCGAAAACTCAAGTTTCGGAGTTCAGATTTGCACATCAGCCAGTTCCCCCCCCTTTTGCAGAGGGGGGTTAAGGGGGGGGATTGGAACGGCCATGGGTTCGCAGCAAACCCCTGAAAATCCCCCTCAATCCCCCTTTGACAAAGGGGGAAGCTGTCAGACGTGATAGCCGTGTTGCTACGGATAGCGCTGGCCTCAACAGTGATGAACTCCGAAACTTGAGTGAATAGTTACACCTTGAGTGCAATATCGCCGCGGGCGATTCCCATGGAACCCGAGCGCACCACTTCGATCACCGGGATGGGGCTCAGCGCTTCGAGAAATGAATCCAGCTTGCTTGCGCCGCCAATCAACTCGACAGTGTAAGCAGATGGCGTCACATCGATGATCTTGGCACCGAAAATGTCGGCGAGATGCTTGATCAGCTCCCGATGTCCTGCACCGCCGCAGTCGAGCTTGACCAGCAGCATGCCGCGCTCAATATAGGGCGCTTCAGTGAGATCGAGCAGTTTGACGACATCGATCAGCTTGTTCAGCTGTTTCTTGATCTGCTCGATGATCTCATCGGAGCCATGAGTGACCAGCGTCATCCGCGACAGGCTCGGGTCATCGGTCGGCGCCACCGACAGCGATTCGATATTATACCCCCGCGCTGAGAACAAACCTGAAACCCGAGACAGCGCGCCGGATTCATTTTCCATCAGAATTGAAATTATATGTCGCATGGCTACACCAGGATCATTTCATTCTGGCCGGCACCGGCCGGGATCATCGGGTAAACATTGGCATTCTGTTCGGTAATGAAATCCATGAACACCAACTTGTCCTTCATCGCAAACGCCTCGCGCAGCGCCGGCTCGACATCGGCCGGGTTTTCGATGCGCATGCCGACGTGGCCATAAGCCTCGGCCAGCTTGACGAAATCGGGCAGCGAATCCATATATGACATGGCGTAGCGCCCGGCATAGAAGAATTCCTGCCACTGCCGCACCATGCCAAGAAATCGATTGTTCAGATTCACGATCTTGACCGGCAGACCATACTGCCGACAAGTGCCCAGCTCCTGGATATTCATCTGGATGCTGCCTTCGCCGGTAATACAAGCCACGGTCGCATCAGGGTGCGCGAGCTGCGCGCCCATTGCTGCGGGCAGGCCAAAGCCCATTGTCCCCAGGCCACCGGAATTGAGCCAGCGATAAGGCTTATCGAACTTGTAGTATTGCGCGGCGAACATCTGGTGCTGACCGACATCGGAGGTCACAAAGGCATCGCCCTCCGTTACCTCCCACAGTTTTTCGACCACGAACTGCGGCTTGATCAAGTCATCGCCCTGTTCATATTTCAGGCACTCCTGCGCACGCCATTCCTCGATCTGCTTCCACCAGGCTTCTTCCGCAGCGAACGCGAGCGGCTCGCCGCGCTGCTCGATCTCGGCAATCAGCGCCTGTAGCACCGGATCGACCTCACCGACGATGGGTACATCGACCTGAACGTTTTTCGAGATCGATGCCGGATCGACATCGATATGGATGATCTTTGCTTCCGGGCAGAATTTTTCGATATTGCCGGTGACACGGTCATCGAAGCGTGCGCCGACGGCAATGACCAGATCAGCATGGTGCATCGCGAGGTTGGCTTCGTAGGTGCCGTGCATGCCCAACATGCCGAGAGACTGCTCGTCAGTCGCCGGATACCCTCCCAGCCCCATCAGCGTATTGGTGATGGGGAAACCAGTCAGCTTGGTAAAGTCGTACAGCGACTTCGCCCCATGACCGAGAATGACACCGCCACCCGCATAGATAATCGGCTTTTTCGCCTGCATGATGAGATCGGCAGCGCGACGAACCTGGCCCAGATGCCCGGTTTTCTTCGGCTTGTAGGAACGGATCTCGACGGTTTCAGGATAGTGATATTCCGCCTTGTCCGCCGTCACATCCTTCGGGATGTCGACAACAACCGGCCCGGGACGGCCACTGGAAGCAATGAAGAAAGCTTTCTTGATCGTCTCTGCCAGCTTGCTGACATCACTGACGAG
The DNA here is from genome assembly GCA_026981985.1 of Gammaproteobacteria bacterium. GTDB lineage: Bacteria > Pseudomonadota > Gammaproteobacteria > UWMA-0217 > UWMA-0217 > JALSHZ01. The sequence continues at coordinate 4,151 of JALSHZ010000144.1, read as the reverse complement.
GAAATTATGTTTGACGCAGGGTCGGGTAATGCCGACGGTATCGACCTCCTGAAAAGCATCGTTGCCGATCAGCGCCCGCGGGACCTGGCCGGTAAAGACCACCAGCGGCACCGAATCCATATAGGCATCAGCGATCCCCGTGACGGCATTGGTCGCACCAGGCCCGGAAGTGACGAGTACGACACCGGGGCGATTGGTCGATTTGGCGTAACCCTCCGCCGCGTGCACCGCGCCCTGTTCATGACGAACCAGAACGTGGGCCACATCATCCTGACGGTACAGCGCATCGTAGATATGCAATACCGCGCCGCCCGGATAACCGAAGATGAGGTCTACACCCTCATCTTTCAGGCAGCGCACGAAGATTTCAGCACCCGTTAGTTCCACTATTGTTGTCTCCGGAAAATGACTTCAAGCCATTGTGTTAGCAGGGTATTTCGCTACCTGCCACATTGAGCATCAAAAGCCGGTCAATTTATCATGCAGGGTGTTCTTCGTCACGTTTTTATTGGGCAGACTATATTAGCCATATCCCGCCCCATCTCGTCACCCTCAGAGACGCTTGATTCTTGAGGCTGTTGATGGCGCGCGTTGCAATGCGCAGAAGCAGCATGAAGGTGTCGCGATACGACACCCTCATGCTGAGCAAAGAAATAGACGATGAAACCGACGTGAGCAACAACGACCGCTTACAGCATCAACGATTGAAGTTGGGTTCGTCGTCGCGCATCACGACATCATCTTCGGCCAGCTCCACGCCGTCCTCTTCGATGCTGTCGCCTTCTTCTACATCCAGATCCACATCCGGATCAGCGGACTGCTGACGTGCCTGCTGCGCCAGCTTCATGCGTACGACGGTCATTTCAATCAGGTCGATGACTTCTGCGGTCGTCATCCAGGGGCTGTTCGCCTTTAGCTGGCGCAAAAACAGCGTGGCCACCTGGTAGGAGTCTTCCGGACAGAGCCCTACCGCACGAATCGGTTTGCCACGTTCCGCCACCATGAAAAACAGCTTTTCATCCTGGTGTTCCACGGTATAGCTCTTGCCCGCGTGCAGGCCGGTCTGATCGAACTCGGCGCGCGGCAACATGCCTAGCATGATCGCCATGACCACGAGAAGCTCATTGCGCGGTATCTGGATAATGGTCTTGTTGTCCCAGTCATAGCCACGTTCGCCTTCACCGCGCGCGGATGCCGCCTGCATGGAGATGGTGTTGATCTGCTGTTTACGTGTTTCGTCACAGACGAACTCGATCGCGGCGCTCTTGCCGTAGACGTAGTAGCTGGTGACAGGTTCCTTTCTGTTCTTGCCACGGGGGTAGTGGCCATTCGTGTTCTGATTCTGCTCGTCCCGATGTCGCGGACGATACTGTGCTGCCTTGAAGGGATGCATGCAGGGCCTCTTTATTATCTTTATGTATTCCAGGCTCTTGGCCTGAAATGGGGGGTTGTGGAACCCGTCACCATCCGACACTGGCATCATCCTTACCAGTTACTGCGCCGAGCGGATCGGGATTCACTGTTTAGCGGCGTATTCATCGCTACACTGCCCTGTGTCTGTATCGAGTTACAGTGCTACGCCATCAATTAGCGGCATAAGAATACCATGCCACCCGTGATTGCAAAAAACGACAGACGGCATGCTTTTTCTTATCAGCCCCACAGCAACGTAAAAAAGTGCAATATCCTCCTGTTACCTGACGCTTCAGCTTGACTTCCCGAGCATTGCCGCCTTGAGGTCTTCCTGCACCGGATCAGCGCCAAGCCAGATACCAAACAGCGCTTTGCGAAATGCTTCGCGATTAGTGCTGATGACGCCAAGTTCACGGCCATTCATGACCACACGCACCCCGAGCTGTGGTGCATAGACGATATCGAATATGTCGTCCTCACTGACGTTGTCACGGAAGAATGCCAGAAACTGGTCGATTTCATGTTGAATCGTGGCCGTGTTGCCCGCCGTCGATTTGGCGAAACCTTCCTTGATCGCCTTTTCCATCTTCTTCGCCGACACGAGCTTCGACAGAATGTGCAGGCGAATCGCAATCGGTGAATTGCTATTGAGGATCGCGTTTGCGTCCGATGATTGTTGCGGCAGATACAGGGCACCAACATACAGCTTCAGAAAAAGCTTCTTGCGCACGCCCCAGCCATGCAACTTCAGCGCCTGATCCTCAACATCCAACGTCTCGGGCAACACCACATCCGATAACGACACCGCCTGTGAAGATGGCATCGCAAGAACCAATAGAAGGAAAAAAGAAAAAACCTTTATTTTCATTGCATTACCCATGTTGTTTACTGCACAGCCAGTCGCAACCAAGCCCGAATCGAAACAGTGTAGCGCTTTCCGGGGCGACTGCCAGTCCGAAACCCTGCCAACACAAGGGCAAACCCGGGTACCAGCAACCCCGCGACTGATGCAGTACCATAGCGTGACTCAACACCAGGAAACAGCCCATGCAATATCTGCACACCATGATCCGCGTTGGCGACCTCGATCGCTCCATCCACTTTTACGTCAACGTCCTCGGCTTTCGCGAAGTACGCCGTGCCGACTATCCCGACGGCAAGTTCACACTAGCGTTCTTGCAAGCACCCGGAGACTCTGGCGACGGCCCCATGCTGGAGCTGACCTATAACTGGGGCGTGGATAGCTATGACCTTGGAACTGGATATGGCCACGTGGCCTATCGCGTCGATTCGATCGAAGCCATCGGCAAGGCGCTGGACAAAGCGGGGCTCAGCTTCTCGTGGGGACCAGGCGAAACACCGGACAGACGTAAGAAGATGGCCTTCATCGATGACCCCGACGGCTACAAGATCGAGCTGATCCAGCCGGTCGATGGTTGAGACAACATCATCAGGGCTGTCGAGTCTGCAAGGAAAGGAAAAGTCACACTTTTTCCTTTCCTTGATTGTTGTGGATAATCTCCCGCCCTACTTCAACACCACGCTCAATCGTAATCACCCAATCTCTTTCATAAACCTCTACACTCACATAGCCCGGCCCCCGCCGAATCAACTCACCATCCGGGATCCGCAACTCACCAGAAAACCAATCAGCAAACAGCGGTGCCGGAACAAGCATCTGATAGCTCGGGCCACGCACATCGAGCAGATAAAAGCCACCATCCCTCAACTCCCAAACCCCCACATACCCCCGACTCAAACAAGTCGCATAATGCTTCCCCATCACTGCATGCGCACCGATATCGAATTTACTCAGCACCAACCCATCCTGCACCGGCAGGGGCGGATACGAATTCATACGTCTTAGCTTGCCATTGAAAAACAACACCTCACGAATTTGCGCAGTCATACCACCTCCGGATTTATTTGAAAGGACACCACTGCTTGAATCGGTTCCGACAAAGAAGGAGAACCAAAGCATCTGCACAATTGAATCCTAAAACCTAAACTCCCAGAATAACCCGCTCCTTGCCAGCACGCCACCAAGGAGAAAATGACGCGATCAATCAATAACCAACAGCACAACAACAGACCACCCCTGGGACCGCCGGCATCCTGCCGGCAAACCACCAAGCCCAGAACAATACGATTGAAAAAGAACCCACCTCGCTGATTTTTAACCCGTTAGAGTGGCCACCAATGACCGCGCGCACACAAATCTCCGATTTCGTACTCAAGTTTCGGAGCTCAGATTTGCACATCAGCCGTTCCCCGGGAAAGGGGAAGCTGGGATGTAGCTCCGTCGCAAAGGAGCCACCAAAAGCCTCCCTTTCGCAAGGGGAGGTTTGGAGGGATTGGTGCTGCGGAGTTTTGGCCTGGTGAGGGGGTATAAATCCCCCCTCAATCCCCCTTGGAAAAGGGGGAAGTTGTCAAAGGTGGCAGCCCTGTTTCCAGGGAAAGCGCCGGTCTTGAACGCGTGACCACTGATTCATGGGTTCTGATGTGGCGACCCAGGAATCAACAATACCGCCTATTGCAACGCATTACTTGTTTTGCATCAATGGGTCGCTCACTGATTTAGACGCGACATGAACTCCGAAACTTGAGTTCGTAGTAACTACTCAGCCCATTAAATCAAAATGGGGTAATTTTCCCGCAAAAACCAACGCCAACGCATCGGATGCACTCAGCCCTTGTTTTCGACAAGTGGATAAATAGCCCCGAATACGACAAAACAT
>JALSHZ010000143.1 GCA_026981985.1 Gammaproteobacteria bacterium | reverse complement strand
TATAGAATGATGATGCTTCTGAGGCAGGGGTTTGAAGCTAATCCCTGGATTGCCGAAAAAGCAGGAAAAATACGCAAAAACCCTGTCAAGCTTTTTTTATGGTTTTTTTGCGCTGAGTAGTTACCTTCTTCTTTTAATTGTTTACTTACAAATCCATTGATGTAACGACAAAAAGATACATCACATCTGGAAAGAGGCTGGCGTTATCCGTAGCAACATGCGATCACTTCTGACAGCTCCCCCCTTTATCAAAGGGGGATTGAGGGGGATTTTCGAGGGCTTGCTGCGAACCCATAACCGTTCAAATCCCCCCTAACCCCCCTTTGCAAAAAAGGGGGAGGAAATTGCCTGGCCTTTGCGAAAGGGGGGAACCGCTAATTCTGCCCATTTGAATGCCGAGACTTGGATTATTTAGTTTTCGGGTTCGCCCCTCCCTCTTTCACGGTTGTTAACAGCTTAGTTGACCTCCTTCCACAGAAGCTTGTAGATCTGCTCCGCTCTGCTCCAGACCTTTTCCTGCCCCACATAGATGTCCATCGTGGGTTTGTTGTCTTCATTCTCTGCGGGATCACCGAAAACAAGGCTTGGTGCGGTAGCGATGCCACTGTATTCGATAGTGACCCAGCGATCCTGTTTGATGTTTTCATCGACCTCATCGAGATCGACCAGCGCACGCGCATCGAGCAATGAGATGAGATAGAAGTCATTGCGTGTGGTGACACCTTCGCAGGCCGAACCCGTTGCCGAAAAGGCGTTGAACATCACCATGCCAGCCAGCACCCGCGCCTCTGAAATGACTTTGCGTCCGCTTGGCAGCGTCATGTACCAGCCGCGCTTTTGCGCAAGCGCTGTCTTGGCAACGGCGATATCGTCGGCATCAGCACCTGGGCCAAGCAGGTCATCGGTGAGGTTGAACAATGAATCATCAGTGATCATGGCTGGCAGTTTGTCCGCCTCTTTCTTCTCGTCATCGAACAGTACAAAGAAGCGATCGGTAATGGCAGAGTTGAGCGGGTGGGCGCGAAAACCGGAGCCGATCGCAATGGCAAGTTTTTTCGCGCCTTTGCGCATGACACGGGCTACCGCGGGTGGGTAATAGAAGCGGCGGTTATCCGCTACGCCGCTGCCGCCCAAATCAGCCACGCGGTGGACAAGATAGGCGGCAGCATCGGTGAGGCTGCCGCCGTTGGGCAGATCGATGCTCCATATCTGCGCCCCCATGTCGCTTAGATAAATCCTGTCGGCCAGCCCGTCATCATCCAGATCGACCACTCGAGGTTCTGCCGGAATGCTGTATTTCATCTCAGGTACCTGAGCCACATAGCGGCTGGCATCGCTGCCAAAAGACATGATGAGTTCGCCGGAGTAGGCATCGACGATATAGACACCCGCGCCTTTGTCATCAGCGGTGCGTTGCGAATAACCATCCTGATCGGCGTCGTATCCCGCACCGAAGACCAACACCTTACGCTGTCCTTCGGCACCCTCCTGGATCGTGGTCAGCACCATGCGTGACCAGCTCTGGCCGATGCCCGCAAAGCCCGTGGTGGCGGGATCGATACGCCACAACAACACCGGCGCCTCAGGATTGGAGACGTCCATGGCATAGTAGGCGCTGCCACCACGACGCATACCGAAATAGAGGATGACGCGATCACCATCGTCGGCCTTGAGTACACCATCGGCATTCACATCTTCTGTGAGAACCGTCATCGGACCATCGAGCCCATAGATGTGTCGACCACTGGAACCATTGGCCTTCAAGGCCGGCAGATTACTGATCAATGCGCGGGGCATGAACGCAAACAACTCTGCACCACCACTGGTATCACCGGTTGTTGTCGGATGAGTGACATCGAAGGCATGGAGAAAACCCATATTGGTCATCGCGTAGAGCACATCCCCCGTGTCGCCACCATAATGCACCACGGTCGGCACAGCATGCAGGGGTCGCGCATCTCTGCGGAACGCGCCCATTCGATCAGGGCCTCACGCGTATCCGCATTGGCGTTACCGGGCAGACCCAGCATGTCATTGGTCAGTGCGGCATTTGCTGTCGTGAACAGCAGCGTATCGTCGCCACTCAGCGCCAGCTCATTGGGGGCTGCATCCTTGGTATTGACGAAGATGGTTCTGTTCCCGGCGGCAAGCTTGCCACGCAACCCCCCGGCCAGTACATTGGCGCCGTCGGCTTCATCACTCCAGAAACTCTGGGCAGAACCGCTGTACTCGGCGCTTCCCACCGCCGACACCGCCAACGCACCGTTGACATCCGCCAGACCTTTGGGGCCGATAAAATAGCCTTTGATGTTGCCTTCCCAGCTTCGCTGATTGCTGGGTATGAACTGCCCCACGTAGGTTTTATTGCTGGTCGACATCCGATTGGCATCGATGCTCAATGAAATACCGGTCAGGCTCTGATTCTCGCTGGTGATCGTCGAAATAATCGAGGTAATGGACGACACCAGGCTGTCCACATCATCAGCCTCATAAAAATTACCGCCGCCTTTGGTCGCCAACAGTCGTAAATACTCCTGCGCTTCCGATGCCCCCGTCCCGTTGAGACCAAAACCGATGGTGTAGGTTTCTACCGTGGAGTTCTCCAACGCGGGAATCTGGTCATATTTATGCAGAAACTCTGCCAGCTCAGGGCCGCAGTTTCCCCAGCGATACTTCAGCGGATCCTGGCCAAAAATCGACCCACTCAGGTCAGCACACCGCACATTGTGAATTGAGGCGATTTTTTTATCCTCCGCAACAACCGCGTTCGTACCATTGAATATCATCCGGCGAATATAATAAGGCCCTTTGACGCGGCCATCGTTTCTGACATCCCCGAGGTCAACCCTATTCTTCGATGGCGCACCATCGGAAAGCAGGATGATCGCATTTTTCTGACACTGCATGCCGATGGGGCTTTTATAGGTCCGGTCATCACTATGCTCTACCCGATAGCGGTATTTACATTGCGTATAGACCTGATTTTCATTACGTCCCCCAACACAGCGCCTGCGCTCCTCGCTGTTATTGCATTGAAAATCCAGATTCTTGTTCCCCAAACATTCAGCATTGGTAATATCTGCGCTGATACAGCAGCGCGAGCCATTATTTCGAGTAAACCAGATATTTTCACTGTTTCCCGGCCCGGTCAGGCAGCTGTCCGCCACAATGTACTCGCCATCTAGGCAGTGCTGGTAGGTTTCCCAGGTACACTCTTTGACACCGTAGGTGGTGCAGCTGAAAAGCTTGTCTTCTGGCACCGAACGACAATCGTTCCTGTTGCTGTTGGGACGAGCAGAATAGTCTGTGCAAGTCCCCTCCCGAACGCCATTGCCTTTAGGCGTGGCCGGATCGACATAAATTCTCTGATAGTTCCTTTCACCCGAGTAAGATGCTGGATGGGCAGCTCTCCAGCTCCCTCCACGGTAGTGCGGCGGCGTCCGGCTTGTGTCCCAACGCCCGAAAGAGCCGCTGCGGCCCAGATGCACCGTATCACCCCGGAAATAGCGGGCGGCCTCATACAAAGCATCTACTGTTGGTGTTTGCCCGCCGGCGCTGTTGGCCTTCACAAGGTTGCGAATCACCTCTCGCACCGTCGTGCCGGCGGGGATATCCGGATCGATGTCATGGGCGTCGCTGTCGATACCAGATACCGGGAATTTGACGCCGTTTCCTATCCAGTTTCTGAAGTCCATGTAGCCAATATTGAGATCACCCTTGAAATCCTGGGCCAGAATTTCGTCCATCGCTTGTTTCAATATGGTTAGACGCGATGGCTCTTCGGTGCTGGGCGCCGTTCCCAATGGTGTCTTCTTCATGCTACCGGAGCTATCAAAAACAAACAGCAGATTGGGAACCGTCTCAACATTTGATGGATTGGCGTAAACCTCCAGATCATCAGCATGGAGAAGTGACGGCAACCCTATCAGCAACAGCGGCAGTAGTTGGAAAAAACGACGCATCGAGCGCTCCATGCAATTGAATACCGGCTCTCTTATCGACAGGCAAGCGCTGATCATTAGCTTCGTATCGACGGTGAAGCACGGTTTCTGCTAAACGGTGATATTTGTGAGCCAAACGGTGGGGATTGTTGCGGGAATAAGTCGCTCGCCTTCGCGTTTATTAGCAGTCTGATGGGTTTCGCTGCGCTCTACCCATCCTACGTTCACCCAACAGCTCGGCGCACCCTTCTCTGCAACGATTTCCTCCCCTCGTCCAGCAGCAATACGGTGGATGCGGTTAGCGGTAGCGAGCGCCCAGTCGTGGAGTGACAAAGCGGTGGTGTGGAATATCATTTGCGCCGGCGTCCAGTGGACGACGAGCACTTGCAGGCTCAACACTGCCGCAAGTGACAACCACAGCCAGCGGTTGCGGAAAAAATGGCCATTGAATGCGGAGCCATGTTCGGCGCGGGCATTGAAGATATTGAAAAACTGGAACAGTACGAAGGTGGTAAAGGCCAGGGTGATGGCATAGGTTTCGCCTTTCTCTTGGGCGTAGAGAAATAGCGCCAGCGTACCGACCGCCATCGTCAGGCCATACAGAAAGAGCTGCGCCAGACGTCGCCCGGTGAGGATGCGTGCATCGCGGGGGCGTGGTGGTTCGTCCATGATCCCTTCGCGGGTGGGTTCTACCCCAAGGCTCATGGCCGGTGGGCCGTCCATGATGATATTGATCCAGAGAATCTGGATGGCGGTGAACGGCGTGCCCCAACCGAGCAGACTGGCACCGAGCACGGCCTGGATCGCGCCCATGTTGGTGGAGAGCTGGAAGCGCACGAATTTGACGATGTTGTCATAGATGGTTCGACCTTCACCAACCGCGCGCACAATGGTGGCGAAGTTGTCATCGGTCAGCACCATGGTGGCGGCTTCCTTGGTGACTTCGGTGCCGGTGATACCCATGGCCACGCCGATGTCGGCATGCTTCAGCGCCGGGGCGTCATTGACACCATCCCCCGTCATCGCCGCGACATGACCACGCGATTTGAGCGCACGCACGATCGCCACTTTGTGCTCCGGCGCAACGCGGGCGAAGACTGCGGTGTGTTCGATGCGTTCGATCAGCTCGGCCTCAGTCATGGCATCGAGTTCGCATCCATCCAGCACATCTCCGACCAGCCCCAGCTCAGTGGCTATGGCAGAGGCGGTCAGGCGATGATCGCCGGTGATCATTTTCACCTCGATGCCGGCACGCTTGCAGCGGGCGATTGCTTCACGTGCTTCGGGGCGCGGCGGGTCGATGATGCCCACCAGCGCAATCAGCGTGAGATCACGGATCGATGCCATCAGGTCACCATCGGCATCGAAACCGGCTGCGGGCAGCGTGGTCGTCGCCAGCGCCAATACCCGCATGGCCTGTGCTGCCAGCGCCTCGTTTTGCGAGGCCCAGGCGCTGGCATCGAGCGGCTCATCACCGTCGGCGGCAAGCTGCCGCGCTGCACAGGCCAGCAGCACATCGGGAGCGCCTTTCAGGTAGACCCGAATGACATTGCCTTCACGATGAAAGCTGGCCTGGAACTTGTGCGCGGAGTCGAACGGGATTTCGGCGATGCGGGGGTGCTGCGCGCGCAGCTGCTCCGCGTCGAAGCCCGCTCTGGCGGCCAGCGCCAGCAGCGCGCCTTCGGTGGGGTCACCGATCAGCTGACCGTCCGCAATGCGGCTGTCGTTGGCCAGCACCGCCGCCCGAACAAGTGGTGTCATGTCCGGCAGCATCGCCCCGTCGCCGGATTGGATCGCGCCGTCGGCACCATAGCCTTCCCCCGTAACAGCAAGCTGCTGGCCACGATAATAAACAGCACGGGCGGTCATCTGGTTGAGCGTCAATGTGCCCGTCTTGTCGGAGCAGATGACCGTGGTACAACCAAGGGTTTCTACCGCCGCCAGCCGTTTGACGATGGCATTGTGCTGCGCCATGCGGTGCATGCCCAATGCCAGGGTCACCGTGACCACCGCCGGCAGACCTTCGGGAATGGCCGCAACGGCCAACGCAATCGAAGTGAGGATGGTCTCCACCAGCGGATCGCCCCGCAGAATGCCCAGCGCAAAGATCACCACGATCACCAGCCCGGCGATCAGCGCCAGACGGTGACCCAGCCCGTCGAGTTGCAGCTGTAGCGGCGTTGGCCCGCTATCGGCCTCGGCCAACATGCCCGACAGCCGCCCCATCTCGGTGTTCATGCCGGCGGCAGTGACCAGCAGCTCACCACGCCCCCGCGTGACCACGGTATTCATGAATGCCAGATTGATTCGCTCGGCCAGTGGTGTTTCGGCCGGCAATGTCTGGCGAGCATCCTTGCCAACAGGCTGCGATTCCCCGGTCAGCGCCGACTCGTCGATTTCGAGATTGTGGCTGACCAGCAGGCGTCCGTCCGCCGGTATCCGGTCACCCGCCTCAAGCAGCACGATATCGCCAGGAACCAGCTGGCTGGCGGCGATTTCCTCGACCACGCCGTCGCGCCGTACCCGCGCCATCGGCGCCAGCATATTCTTCAGCGCCGCCAGGGTCTGCTCGGCGCGATGCTCCTGCCAGAAACCCAGCAGCGCGTTGATCAGCACCACCACCAGAATGACCACCGCATCCTTGATGTCGCCGATCGCGCCTGCCAGCACCCCAGCGCCGATCAGCACCAGAATCAGCAGGCTTTTGAACTGATCCAGAAACAGCAACCAGCGCGAACGCGGCGGCGTCTGCGCCAGGCGGTTGTCCCCGACACGCTGACGCCGCAGCGTAGCCTCGCGCCCGGACAAGCCATCAGCGGGGTTCACCCCAAGCTGACGGGCGCTGGCCAAGCTGTCGAGGCAGTGCCATGGCACGGTATTGTCACGCTGCTCAGGCATAATGCTTATTCCGTGTTCGAGAGAAAGCCATTCTATCGCCGTCTGCCGCGGACACCGAGAAATAAAGCATAACGAAGACAGCCATGCCATCCCTGGGACCGCCGACATCCTGCCGGCCCACCACCTAAACCTGGAAATTCCGCTATGCTTCCAACATGCAACCAATTTATTCGACAACCCTGTTTTTCCTGGTCGCCGTTGCTTTGCTTGCGACATCCATCCACGCCGCACCAGCCCCTGTACCGCTACAGCCCCAATCATTGACGCTTGCGCAAGGCGAGCATCAGCTGAACGTGCCCAAAGGCTATGAACTGGCGTTGCTTACCGACAAGCTCAATCGTCCGCGGCTGCTGACCTTTCACCCGAATGGCGACCTGTTCATCGGTTCACGTTCAGGCAATATCTACCGCCTGGCACCGCCCTATCAGCAGGCCGACGTTTTGATCAAGCTGGCGGGCTATCCCCACAGCATCGCATTCCGTGAAGGCGAAATATTAATCGCACGAACCGATGGCTTGTACCGCGCGCCATTCAAGCCGGGACAACGACAGCTCGACCCGGCAAAAATCAAATTACTGGCCGCCCTGCCTGGCGGCAGCGGCCACAACAGCCGCACGGTGGCGGTGGGTCCCGACGGACGGATTTATCTATCCCTTGGCATTCGTGGCAATTGCAGCGACGAATATCTGGGCGACGATTATCCATTCAACCGCAGGCGCGGCGGTATTCTGGTACTGGATGAACTCGGTTCAACGCCACGCTGGCGCAGCTATGCCTCGGGCCTGAGGAATCCGGTGGGGTTCGACTGGCAGCCGCGAACGGGCATCATGTACGCGACCAACAATGGTCCGGATCATTGGGGTTATGAGCTACCACCGGAATATTTCTCCCGGCTCGATGCCGGTTCGTTCCACGGCATGCCGTGGTTCCAGTTCGACGGTAAGCGCCAAAGAATCAGCCCCCTTGCAAAATCCCCTGACTTGCATTCCATGGCAACAAGGCGTCCAGTTTCTCCGCCGTATCAGCCCCAGTAATATGCCGCAGCACATGGCGGATATAGGCAA
>JALSHZ010000142.1 GCA_026981985.1 Gammaproteobacteria bacterium | reverse complement strand
CGTCTGTGTTCGATTATCACATGCGATGCAACCGCGGCATGGCGCCGGATCGGGCAAGGGGAAACACTCCCGGCTACGGCGGTAAAAAAATGTGGCCGAGGCCCCATTATTCTTAACTCAAGTTCCGGCGCAGTGATCTGCCGTGACAAGCTCATGGCTGGCAAGTTCAAACCACGCTTGCTTCTGCTCCTGTGTCTGCTACCAGCACCGGCTTTCAGCAACCCGCCCCTGCAACTCTATATCGCGCTGACGCCAACCGGCGGCACACTCGTGCCCGATCCCGGTGTCTACTCAGGCCCGGTCATCATCGACCGCAAGATGGTGATCGATGGGCAAGGCAAGGTCACGATCGATGGTGATGACAATGAAACCGTGGTGACCATCAATGCCAATGGCGTCGAGCTGCGGAATCTGCGCATCATCAATTCCGGCGATTCCCACAACCGGCTCGATGCCGGCCTGCTGGTCAACGGCAGCAATAACATCGTCGAAAACCTGACAATCGACAATTGTCTGTTTGGCATCCACCTGCGCAAGTCGGATGGCAACCTGATCCGCGGCAACAAGGTCAGCTCCAAAGACTACGACATCTCCATGCGCGGCGAAGGGCTGCGGCTCTGGTACAGCCACGACAACACCATCACCAACAATGTGTTCAGCCACGTCCGCGATCTGGTGATCACCAACGCCAGCGATAACCGCTTTGTCGGCAACCGTATCGACCACAGCCGCATCGGCATGGAGTTCGTCTTCTCCCCCGACAATGAAATCATCGGCAATACGCTGCATTACAACGCCACCGGCATCACCGTGCTCTACTCCAACGACCTCGTCATCAGGGATAATCACATCAGCCACATGCGCAAGCTCACCGGCTCCGGACTCGCCTTCAAGGAAAGCTCGCAGGTCGTCATCGAAGGCAATCAGCTCATTCACTGCGCCGTCGGCCTGCGCGCGAATGCGCCGATCCACCCTGAAAATATCCTCTACGCAAGGCGCAATACACTGCTGTTCAACGACATCGCGATGTATTTCTACGGCGAGAAAGGTGGGCATGTGATTCACGACAACGACTTCATCAACAACTTTGCCGATGTCATCGGCAGCGCCTCGATGACGGTGAGGGACAACGATTGGTTGGGAAACTACTGGGACAGGTACGCCGGCTACGATTTCAATGAAGATGGCCGTGGCGACCTGCCCCATGAAATCCATCTCTATTCCGATCGCATCTGGCGCGACCGGCCAATGACCAAATTCTTCCGCGGTTCACCCGCGCTGAGCGTGGTGGACTTCGTCGAACGGCTGGCACCGTTCTCCCCACCCGAGCTGGTGCTGCGTGACCCGGCTCCGAGGATGCATGGCAGGCTCGGCACCATATATCCAACTAGCAGGACTGCCCAGTAGCCCCGTGGATCACTCCACCACCACGGCCAACCGGGCCACCAGCGCATCCCACTGGATCGAAACCCCGGGCAAAACGCCTACGGTCGTTTCAGCCTCCAACGGCTGAATATCGGGTTTGCCATAGCCCGCCTCGCCAAGCCGATAAATCGTGATAAAACGCTCGACCGGATCGACGAGCCAGTATTCCTTTACTCCTGCACGCTCATATATAGCCCGCTTGCGCTGGTGGTCATGAAACGCAGTACCCGGCGAAACCACCTCGACCACGAAGTCTGGTGCGCCGCGCACACCGCGATAATCCAGTTGCTCTGGATCGCATACAACCAGCACGTCGGGTTGAACCACCGTATCAATATCGGCATCTTGCTCATTGGCTTTCGGCAGACGCACATCGACAGGCGCGATGAATGGCCTGCAAAGCTGATCTTCCAACTGATTGGCAAGCTGCCGGTAGACCTCCCCAGCGATCTCCTGATGATCGAGCGAAGGTGCCGGCGACATCAAATAGGCAGTCCCATCGATCAGCTCATAGCGCAGATCCTCGGGCCAGCTGAGGTATTCACCGTAGCTATGAGGTTCTGCATCTCTTTCTGCAGCAGTGGCAGGCATGGCTATCTCCGGGATGGATACGTCGATGCCTCATTGTAGCAATGACACTGCTGGCGGGGACAGGGCGTATTTCGTGCGCACTCTCACTGGCCTTGTCGGTAGGCACCCAGGGCAGCGCCCACCCTACTATTGACTGACGAGCAATATGCGTCGTAACTGCTCAGCTTACCCCCTGTGTGCGCCAACTCTGCGTTGGAAGTGCTCATTTACACTTGTAAACTCGGCTTTAGCATCCTGCGTCGCCCTACCTCCTCCATCCTTGGAGTCGTGCGCGCTTCCGCCTTGATTTGACGCAAAACGGGGGCAATCTGAGCAGTTACGGGACTGTGCTGAATAGTTACTATGCGTCATTCCGCGACTGGGCGGAGACGTTGGAGCAAGTGATCCCACTCGATCACAACCTTGGGCAGCACAGCGACGGCGGTCGCCGCCTCCAACGGCTGAATATCGGGTTTGCCATAGCCCGCCTCGCCGAGCCGATAAATCGTAATAAAACGCTCGACCGGATCGACGAGCCAGTATTCCTTTACTCCTGCACGCTCATATATAGCCCGCTTGCGCTGGTGGTCATGAAACGCAGTACCCGGCGAAACCACCTCGACCACAAAATCGGGCGCACCTCGTACCCCTTTCGAATCCAGCATCGTCTCATCGCAGACCACCAAAACGTCGGGTTGCAATACCGTATCGATATCCTCATCAGCCTCATCGGCCTTTGGCAGACGCACATCGAGCGGGGCGATATAGGGGTGGCAATTCGAACCCTTGAGGGATTGGCGTAGCTGAAAGTAAATTTCACCCGCGATCTCCTGATGATCGAGTGAAGGCGCCGGCGACATCAAGTAGGCGGTCCCATCGATCAGCTCATAGCGCAGATCCTCGGGCCAGCTGAGGTATTCACCGTAGCTGTGAGGTTCTGCATCTCTTTCTGCAGCAGTGGCAGGCATGGCTATCTCCGGGATGGATACGTCAAGTTCTCATTGTAGCAATGACCAGACGGGATTTCTCAGTGGTTCTCGTAGCGAGGCCGCTCAAGTGTCAGCGTTCCCCGGGGCGGAGCAGCTCATGACCCGCAAATGACAACAGGAGCAATTTCAAGAGGAGCGCTATAGAATCACGCCCCGTTTTGTCTTATTCAACCTGGAGTTCTACCCATGACCTCGGCCACGACATGGCGTGCACGCTTCCTGGCACTGCGCAGTAACAAGATCTTCGAGATGGTGGTGATTGCGATCATCATTCTGTCGGCATTGCTGATCGGCGCCACGACGTATGAGATCGACGAACGCTACCTGAAGCTACTGAAGTTCTTTGACTTCGCAGTCACCCTGTTCTTTCTGATCGAGATTCTGATTCGCATGGCTGCCGAAGAAAAGCTACGTAATTTCTTCAAAAATGGCTGGAATATCTTTGATTTTCTGATCGTCACCGCCAGTCTGATACCGATCGACGGCGGTGACATGGTGTTGCTGGCACGACTGCTGCGTATCTTCCGGGTGCTGCGCCTGGTCTCCATCATACCTGAGCTGCGGATGCTGATGGACGCGCTGATCAAGGCCGTCCCCCGCATTGGTTACGTGGCGCTGCTGATGTTCATTATTTTCTACGTCTATGCCGCATTTGGCAGCTTCTTCTTCGAGCAGATCAACCCGGTGCTGTGGGGTGACATCACCATTTCGCTATTGACGCTGTTCCGCGTCGCCACCTTCGAAGACTGGACCGACGTGATGTACGAAACGATGGAAGTCTATCCACTGAGCTGGATCTACTATGTCACCTTCATCTTTCTGGCGGCCTTCGTTTTCCTCAACATGATGATCGGCGTGGTGCTGGATGTGATGCAGAAGGAGCATGAAAAACTCGACCAGGAAAACGACAGCAGCGAAGCCGGCGAGGTGCACTGGATTCGCGAGCACACCGAGTCGATGGAGCAACGGCTGGCGCGCATCGAGGCAATGCTGGAACATCTCTCCAGGCAAGCACCCAATGATGACAGCAGGCCTAGCCGCTGACGTCCAGATAACCCCTCTCGATGGCCACTTCCAGCGACTTGGCGGCCGCCAGCAGCTCTTCGTAGCTCTCGCGCTTTTTTCGCAACCGTTGCGTGTCTTCGCTGCTGGGCAGCCCTTCGCCGGCACTTTCGGTGATAGTGAACAAGGCCTTGAGGTAATCACCACGGGCCCGTGCCACCATCGCCATGACCGGCGTCAGCTCGTCGATAGTGAGTTCGGGGATCAGGGGGTTGATGATTTCACGGTTGGCGTTTCGGACGGCACGGTTCAGTTCCATGAGCAGGCGGTTGTGATCGAGGGATTCGGCGACGACGGACATCTTGTGGTTCTCCAATGATGAGGTTTTTTTGATGCTATCGTCATTTGAACGATCAACTTGACTCCGCCTACCCGGAATTGGGGTTGAATTCCGCTGCGGCGTCCCCATTGTGCGCTCCATTCCGTTCAACAGTACTGGAGACAACTGGCAATGAGCGACGCCACCACGAAGGAAACCATGCAATTCGAGACCGAGGTCGATCAACTACTGCACCTGATGATCCACTCCTTGTATTCCAACAAGGAGATCTTCATGCGCGAACTGGTCTCCAATGCCTCGGACGCCTGTGACAAACTACGCTTTGCCGCACTGGGCAACGACAGCCTGATGGCCGACGACCCCGAGCTGCGTATCGAAGTCGAGTTCGACAAGGATGCCCGCACCATCACCATCCGCGACAACGGTATCGGCATGACCCGCGACGAAGTGGTCGAGAACATCGGCACCATCGCCAAGTCGGGTACCGCCGAGTTCCTCAAGAGCCTGACCGGCGACCAGGCCAAGGATTCTCACCTGATCGGTCAGTTCGGCGTCGGCTTCTATTCCAGCTTTATCGTCGCCGACAGGGTGACGTTGCGTACCCGCAAGGCCGGTGAACCCGCTGATGCCGCCGTGTCCTGGGAATCCACCGGAGAGTCCGGCTACACGCTGGAGTCGATCAACAAGGAAAGCCGCGGCACCGAGGTGATTCTGCATCTGCGCGAAGGCGAGGATGAATTCCTCGACGGCTGGCGTCTGCGCCAGATCATCCGCAAATATTCCGACCACGTACCGCTGCCGATCAAGATGCGCAAGGAAGGCGAGGAAGGAAAGGACGACAAGGAAGAGTGGGAGACGGTCAACAAGGCCAATGCCCTGTGGACGCTGCCGAAGAACGAGATCAGCGACGAAGAGTACAAGGAATTCTACAAGCACGTCGCCCACGATTTCGAAGACCCGCTGGCCTGGACGCACAACCGCGTCGAAGGCAAGTACGAATACACCTCGCTGCTGTACATCCCGTCGAAAGCGCCGTTCGATCTGTTCGAGCCGAAACAGGCCCACGGCATCAAGCTGTATGTGCAGCGCGTCTTCATCATGGAAGACAACGAGAACCTGATGCCGCGCTATCTGCGCTTCGTCCGCGGTGTGCTCGATTCCAATGATCTGCCACTGAACGTCTCGCGTGAGATCTTGCAGAGCAATCGCGTGGTCGAGAACATGAAGAGCGGATCGGTGAAGAAGATTCTCGGCCTGCTCGAATCGATGGTAAAGAACGACCCGGCGAAATATGCCGACTTCTGGAAAGAGTTCGGCAAGGTCATGAAGGAAGGCCCGGTCGAGGACACCAACAACCGCGAGCGGGTGTTGAAGCTGCTGCGCTTCGCCTCCACGCACAATGACAACGACGCACAAAATGTCTCGCTGGAAGACTACATCGGTCGGATGAAGGAAGGTCAGGAGAAGATCTACTACATCACCGCCGACAGCTATAACGCGGCCAAGAACAGCCCGCACCTCGAAGTGTTCAAGAAGAAAGGCATTGAAGTGCTGCTGATGTTCGATCGCGTCGACGAGTGGATGATGGGCTTCATCAGTGAATTCGACGGCAAGAGCTTCCAGTCTGTCGCCAAGGGTGAACTCGACCTGAGTAAAATCAAGGGCGAGGAAACTGAGGAAGACAAGAAAAAGGCCAAGGAAGAACAGAAAGCCGCCAAGAAAATCATCAAGAAGCTGAAGAAGGCGCTGGGCGAGAACGTGGAAGACGTACGCCTGTCGGAGCGTCTGACCAACTCGCCATCTTGCATCGTGCTCAACGACTACGACATGGCGTTGTACATGCAACAATTGATGAAACAGGCGGGTCAGGAAGTCCCCACCAGCAAGCCCGTGCTGGAAATCAATCCCGGCCACCCGATCATCAAGCGCATGGAAGACGAGAAGGACGACGAGCGTTTCAACGGCTGGGCCGAGCTGCTGCTCGACCAGGCGATTCTCGCAGAAGGCGGGCAGCTGGAAGACCCGGCAGGCTTCGTCCACAAGATGAACGACATGATGTTGACGCTGTCGAAGTAAGGCAGCGAGTCACCCTGAGGGTGAGCGCCATCAGGCGCTCACCGATACGCGATAATGGTGGGGGCATGCTCATCGATCTGCGTACCGGCGTACCACCAAATTCGTGTACCGCAAGCTTTGCAACATCCTCATCAGTCCACCTCGATCAGTGGCTCATCTTCGAACAGGCTATAGCGGTTTTCTGATCTCCACTGCATTCCCCCCTTCCTGCTGCAACTCCAGCAGAATCGGCTCCAGATCATAGAGGTCGATCAGCGACAGCAACTGGTCGGAGAAACCCGAAAACGTCAATGTGATGCCCCGCCGACGCTCGCGACGCAGCCAGCGTAGCAGCAGCGCCAATACGCTGCTATCGGCACGCTCCAGCGTGTCGAGCGCGACATGACAGGCACCGCCATTGTCATCAAGCGGCCGGTCGGCCAGTGTGGCGACGACCGAAAAGACAATCTCGCCAGTGAGGCGATACTGGCCGTCGTCAACCTTGACCAGCTGCGGCGCTGTCACAATGCCGCAGCCTCGCGGCGACGTGCTTCCTGCTCGCTCTCCAGCCGGGCGATCAGGGCATCTAGCCCCTTGGCGTTGATTTCGGCATTGAAATCGGTGCGGAAGTTCTTCACCACGCTCAAGCCCTCGATTTCGAGATTGTAGGCTTTCCAGTTGCCGTTCTTGTCCTTGCGCAACTTGTAGATGACCGGCACATTGCGCTGACCGTTGCCGGGGACGAACTCCGAATAGACAGTGGCATACTTACCCTTGATCTTGGTGCGATTGGGGAAGAAACGAATCTCCTGATTCGCATACTGCTTCAGCGATTTGGTATAGGTGTTGACCAACAGGTTGCGAAAAGCTCTGATGAAACCTTTGCGCTGCTCGGGCGTTGCCTGCTTCCAGTGCTTGCCAAGAATGAGCTTGCTCATCGACGTAAAATCCACCATTGGCAGGATCTCACGCTCAACCAAATCATAGAGTTTGTTGATGTCATTGCGGATCGCGCCACCGTCACGCCGCAGCTCGGCCATGACCAATTGTGCTTTTTCCTGCAGCAGCTTATCCGGCGCTACATCAGCAGCCTGGCCAACAGCCGCCGCGAGGAAAAAACCGAGTCCAAGTATCAATACGAGTTTTCTGATCATTTGCATAGTCGTTACTCCTGCCCCGCCATATTGCTGCGAGTCTATTTTGAACTCATTTTAACGAGGAACTGACCGATCAACTCTTCCAGCACCATTGCCGATTGGGAATGAATAATCTCGTCCCCCTCTGCCAACGTCTCATCTTCGGCACCAGGCTCCAGGGCGATGTACTGTTCTCCCAGCAAACCCGCGGTATAGATGCTCGCAGCCGTGTCGGTCGAGAGAAAGTTGTATTTCTCCTCGATACCCAGTTCGACTTTTGCTTGCAGGCTGTCCGGATCGTAGTCGATACTGGTGACGCGGCCGACGGTGACACCGGACAAGGTCACCGGCGAACGCACCTTGAGCCCGCCTATGTTCTCGAAATAGACATAGACATGATACTGGTTGCCATTGGTGTAGCTGCTGTAGTTGCTGACGCGCAAGGCCAGCACGAACAGTGCCAGCATGCCCAATGCAACAAAGATTCCCACCCAAATTTCCTGTGTACGTGATGTGCGCATATCACCATCCAAAGTATGTATTCAGTTAGATTAACAACTGCTGAAACGCAACTGCTCAGCTTACGGACCTATGCTGAGTAGTTACGCTGAAACTATCAATACCGCCTGCCGGACAATCAGGTAAACATCAGTCCGGTCAGCACGAAATCAAGCGCCAGCACCGCCAGCGCAGAATGCACCACCGTGCGCGTCGTGGCCTGGCTGACACCTTCCGAAGTGGGCACGGCATCGTAACCTTCGAACACGGCAATCCAGGTGACGACGAAGCCAAATGCGATGCTTTTGATAACACCATTCAACACATCGATGCGCCAATCCACCCCGGCCTGCATCTGCGACATGAACGATCCCGCATCGACGCCGAGCAACCCGACGCCGACGAGATAGCCACCCAGTATTCCAACCGCGCTGAACAACGCCGCCAGTATCGGCATGGCGATAAAACCAGCCGTCAGACGTGGCGCGATCACGCGATGAATCGGATCCACCGCCATCATTTCCATGCCCGACAGTTGCTCGGTGCTCTTCATCAAGCCGATCTCGGCCGTCAGCGCCGAGCCAGCACGCCCGGCAAACAGCAACGCAGTCACCACCGGTCCCAGCTCGCGTACCAGCGACAGCGCGACCATCACGCCAAGCGACTCCTCGGCACCGAATTTCGACAGGGTGACATAGCCCTGCAACCCCAGCACCATGCCAACAAACAGCCCGGAAACAAGAATGATCAGCAAGGACTGTACACCGGTACTGAAGAGCTCCTTGACCAACAACCCGGGGCGCGCCAGCAACAGCGGTACGCCCGCCAATGTGCGCAGCAGAAAAATGAAGCCACGCCCGGTACGCTGCAATGCCGATAGCGTTGCCGCCCCCAGTCCCGCGAACAGATCAAGCATGATCACCTCCGAGAAACTGTTCGAGCGGATCCGGCGCAGGATAGTGGAAGGGAACCGGACCATCAGGCAAGCCCTGGATGAACTGCTGTACCCAGGGCGAGGCCGATGCGGCGAGTTCGGCAGGTAAGCCTGCTTCGACCACCTTGCCGGCAGAGATCAGAATGACATGATCGGCAATCGACAACGTTTCCTCAACGTCGTGCGATACCAGCAGACTGGTAATGCCCAGTGCGCGGTTGAGACGCTTGATGAGGGTAACGATGGTGCCCATGGTGATGGGATCGAGCCCGGTAAACGGCTCATCGTACATGATCATTTCCGGGTCGAGCACAATCGAGCGCGCCAGCGCAACCCGGCGCGCCATGCCGCCCGACAGTTCTGCCGGCATCAGCTCGGTCGCGCCACGCAAGCCGACTGCCTGAAGTTTCATCAGCACCATGTCGCGAATCATGTCTTCCGGCATCCGGCTGTGTTCGCGCAGCGGGAAGGCGACATTCTCGAACACTGACAAGTCCGTCAGCAGTGCCCCACTCTGGAACAGCATGCCCATGCGCTTGCGCAGCTCGTAGAGCCGCCGGCGGGAGAGCGAGGCGACTTCCAGCCCATTGACCAGCACACGCCCTGAATCCGGCACCAACTGGCCACCGATCAACCGCAGCAAGGTCGTCTTGCCGGTGCCGCTCGGCCCCATGATCGCGGTAATCCTGCCGCGTGGGATCTCCATTGAGATGCCATCGAAAATCAACCGGTCGCCACGCGAAAAGCTGACTTGCTCGATGCTGATATGCGTTTCGTCCATGGCGGCATAGGGTGCCATAGTTGGCAAGGGGCAACCAGTAACCTTTCGTAATGTTTGTGGGGCGTATTGCACAGATCTGGCAACACCAAAAGCGGGTTCCCGGAGCTGACCGTAGCGCATTCACTCTGCACGCTCCATGCTGCCTTCACGGAAAACATCTCGCCGCAACAGCAAAGTCAGTATAATCGCGCCCTCCAAGACCGCCGATCCGGACTTTATCCAATATGCTGCTATCCATTCTCGCCATCGTCATCGGACTTGCCCTGCTCGTCTGGAGCTCGGATCGCTTCGTCGATGGCGCCTCTGCCATTGCGCACAATCTGGGGCTGTCACCGCTGATCATTGGTATCACCATCGTCGGCCTCGGCACCTCGGCACCGGAGATGCTGGTGGCAGCCATCGCCTCCTGGCAGGGCAATCCATCACTCGGGGTTGGTAATGCGGTGGGTTCCAATATCGCCAATATCGCCCTGATCCTCGGCGTGACCGCGCTGGTTGCCCCGGTCATCATCTCATCCGGCCTGATCCGGCTGGAGCTTCCCGTGCTGCTGGTCGGCATGCTGGTGGGCCTGGTGCTGATCTGGGACAACTACCTCAGCTTCAACGATGGTCTGATCCTGCTACTGTCACTGTTCATCGTCATGGGCATTCTGATCTACGACGCGACACGGGTGAAACCCTCTGACGTACTGATTGGGGAACTCGCTGACGAGGTCAATGCCGAGATGCCGCTCGGTACTGCGATCATGTGGTTCTCCATTGGCCTGATCGTGCTGCTGATCAGTGCGAGGATGCTGGTCTGGGGCGCGGTCAACGTGGCCACCGCCCTCGGGGTCAGCGATCTGGTGATTGGCCTGACGATCGTCGCCATCGGCACCAGCCTGCCTGAACTCGCCGCTTCGATCGTCAGCGTGCGCAAGGGTGAATCTGATATCGCCGTTGGCAATGTCATTGGCTCGAATCTGTTTAATCTGTTCGGTGTCATGGCCCTGCCCGGCCTGATCGCGCCCGCAGCGCTGCCGCATCAGGTACTCAATCGCGACTACCCGTTGATGCTGGCGCTGACGGTTGCCTTGTTTCTGATGGCCTTCCGCTTTCGCGCCAGCACCAGCAGCCGGCGCATTCACTGGTTCGAGGGGCTCGCGCTCGTTGCGGTCTTCTTCACCTATCAGGCCTGGCTGTTCCTCGATCCGTGACCACCATGACGCTACCTCAGCAACAACTCCTCGACCTCGCTCGCGATGTGCTCGATACCGAAGCGCAAGCCATTGCCGCGCTCAGATCACGTCTCGATGACACATTCATCGCCGCCTGCGACAAGCTGTATGACTGCCGCGGTCGCATCGTCGTCACAGGCATGGGCAAATCCGGTCATATCGGCGGCAAGATCGCGGCGACACTGGCCAGCACCGGCTCCCCCGCCTTTTTCGTCCACCCCGGCGAAGCCAGTCATGGCGATCTCGGCATGATCACTGCGGACGACGTGGTCATCGCCATTTCCAATTCGGGATCCACCGACGAAATTCTCAGCATCGTACCGATCATTCGCCGTCTCGATGTGCCGCTGATCGCGATGACGGGCAACCCCGCCTCGCCGCTCGCTGCGGCCTGCGATATCCACCTGGATATTTCGGTGGAGAAAGAGGCTTGCCCACTGAACCTGGCCCCCACCTCCAGCACCACAGTAACGCTGGCCCTGGGCGACGCACTGGCGGTCAGCCTGCTGAAGATCCGCGGTTTCACTGCTGAAGATTTCGCCCGTTCTCACCCGGGTGGCAAGCTGGGACGGCGGCTGCTGCTCAGCGTGCGCGACGTGATGCACGATGGCGACGATGTGCCCCGGGTAGCGCCCGGCACACCATTGACGGTAGCCTTGATGGAAATGACGGCCAAAAGCTTGGGCTGCACGACCATTACCGACAGCAGCGGACAGCTGATCGGCATCTACACCGATGGCGACCTGCGGCGCACGCTTGACCGGCAGATCGACATTCACCAGCTCAATATCGACTCGGAGATGACATCGCCCTGCCGCGCCATCAGCGCCGATGCACTGGCCGTCGATGCGCTAAATCTGATGGAGAAGCACAAGATCAACGCCCTGCCGGTGATCGACGCGGATAACCGGGTCATCGGGGCGCTCAACATGCTCGATCTGCTGCGGGCAGGGGTGGTCTGAATAACTCGGATCCAGCGTCAGGGAGGGCTACCACCACCGAAGGCGTATATCCCTTGCGGGATGGTATCCACCCCCGACCTTGATAAGATCACCACTATCCGCATAAGAACAGGAAAACAGTCATCATGGATCAACTCACCGCAACGGCAAAGACAATCGAACTGGTCATTTTCGACGTTGATGGCGTACTCACCGACGGCTCGCTGTTCATTGGCGACGACGGCCAAGAGTACAAGGCCTTCAATTCGAAGGACGGGCATGGCATCCGCATGCTGCAGGAGTGCGGCATCCGCGCGGCCATTCTGACTGGACGCAGCTCCGAGGTGGTCAAGCACCGCACCCGCGACCTCGGCATCGAGCTGGTCATGCAAGGCCATCGCGACAAGCGCCCTGCCTTTGCGGAACTGCTCAAGGAAACCGGGCTCGACCCTGCGGTGGTCGCCTACGTTGGCGATGATGTCGTCGATCTGCCGGTGATGAAGCAGGTCGGCCTGGCGATCGCGGTGGCGGACTCGCATCCTATGGTGCTGGAGCATGCCGACTGGATCACCCACGCCAAGGGGGGTCGTGGCGCCGGTCGGGAGGTCTGCGAATTCCTGATGCGGGCACGCGGGGTGCTCGACGACAAACTGGCCAGCTACCTGTAATCCATGTCACGTGGACACCTTTCTCTACTGGCCATATTCACGGCTCTGGCGATCACCTGGTTGCTGACACTGGATCAGGGACAACAGGACGACACCACACCCCTGACGGTCGAAGACGACTACCACCTGGACGACTTCAAGCTTGCCGCTTTCGATCACGACGGCAACATGACCCACCGTGTCACCGGCTCGGCGCTACGGCAGCTCAGCGGCAGTCATGATTTCAAGCTCGAGGCCCCACGTTTCATTCTGCTGAGCGAAACTGGACGCTGGGACATCACTGCACATTCGGCGTGGATGGACGCCGCCATGACACAGGCGGAACTGCGCGGCGGCATTGTCGCAACAGGCAAGGCACAGGATGATCTGACGCTGACGACATCCGATCTCGCGCTCGATCTTGGCCGTAAACTGGCGACTACCGACGCCCTCGTCAACATCACGCAGGGTAATAGCCGTTTGCGCGGGGAGGCATTGACGGCTAATCTTCAGACCCATTGGCTCCGCTTACGCCACAATATCGAAGGCTACTATGTTCCGTGAAATCAGCCGCTTACGCCTGCTATTACTGTCTCTTTCGCTACTTCTTCCGGCTGCCGTTCAGGCTGCTTCAGCGCCACCGGTAAAGATCTCTGCGGACTCGCTGGAACTCGACCAGAAGGCGCAGTCGACAACCTATAGCGGCAATGTGCTGCTGACCCAGGGCGAAATGAAGCTGACGGCGGAGTCGCTGACCGTATTCGTCACCGACGGCAAGCTCGGTAGCATCGAGGCGCGCGGCAACCCGGCTCGCTTCGACACCCGCCTTGATGACGGCACCAACGTCAGCGGCGAAGCGGGCAAGATTCGCTTCGATAGTAGCGCTGGTCTGCTGACACTTATCGGCAATGGCAAACTCACCCAGGGCCGCAACCGGATCGAAAACGACTACATCGAATACGACCTGAACCGGGGCAACCTCAAGGCCGGTGGCAGCAAGGCCAAAAAACGCGTCGAAGTCATCTTCCAGCCGGCCGAATGAGTATTCTGCGCGCTGCCAACCTGAGCAAGAGCTTCAGGAAACGACCGATACTCAAGGATGTGTCGCTGCATGTCGAAAGCGGCGAAGTCGTTGGCCTGCTCGGCCCGAACGGTGCCGGCAAGACCACCTGCTTCTATATCATCGTCGGGCTGATTCCTCCTGATGGCGGCAGCATTACGCTCGACGACACGGATATTACCGACAAACCAATGCACGAGCGCGCCCGGCTCGGCGTCGGCTATTTGCCACAGGAGGCATCGGTGTTTCGCAAACTGAGCGTCGCCGATAACATCAAGGCAGTACTGGAACTGCGCAAGGAACTGTCACAGCAGCAGCGTAACGACAAACTCGATGCCCTGTTGGAGGAGTTGCAGATCGAGCATATCCGGGACAGCCTTGGCATCAGCCTGTCCGGGGGGGAACGGCGGCGCGTGGAAATCGCCCGGACACTGGCCACGGAACCATCGTTCATCCTGCTGGATGAGCCTTTTGCGGGGGTCGACCCGATTTCGGTACTGGACATCCAGCGAATTATCACGCATCTTGTGGATAACAACATTGGCGTGTTGATCACCGACCACAATGTTCGCGAAACCCTGGGCATCTGCTCCCGCGGTTATATTCTTCACGACGGCCACATGATGGCCGAGGGCGAGCCCGAAGCCCTCCTGCACAACCCCGACGTCAAGCGTTTCTATCTTGGCGAAAACTTCACCCTCTAACAGTTCTCATTTCGGATGCCGAGCTTAATTTTTGGCATGAAATTTGCTTAACAATTAGCCGTGCGTCGGGCATAATAACCCTATGCTCAAAGCCAATCTACAGCTCCGTATCGGCCAGAACCTGACGCTGACGCCTCAGCTGCAGCAGACCATTCGCCTGCTCCAGTATTCGACCCTGGAACTACAACAGCAGATCCAGGAGATGGTGGAGCAAAACCCGCTGCTGGAACTCGAAGAGCCCGAACAAAGCACCAACGAACCACTGATCGAGCAGGAAAATCCCTACGCTTCGGCTGACGCCGCTACCGAACTGCCCGGCACCGACGCCACCCAGCAAATCCCCGCCGAACTCGCCGTCGATACAAGTTGGGACAGCGTCTACGACGCGCCACCTGCCCCCCCGCTCAATACCGACGCAGTCTCGGCCGCCGAGATCCTGGAAAACCAGCCCGGCGCAGCCGAAGGACTCATCGAACACCTGCTGGAGCAACTGGAGCTGACGCCACTTAACGACATCGACCGGATGATCGGCCAGTATCTAATCCACAATATCGACGACGATGGCTATCTTGCCGAGCCCCTGGAGAGTCTCTACGAAGAGATCGCCAGCGCGCTCCCGGCCGAGGCAGTTGAAGAGCCGCTGGACATCGAATCGGTGCAGGTCGTCCAGCACTTGATCATGCAGTTCGAGCCACCGGGTTGCTGCGCCGAAAACCTGCAACAGAGTTTAATCAGCCAGGTACGGCAGTCGGATGCCGATGGCGAAGTGAAAGACAACGCATTGATGGTCTTGCAGCGCTGCTTTACCGAACTGGAAAAGCAAAACCTGAAAAAACTGATGAGCCGCAGTGGTCTCGACACCGAGGCTCTGGAACGCGCCATCGAACTGATCCGTCGGCAGAACCCGCGCCCAGGCGCCGAGTATAGCCAGAACACCGCCGCCTATGTCACGCCGGATGTCTATGTCACGCAGCATGAGGGCAAGTGGGTGGTCTCTCTCAATCCGGATATCGCTCCCCACCTACGGGTTCACCCCTACTATTCGACACTGGTCAAGCGCGGTGACAAAAGTGCCGACAACCAGTACATCCGCGAGCAGTTGCAGGAAGCCCGCTGGTTCATCAAGAGCATCCAGAGCCGTAACAGTACGATTCTGCGTGTCGCCGAGGCCATTATCGACAAGCAGCAGGGGTTCTTCGAGCACGGGGAGGAGGCGATGAAACCCATGGTACTGCGCGATATCGCCGAAGAACTGGGCATGCATGAGTCGACGATTTCCCGCGTCACAACCAGCAAATACATGCTGACGCCACGCGGCATGTTCGAGTTCAAGTACTTTTTCTCCAGTCAGCTCAATACCTCAGACGGTGGCAATGCCTCCGCTACCGCGATTCGCGCCATGATTCGTACACTGATCAGTGAGGAAGATCCGCAAAAGCCCTTGAGTGATAGCAAGATAACCTCTATCTTATTAGAAGAAAAAGGCGTAAAAGTGGCTCGAAGAACGGTCGCCAAATATCGTGAAGCCATGCGCATTCCTCCCTCCAACGAGAGAAAGCATATTGCCTGACAACAACAAACAAGGCGTGCTCGACTCACCCGATACGCAGCTCGGCGTATCCGCTCTGTACATTCCACAGTTTCACCGCGCTATCCGGCAACGCACCGCAACCGGACAAGCATCCATGGACATCGTGGATTGCCCCCGTCCCGCGGGCTCACCAGATGGCGACTTTCCATCCAACCAAGGAGATCCGTTATGCAACTGACGCTGACAGGACATCATGTCGATATCACCGATTCCCTCAGAAACTATGTCACAGAAAAATTCCAGAGGCTGGCACGCCACTTCGACCAAGTGATCGATGCCAAAGTGATTCTCACCGTCGAAAAGCTGCGGCAAAAAGCAGAGGCCGAATTGCACGTCAGCGGTGCCCGGCTGTTTGCCGAGTCGGTCGAGGAAGACATGTATGCTGCGTTGGACAAGCTCGTGGACAAACTCGACCGTCAGGTGGTCAAGCATAAGGAAAAGAACCACAACCACCACCGCAATCACAACGAAGGTTCGCACCGCAACGTCGTGGTCGGCGAAACCGAATAGCCTACCGAAGGCCTGGCGCCAATGAATATTGCACCCCTTCTCCCGGCCGGCCAGATACTCTGCAATCCGGAAGCCACCAGCAAAAAACGGGCATTGGAAATTCTCAGCAGCCTGCTGGCCAAATCCAGCCCGGAACTCTCCGAAGAAGAAACCTTCGATGGCCTCCTGAATCGCGAGCGTCTCGGCACCACCGGCCTGGGACGAGGGGTTGCAATTCCTCATACCCGCCTTGCCAATATCACCTCACCCACCATTGCGATGATCAAGCTCGAAAAGGGTATCGACTTTGATGCACCCGATCAGGCGCCGGTGGACATCCTCTTCGCACTGGCAGTTCCCCTGGAAGACAATGCCAGTCACCTCGAGATCCTCGCCCGGCTGGCCGAGATGCTTGGCAACCGCGACCTGGTGACCGAATTACGCAACACACATCACTGCGAAGCGCTGTATCAGCAACTGATCCAATGGCAGTCACACATCGCGGCCTGATCGCCCCATTCTGACGAATGCAGATCGCGCACGGTGTGTTTCTGGTCATCGACGACGTCGGCATCCTGATTGCAGGAGAGGCCGGCATCGGCAAGAGCGAACTGGCGCTGGATCTGATCAGCCGGGGACATCAACTGGTCGCCGACGATGCGCCAGAATTCACCGTCGGCGACGGTCAGCGGGTCATGGGACGGTGCCCAACGCTGCTCCAGGATTTTCTTGAGATCAGAGGCTTGGGCGTCATCAATATCCGCAAACTGTTTGATGATTCCGCCATTTCACCCTGCCACCCGCTTGATCTCATCATTGAACTGGTAGCCATGCCACGCGCCAACGACAGCACGGAACAACGCTTGTCCGGTTACATCGGCAGCACCCGTATCTGCGAGCAAACCTTCCCAACCATCACCCTCGGCGTCTCCCCTGGCAGGAGCCTCCCGATCCTGGTAGAAACCGCCGTTCGTAACCACTTGTTGATTCGAAACGGGTATAATTCCGCCGTGGACTTTCAGGCGCGCCTGCAGCAACTGCTCGACACCGGCACTGCGGCGCATGACGAGACGAAATAGCGCCATCGTATCCACCCGCCCGGAGTTCCCAGCGTGTGGCAAGCGCTCGTCACACCAGTGAGGAATCCGCGATCAACGCTAGCAGAGACGGGATCAGCCTTCACCCATGAAAATCACTATCGTCAGTGGCCTCTCAGGTTCGGGGAAATCCATCGCGCTGAATGCCTTCGAAGACGAAGGCTATTACTGTATCGACAACCTCCCGATCACGCTGCTGGAAACCACCGTCAGAGAACTGTCCAGCAATCTGCCCGAGGGCTACGATCATATTGCCCTGGGCATCGATGCCCGTTCAGGTGAACGCGCACTCCACGACCTGGAGCGGATTCTCGATCTCTTCCGCGAACAGGGCTTCGAGGTCTCCCTGATCTATTTGCAGGCCAGCGAAGATGTGCTGATCAAACGCTACAGTGAAACCCGCCGCAAACATCCGCTGACGCATACCGGCCTGCCACTGGTGGAAGCCATTCAGAGCGAGCGCGAGATGATGCAGGCAATCGCCGCCTTTGCCGACCTCGCCATCGATACCTCACGACTCAACGTCCATGAGCTGAGCCTGCTGGTCAAGGAACGCGCACCCGGAGACTTCCACGGCGGCTTGTCGCTGTTGATACAGTCATTCGGCTTCAAACATGGCATTCCTCTGGATTCCGACTTCATCTTCGACTTGCGTTGCCTGCCCAACCCACATTGGGAGCCCAAGCTGCGCCCCCATACTGGTCTGGAACAGCCCATTATCGACTTCCTTGAACAGCACGAGGAGGTCGCTACGATGTTTCATTCCATCCACCAGTTCCTCGACCAGTGGATACCACATTTCCGCGCCTGCAATCGCAGCTACGTCACGCTGTCGGTCGGTTGTACCGGAGGCCGCCACCGTTCGGTCTATATGGCGGAGCGGCTCGCTGCCCATCTTCGCAATCAACTTGGCGACAGCGTGCATGTCAAACATCGGGAACTGCGATGACCGTCGGCATACTGGTCATCACCCACGGACGCATCGGCGAGGAAATGCTTGAACAGGCGAGCACCACGCTGGGCGTCTGCCCGCTGGATACCGAGGCGCTTTCCATCTTCCCCGAATTCGATATCGACGAGATGAATCTCATGGCGCGCGTCATCTGCCTGCGCATCAACAGCGGTGACGGCGTGCTCGTACTGACCGACATGTACGGCTCCACACCCAGCAATATCGCCCAGCGCCTGCTCGACCTACCCAACGTCGAAGTCGTCACCGGCATCAATATGCCGATGCTGATCCGCATCATGAACTACGCTGCGCTGTCACTGCAGGAACTGCGCGAAAAGGCGGTTTCAGGTGGTCATGACGGGATCATGGTCTGTCAGCAGGAACCCACCAGAATCACACATCAGTGCTAGTGTACGGAAATGATCAGCCGCCGCCTCACCATTATCAACAAGCTGGGCCTGCACGCACGCGCTGCAGCGCGACTGGTGGGTCTCACCTCACAGTTTGCTGCAACCATTGAGATCGAACGCAACAGCCGCAAAGTCAATGGCAAAAGCATCATGGGCGTCATGATGCTGGCCGCGGCAAAAGGTACTGACATCATCGTCCACGCCGATGGTGCCGATGCGCAGGAAGCCCTCAACGCCATCGAAACACTGGTCAGAGAACATTTCGGCGAAACTGAATAGCTCTTCTGGCCAAGGCCCCCACCAGTTCCCACCAGATCTTTACCCACTGTGCGATTGCCTGTAACCTCGCCCGAACTCTGCGCCGGTCGAACTGAACTCACCTTCAGGAGATACCCGGGCTGGCAGTTCAACCGCTACGGACAATCCATGGAAGCAACCTTACAACATCAACCGGATACCCAACGTCAGCAGTTGACTGATCTGCTGCGCAGCGGTCGGCTGCAGCCGATTCGGCGGATGTTGAACGCACTGCATCCGGCCGAAATCGCGCATCTTCTGGAGTCACTGCCACCCACCGAGCGACGCCTGATCTGGAGCATGGTCGAAGCAGAAACACGGGGCGAGGTACTGGTGTTGCTCGGCCAGGCGGTCATGGCCGACCTGACAGACGAGATGGAAGTGGAAGACTTCGTCACCGCTGCCGAACACATGGACACGGATGACCTGGCCGACCTGTTGCAGGACCTGCCCGATCGCATCACACAGCAGATCCTGCGCTCCATGGATCAACAAGACAGGGAACGCCTCGAATCAGTACTCGCCTACGGCGAAGACACAGCCGGTGGCCTGATGAACACCGACACGGTGACCGTCAGGGGTGATGTCACCCTCGAAGTGGTGTTTCGCTATCTTCGGCTACGTGGCGAGCTGCCACCCCACACCGACAGTCTGTTCGTCGTCAATCGCTATGAAAAGCTTCTCGGGACACTGCCACTGTCGACGCTGGTGACATCCGATAGCGACAAGATGGTTGCCGAAGTAATACCCCCCGATATCATCAGCATCAAGGTTGATACACCTGCCGCGGAAGTGGCGCAATTATTCGAAATTCACGACCTGATGACCGCGCCAGTCGTCGACAACGACGGCAAACTGCTCGGTCGCATCACCGTCGACGACGTTGTCGACATCATTCGAGATGAAGCGGAGCACAACCTCCTCAGTCACGCCGGCTTGAGCGAGGAGGATGATGTTTTTGCGCCGGTCTGGAAAAGCACCAAACGGCGCGCATTGTGGCTCGGCATCAATCTGCTGACCGCCCTGCTCGCGGCCTGGGTCATTGGCAACTTCCAGGCAACACTGGAAAAGGTGGTCGCACTCGCGGTGCTGATGCCGATCGTCGCCAGCATGGGGGGCATCGCTGGCACACAAACACTCACGCTGATGATTCGAGGCCTTGCCCTCGACCAAATCGGCTCGCAAAACACCTCTTGGCTGCTGTTCAAGGAGATTTCCGTCGGCCTGCTCAATGGCCTGATCTGGTCCGCAGTGGTCGCTGGCATCACCATTTTCTGGTTTGGTAGCTGGCAAATCGGCGGCATTATTGCTGCCGCACTGGTCATCAACCTCGTCTGTGCAGCATTGGCGGGGGTCATCATCCCGCTGGTGCTGGAAAAACTGCGTATCGATCCGGCGCTGGCCGGTGGCGTGGTGCTCACCACCGTCACCGATGTCATCGGTTTCCTCACCTTCCTTGGCCTGGCCACACTGCTGCTAACCTGAAAACACCTCACAAACTCACCGTTGCCGATAATGTAACAATACGTCAACGTGATTCATCTCCATCCATCCCGCAGCAACTGAACTATGATCCCCACCCCCGCCACAGAGCGCGGGAATATTGGATCAACACACTTAGGAATGTACTGGCTGACTAAAAATATTCAGGTCGTGTACAAATCACAGGGAGCAGGACAATGGAGAAAACCACAAGCAAAAGGCGCTTGGCACTCGCTGGCGCCATCATCATCGTTACCGCCATCGGCTTGCAGCACAGTTACAACAAACGCATTGAAGCAGAGCAACCGACTATCATCACAGCAAAAACGGCGGTCGCGGGAGACTCCGGATCGCGCAACCGTGAGCCCGGCATACCTTTTGTCTGGGTTGTCGGATCGACACTGCTTGGTCTGGTGGGTCTGAAACGGTTCGGGCTGAACCGGGGATAGAAAGCCGCTGGGAGAGACAGGACAATCAGGTCTTGGGCAGCGTGACACCACGCTGCCCCATATACTTGCCGCCCCGGTCCTTGTAGGAGGTCTCACAGTCATCGTCAGACTCCAGAAACAGCATTTGGGCAACGCCTTCGTTGGCGTAGATCTTGGCCGGCAACGGCGTCGTATTGGAAAACTCCAGCGTCACATGCCCTTCCCACTCGGGTTCGAGCGGTGTTACGTTCACAATGATGCCGCATCGTGCATAGGTCGATTTACCCAGGCAAATCGTCAATACCCGGCGCGGAATTCTGAAATACTCCACCGTTCTCGCCAGCGCAAAGGAGTTGGGCGGGATAATGCACACATCCGACTTCACATCGACAAAACTGTTCTCATCGAACGCCTTCGGGTCGACAATGGCAGAATTGATGTTGGTGAAAATCTTGAACTCATCCGCGCAACGCACATCATAGCCATAGCTGGATGTACCGTAGGAGACGATCTTCTTGCCATCGACGTGACGAATCTGTCCCGGCTCGAAAGGTTCGATCATGCCCTGTTCGGCCGCCTGGCGAATCCAGAAATCGGGTTTGATACTCATGGCTTGACCACGCTGTCAGCATTGCGGGAACGCAAGACTACACCATCATGAGGAAGGCGGGAATGGTGGACAGAAGGGAGGACTCCCTCCTGTCCTGACTGCTCAGGTGTTCTGAATAACGATCTTCGGGAACTTGGCCTTGTAGTCCTTGGCCTGCTTCGCCAGCTTCGCGGCAGTACGACGTGCGATATCACGATAGACCTGAGAAATCTTGCCTTCAGGGTCGGCCACGACAGTTGGGTGGCCGCTGTCAGCCTGTTCACGGATGGTGATATCCAGCGGCAACGATCCGAGCAGATCGACCCCATGCTCCTGTGCCATCCGCTCGCCACCGCCAGCGCCAAAGATATGCTCTTCATGGCCACAGTTACTACAGATATGCGTACTCATATTCTCCACGATGCCGAGCACGGTGACTTCGACTTTCTCGAACATTTTCAGCCCCTTGCGAGCATCCAGCAAGGCAATGTCCTGCGGCGTGGTGACGATGACGGCACCACTGACGGGGATCTTCTGCGACAGTGTCAGCTGGGTATCGCCGGTGCCCGGCGGCATGTCGATGATCAGATAGTCCAGATCGTCCCACTGCGTATCCGACAGCAGTTGCTCCAACGCCTGCGTCACCATTGGGCCACGCCAGATCATCGGGGTGTCTTCCTCGATGAGAAAACCGATCGACATGGCCTGGATGCCATAGTTTTCCATCGGCTCCAGCGAGTTGCCATCTTTCGACGCTGGCTGACCGGTGATGCCCAGCATCCGCGGAATACTGGGGCCATAGATGTCTGCGTCGAGGACACCAACACGCGCGCCCTCAGCAGCCAATGCAAGCGCCAGATTGACGGTGGTGGTCGATTTGCCGACGCCGCCCTTGCCTGAAGCCACGGCGATGATGTTCTTCACATTTGGCAACGGGCTGAGGTTTTTTTGCACCGCGTGGCTGACAATCTTCCAGCCCACCGTGACATCAGCGCCTTCGACACCGTCGATAGCCTGCACTTTTTCGGTGATCTCCTTGGCAAGCGCATCGACGATACCCTTGGCCGGATAGCCGAGTTCGACCACGATCTTTACCGTACTGCCGTCGATATCGATAGACTTGACGGCCTTGCTGGAAACGATGTCTTTTTCCCCGTAAGGGTCGTTGATCTCTTTCAATACAGCTTCGATCTGTGCCTGAGTAATTTCAGCCATGGGTCATGCCTCCGGTCCGGCAACTAGTATGAGTCAGGCCGGGGATTCTACACCAAGGCCCAGCCATACCAAATTGGCGTAGTGAAAAACGGGTTGAGGCATTGGCCATAGCAAGTCTCAGGGCGAGGCCGTTCGCAGGGACAGCGGTACAGCCCTGACGCATGCCGATACTTCAGTAGAAAATCCGGCTCAATGCCTGCCGGCACGCACCAGCGCCCCGAGACCGGCGTCGATCAGTGTATTGTTGAGCAGGCTGCGTATGCTTTCCGGATCGAGCAGGCGCCGTGCTTCAGTGAAGATTTCACTGGCGTGCTGGCGTGAGAAGCTCCGGATCACCCATTTGATGCGCGGCAAGCTGGCGACACTGACGCTGAGACTATCGACCCCAGCGCCGAGCAGCAGCAACATCGATGCCGGATCACTGGCCATCTCACCACAGACCGACACCGGCCGCCCGGCCCGATGCGCACCATCGACAATGGCTTCGATCGCGCAGAGTACAGCCGGGTGGTCATCATGATAGAGCTTAGCCACACGGGTATTGTTCCGGTCCACCGCCAACAGGTATTGCACCAGATCGTTGGTGCCAATGCTGAGGAAATCGACCTTACGCGCCAGATGCTCGGCCAGATAGACCGCCGATGGCACTTCGATCATCACGCCGGTGCGCGGCAGCGGCGTTTCTATACCCTCCTCACCGAGCTCATGACGCGCCCGTTCCAACAACGCCAGCGATTCATCCAGCTCATCCATCGAGCTGATCATCGGAAAAAGCACATGCAGATTGCCGGTCGCCCGGCTGGCTTGCAGCATCGCGCGCAGCTGGGTGAGAAAAATATCCGGGTGATCGAGAGAGATGCGGATGCCACGATAACCAAGGAAAGGGTTGTCCTCAACAATCGGGAAATAGCTCAGCGCCTTGTCACCGCCAACATCGAGCGTGCGCAGAGTGACCGGATGCGCCGGAAAGGAGCGCAGCACGCGTTCGTAGATATTGGCCTGTTCGACTTCGCCGGGAAAACGCTCACGCACCATGAATGGCAGCTCGGTGCGGTATAGCCCGATACCGTCCGCCATCGAACGCTGCGCCTGCATCAGATCAGACTTGAGACCACTGTTGATGTAGACCGGAACGGTATGTCCATCTGGCGTGATCGCGGGGCGCTTTGCCTCGCTCCACAAGCCCTGGGTCAGCTCACTCTCTTCCCGTGCCAGGCGCTCGAACTCGGTGCGAACTGCCTTTTCCGGCCGCAGGTAGATACTACCCTGGTAGCCATCGACGATGACATCGAGCCCGTCGATGCGCGCCACCGGCAGATCGCTCGCGCCCATCACCGCCGGCACCCCAAGCGCCCGCGCCAAGATCGCCACGTGGGATGATCCTGAGCCGGAACCACAGACCATCCCCGCCAGCTTTTCTGCTGGCACTTCCGCCAGCTGTGAAGCGGAAATATCACGCCCGACCAAAATCGTATTCTCCTGGTACTGTGGTCGCTTGTGCCCATCCGTCAGTAGGTGCTCCAGAATACGCCGCCCGAGATCCTGCACATCCGTGGCACGCTCTCTGAGGTAATCGTCCTCCATTTCATCGAAATGACGCTGATATTCCAGGAACGTCGCACGCAGTGCGCCCGGTGCCCAGTTACCTTCCTTGATTCGCTCGACCGCGCCATCGATCAACGAGCTGCTGGAAAGCATCATCAGGTAGGCGTCGAACAATGCCCGATCCTCGGCAGGCAGTTTGCTGCTGAGCTCCTCCTTGATCCGCAGCAGATCCACCTCGACTTGCGCCACCGCCTCGCGGAACAGCGTAATCTCATCCTCTATCGAATCGGGATTACGGTCGGGTACTGCCTCAAGTTCGGTGTCGGGAAAATAAACGACCGCCGTGCCAATCCCGATGCCTGGTGACCCTGGAATGCCGCTAACGAGAATATTGCGGCCCACATCCTGCACTTCGCCACTGCCCAGCTCGCCGGAAATCTCGGCACTACTGATGACACTCGCCAGCTGCGCAACCAAGGTCACCAGAAAGGCAACATGGTCTTCCTGGAAGCGGTGTTCACCCAACGCCTGCACCACCAGCACTCCCAACAGCCGTCGCTGGTGCAGAAGGGGTACACCGAGAAAAGAGTTGAGGGGTTCTTCGACAGAGCCAGGAAAACGCTGGTAACGGGAATGCCCGGTTACATTATCAAGAATGACTGGCTCAGCGCGCTCGGCCACCAATGCCACCAGGCCTTCATATTGCTGCAGGTGAGCACCTTGCGCCAGGCCATGGCTGGCCATCAGTGTCAGCTGTTCATTCTGTGGGCATAGTAGGTAGAGAGAGGCCACATCGACACTCAGCGCCTCGCGAACACGCTGAACGATCAGATCGAGAACATTCGCCAGCCCCTCGGCCTGCGTTGCTTCCTGGACGATGCGGCGAAGGGTAAAGAGCATAGAAAAAAATCAGGTCGGTGCGAGATCGGGCGTGGGGCGAATGCCCTCGATGGCGGGTGCGAGTTCCTTCAGCGCCTGAAAGTAGACCTCGCGCTTGAAGAACACCACTTCTTCGACCGGCAGCCAGTAGTCGACCCAGCGCCAGCCATCGAATTCCGGCTGCGAGGTGGTGTCGAAGCATACCTCATGCTCACCACACTCCATGCGCAGCAGAAACCAGCGCTGTTTCTGGCCGATGCACAACGGATGTGAATCACGGCGCAGCAGATGTTTGGGCAGACGATAACGCAGCCAGTCCCGCGTCGAGGCCATGATGCGGACATGATCGGGTGATAGACCGACCTCCTCACGCAGTTCACGGTACATGGCCTCTTCCGCCGACTCATGCTCGCGAATACCACCCTGCGGGAACTGCCAGGCGCGCTGTCCGATGCGTTTGGCCCAGAAGACCTCACCCTGCCGGTTCGACAGAATAATGCCTACATTGGCTCTGAAACCATCTTCATCGATCACTGTATCTGCCTGTTTTCTTGGGGGTTATCGCCCAGCGTCGTCATGCCTGAGGGGTAAATATTTTTTCACAACCCTTCAGTTCGGGCAAACCGCCCTTATAATCGCCGCTGACTTTGCAAGAGAATAGCATGAATGGCACTGGCACTTTTTGACCTGGACAACACATTACTCGATGGCGACAGTGACTATGCCTGGGGTCAATTCCTGGTCGAACGCGGCATCGTCGACGGCCAGGCGTATGAAGCGGCGAACCAGCGTTTCTACGATCTTTACAAACAAGGACAGCTCGATATCTACGAGTTCGCACGCTTTGCGTTTACACCGTTGAAGGAAAACGACTACGAGCAACTGCTGGCCTGGCGGCAGGAATTCGTCGCCGAAAAGATCACACCCATCATGCTGGAGAAGGGGCGCGACACCATCGCCGCACACGCTGAGCGCGGCGATACCGTCATTATCATCACCGCCACCAACAGCTTCGTCACGCAACCCATTGCGACCGCTTTTGGCGTGAAGCATCTGATTGCCACCGTACCGGAAATGCGGGAAGGCCGTTTTACCGGTGAGATCGACGGCACACCCTGTTTCCGGGAAGGTAAGGTTCAGCGTCTGCAACAATGGCTGGAACAGCATGATATGGATCTGAGCGGTAGCACGTTCTATAGTGATTCCCATAACGACCTGCCATTGCTGGAACAGGTCGACAACCCTGTCGCGGTCGATGCCGACGAGCCCCTCGTCGCTACCGCCAACCATCGCAACTGGCCCATTATTTCATTCCGATGAACGACACACGCACCGCCGTCACGCTCGTTTTCGCCGGTCTCGACCCGACCGGCGGCGCCGGCCTTCAGGCCGATATCGAAACCATCGCCAGCATGGGTGGCCATGCCGCCCCGGTCGCCACCTGCCTGACGGTGCAGAATACGTCACGGGTCATCGAGGTCATGCCCGTCAGCCCAGCCTTTCTCGCCGAACAGGCCCGGGCCGTACTCGAAGACATCCCGGTTGCCAGCATCAAGCTGGGGCTGCTGCCCGATGTCGGCGTGATCGAAGCCATTCACTCGATTCTGGTCGATTACCCCGAGGTGCCCGTGGTGCTCGACCCGGTGCTGGCATCGGGCAGTGGCAAGCAGCTTGCGGACGGTGATGTCGTACACGCCCTGGTCAGCCTGTTGCTGCCACAAACCACGATTGCAACCCCCAACAGCCTGGAGGCACGACAGCTGTCGCCAGCGTCCGATACCCTCGAAGCCTGTGCCATGGCACTACTGGACACCGGTTGCGAGAATGTCCTCATCACCGGCACCCACGAAAAAACCCCGGAGGTCGTCAACACACTCTATGGCAACCGCCGCAAACTGGATGAATATCGCTGGGAACGGCTCGATGGCAGCTACCACGGCTCCGGCTGCACGCTGGCCTCGGCCATTGCCGCGCTGCTGGCACAGAGTCAGGACGTGCTGAGTGTGATCGAGCCGGCCCAGCGTTACGCCTGGAACACGCTCCGACATGGGCGACACATCGGCATGGGGCAGAAACTCCCGGACCGCTTCTTCTGGACGAACAATCATGACGATCACTGAAGTCGCTCGGACCACAGCCGCTGCCGCATACCTGAACCAGCTTGCGACCTCCAGCCATGCACGCTGATCCCCGCCTGCGTGGTCTGTACGCCATCACACGCGGCAACTACAGCAGCACCGACGAACTCCTGCATGAAGCAGAGGCGGCATTGCAAGGCGACGTCACTGCACTGCAATATCGCGACAAATCCGCCGACCCGGGACTGCGGCTGGAACAGGCCAAGGCGCTGGCGTCACTGTGCCAACGCTTCGATGCCTTGCTGATCATCAACGACGATATCGAACTGGCATCGCGCTGTGGTGCAGCCGGCATACACCTGGGACGCGACGACGCCGACATCATCACCGCAGTAGAGCAGCTCGGGGCCGACGCCATCATCGGCGTCTCCTGCTACAACCAACTGGAAGCTGCCCGCCATGCCGCCGCCAGCGGCGCGAGCTACGTCGCCTTCGGTGCCTTCTTCCCATCGCCAACCAAACCCGCCGCCGTGCGCGCCTCCACCACCCTGCTGGAACAATGGGACCACCCACAGGTTCCGGTCTGCGCCATCGGCGGCATAACCCTCGATAACGCCCCATCACTCATTACCGCCGGGGCAGACATGACCGCCGTGATATCGGATCTGTGGTCAGCGCCCGACATCACCGCGCAAGCGCGCGCCTATCGTGCGCTATGGGATATCGACTGACGCCCTGTCAGCACTGCTCCCATGGCAAGCCTTCGAAGCGCCACCCGCTCACGGTGCTGCGATGGTGGTTCTCATCCCTCGGGCCTTCGAAGCCATCACCCACGTTGTAGACGTTGCGAATGCCGGCTTCGACCAGCAGCTTGCCAGCCGCCAGTGAACGGTTGCCGCTGCGGCAGATCAGCAGCAGCGGCGGACAACCTCCACTGCTACAGGCAATCTGCCCCAGCATCAATTCACGCACCTTGGCGACGAAGTGGGGATCGGGTTCCCAGTCCGGCTCATCCATCCAGGCGATATGAATGGCACCCACCGGATGACCGATCATCAGGAACTCCAGTGTCGCCCGCACATCGATGAAAATCGCAGACGGGTCATTTTGCAGAATCTCCCAGGCCTCACGGGAGGTAATGGTCTGCACCTCGTTCGGTGCCGTTTTCTTTGCTGACTTGTTCATGGTCGCACTCACGGGTGAAGGATGAATGGTGCTGTTCTCTCGACCATAGTCACCCCTGCCTGCATGACAAAGAGGATTTGTTCCTGTTACCACCGCTGTGTCTTCGATATGTTCCAGAGCTTTCATGGATGAAAAACGCTTGGCATGTTACGAAACGGACGACGAGGCAAGACCCACGCGCTGGTTGTGGATGATCAGGCAAGCATTCGCACCATGATGCGCAAAGCGTTGATGTCGATGCGGATCGATGTCACGGAAGCCGAAAATGGTCAGCAGGCGGTCGAGATGATGCGCCTGGAGATGCCCGACCTCATCATTCTCGATATCGAAATGCCAGTGATGAACGGGTTTGACGCCTGCCGCGCACTGCGGGTGCTCGAAGGCGGTCAGTTCGTCCCGGTGCTGATGGTCACCTCCTCTGACGATACCGAATCGATCCAGCAAGCGTTCGAGGCCGGAGCCACCGACTTTCTTACCAAACCGATCAACTGGACGCTGCTCAAACACCATCTGCAGTTTATCGTCCAGTCAACGGTGGCGGCGCGTTCACTGCAGGAAAGCGAGCGCCGCCTGGAGGAAGCCCAACGGCTGGCACGGATCGGCAGCTGGGAGCTTTACCCCGATACGGAAAAAGTCTATGGCTCCGAGGAGCTGTTCCGCATCTTCGGCCTCGATCGTCACCTTGACGCGTTTGAACTCGGCGACTTCCTGAAGCACATTCACCCCGACGACCGCTGGGCGGTCGAAGCGGCCCTGGCCGACTCGCTGCAACAGGGAAAGGAACTCGATATCGACCTTCGCATCACGCGCAAGGATGGCAAGCGGCGCCATACGCAATTGCAAGGGCTCCCCCACTATGACAACAACGGCGTCGTCTGCTATCTGTCGGGGACATTGCAGGACATCACCGAGCGCAAGCTCGCAGAAGACAAGATCAGGCACCTGGCTTATTACGACCCGCTCACCAAGTTACCCAACCGCCAATTGTTTCGTGAACAGGCCGAGCTGACACTGAAACGGGCCTCGCGCAGCCACCATCAGGCAGCCCTGCTGTATCTCGATCTCGACCGTTTCAAACACGTCAACGACACCCTTGGCCACAACGCAGGTGACCGATTCCTGCAAGAGCTATCCCGCCGCATCATGTCATCGCTGCGCGATACCGATCTGATCACCCCACCACAGCTCGACGATGATGCCAACCGCGACCCTTGCCTGGCACGCGTTGGCGGCGACGAATTCATCCTCGTCGCCGGTGATCTGCAACATCCTCAGGACGCTGCCATCGTCGCCCAGCGAATCCTCGACAATATCGAGCAACCGCTGTCACTCGATGGGCAAGAGTTTTTCCCCTCCGGCAGCATTGGCATCGCCATCTATCCCGACGATGGCGATGATCTCGACACCTTGATGAAAAATGCCGATACAGCGATGTATCACGTCAAGGCGCGTGGCAAGAACAACTTTGCCTTCTACCAAGCCGAGATGAATGCCAAGGCACTGCACAAACTGCAACTTGAAAGCCGTCTGCGCCGGGCCATCGACAATAATGAACTGGTGCTACATTTCCAGCCGCAGGTCGATGCCCGCAGCGGCGAACTGCTGGCGGTAGAAGCACTGGTACGCTGGGAGAACCCCGAAGAAGGCTTGGTGAGCCCGGCCGAGTTCATTCCGCTGGCCGAGGAAACCGGGCTGATCGTACCCATTGGGCTGTGGGTATTGCGCTCGGCCTGTCGCCAACTGCGCAGCTCGATCGATGCGGGTTACCGCGCCATTCCCGTCGCCGTCAATATCTCCAGTCGCCAGTTCCGCGAGGAAGACTTCGTAGAATCGGTCAGTACCCTGCTGGCGGCCGAAGGCGTACCACCCAAGCTGATCGACATCGAGTTGACCGAAAGCCTGATCATGAGTGATGCAGAGGAATCCATCGTCAAACTCAAGCAGCTGAAGAAGATGGGCATGAAGATCTCGGTGGACGATTTCGGCACCGGTTACTCGTCGCTTGCCTACCTGAAGCGGCTGCCAATCGACGTACTCAAAATCGACCGGCAGTTTGTCAGCGATGTGGCGAACGACGACAACGACGCGGCAATCGTCCGCGCCATTATTTCACTGGCCAACAGCCTGAAACTGGAGACCGTCGCCGAGGGCGTCGAAACCCGGGAGCAATTGGCGTTTCTCAGCCAGCAGGGCTGCACATTGATCCAGGGCTATTTCATCAGCAAACCCCTGCCGGCTACAGAGCTGCTGGAGTTCTTCGAATTCACCGGCCAGCAGAAACAGCCATCAACCGAACAGTCGCTGCCACCAGCGGCGGCGGTTGGCGGGTAGCGGAAACGCCGCCTGCAAATCCACCGGCTGCGCGCGCGACAAAGTCCAGCCGGGTAGCGTCACCGTGCCGCTGGAGCCGCAGACCGATCCCAGGTTGTTCGGATCGTAGATCTTCACGAAGGCCGGATCGTCACGATCATCGACATAGACAATGCCGCAATACTCCTCATCATGGTCTCGGCGTAGCAGCGCATCGATCTCGCGCACGAAAACCGCCAGCTTGTCGCGTGACACCGGCGCATCCGGCGGCGGCTCACCAACTGCATAGATGTACCAGCCGTCATCCGCCGCAGTCAGCAAGGTCTGCCAAAACTGCTCCAGATCGCGCCAATGTCGCAACGCCACGATCTTGCCGTTGTACTTCTGCATATAGGCCGATGAGTCAGTCGTCGTTTGCTGCATGGGCAGAGTCCTGATAGTTGCTGTTGTCGGCAGTCCCGGGAGTACCGAATCGGTAGCCCCGTGTTTCCGGCAGGACGCCGGAATCCAATGCTAGGGAGGGCTACCACCGACGGTGGCATACATCCCTATAATCTGGGTCCCCGCCTCCCTGCGAGGATGACAGCGTACTCCGTCTTTCCGGCAGGACGCCGGAATCCAGTGCCAGGGAGGGCTACCACCACCAGTGGCATAATATCCCTATAACTGGATCCCCGCCTCCCTGCGAGGATGACGACGTAGCGTCTTTCCGGCCGGCAGGCTCAAATCGTGCACCTCGACTGCTCCGCTAATCCTGGCGTTCTCACCGGGTGTTAAGAAATGCGTACTAGACTACCGCTGCGCCCAGCCATGCGGCACCGCGCACACCACTGGAGTCTCCGTATACCGGCGGCAGCAGCCGCGTCGCCACGCTGTCGGAAAAGACATGATCACCCCAGTTATCCGGTACGGTCGAATAGAGCGTCTGGATGTTGGACATGCCGCCACCGAGCACGATCACTTCCGGATCGAAGATATTGATGATGTGCGCCAGGCCCCGGGCCAACCGCGATTGGTAGCGTTGCAGTGCCTGCTGCGCTGGCTCATCTCCCAACTCGGCGGCAGCGACAATCTTTTCGGCAGTCAAGCGCTGCCCCGTGGCTTGTTCGAAATCACGGGCAAACCCCGGGCCGCTCAACCAGGTTTCGATGCAGCCATCGTGACCACACCAGCAAGCGGGGCCGGGATACTCCTCGGGCTGTGGCCAGGGCAGCGGATTGTGCCCCCACTCGCCGGCGACGCCGTTGTGACCACCGATCACCGTGCCATCGACCACCAGTCCCGCGCCGGTGCCAGTACCGATGATGACGCCGATCACTGAAGCAGCCCCGGCCCCGGCGCCATCAGTCGCTTCGGACAAGGCAAAGCAGTTGGCATCGTTACTGATCGCCACCGGGCGCCTGAGCAGCGCCTCGATATCACGCTGCAGTGGCTGACCGTTCAGGCAGGTGGAATTGGCATTGCGCATCAACCCAGTGGCGGGCGATATCGACCCTGGCACACCGATGCCGACACTACCGCGCTCGCCCAAAGCTGCCTCTGTTTCGCGCACCATCGCCGCAAGCTGCTGGACCGTTGCCGCGTAGTCACCCGCCGGGGTCGCCCGGCGCTGCCGCAGCAATTCGGCGCCAGCGTCATCGAGGGCGATGACTTCGGTCTTGGTGCCGCCGAGATCGATGCCGATACGGATCACTGACTGCTCCGGGATGTCAGTGATGGACGATCCCAAACACGCCATCCATCGCCGGGCCACTGAGCCCCTCGACGAAAATGGCATTACCCCCGCCATTGGCGGCCCGAACCTTGAGTTCACGCACCGCCTTCAACAGACTGTGCTGATCACGAAACTTGCCGGGCTCGACCTGGGTAACGCCGATGGAGAGGCTGAAGATCGGCGTGAACATCCGCTCTCCCAGATGATTGTAGTGCTCGATCCCGCCGTTGCGACGATCATCAGCATCGTAGAAACCGGGCGCCTGCGCCT
Organism: Gammaproteobacteria bacterium; assembly: GCA_026981985.1. Classification (GTDB taxonomy): domain Bacteria; phylum Pseudomonadota; class Gammaproteobacteria; order UWMA-0217; family UWMA-0217; genus JALSHZ01. Next base: position 5,505 of record JALSHZ010000142.1, on the reverse strand, counting down.
CACAGTCCTGCAAAATGGCTTCGCAGCGTTCGAACCAGTCCATGCTACGCAACAGCACGGTGAAGTTGTCGCCGCCGAGGTACGCCACAAAATCGAGTTCCGCATCGAGATGGCGGCGCAGCAGGCCACTGACGAAACGAATCACCTCATCGCCGCGCGCATAGCCGTAACGATCATTGAAGGCATTGAAGCCGCGTATATCCAGACTGGCGCCAACGAACAGCGACTTTTCCCGCAACAACTGCTGCGTGCGCGCCAGCAATGCCGGCTTTCCCGGCAAGCCACCCGTCAGATTGTGCAGATGCGCATTCCCGGCATCTGGCGACGCCTTGATCCCGGCCACGAAACGCAGCAGCGTGACCAAACCGATACGCCCGAGGTAACAACCACTCTCGTCGATGACGACCAGGCCCGCGTCAGTGACCTCGATACGGCCATCGCGGAGATCCCGCAGCAGGTCTGCAACCGTGGCATTGCTGTCGATCGTCTCGCAGCCGTGGCGCATCAACGCCCCTGCCGAGGCGCCAGCGATCGGCGTTGCGATCACATCGTGCAGCCTCACCCAACCGACCGGACGTTCCCGCTGTGTCACCGGCAATGCCACGACACCCTCATGGCGCAGGAACAGCTCACGCAAGCTCGCGGCGCTAGCCTCGAAGTCGATCTTCATCCGATCTTCGACAAGCGACTCCACCCGCTGCGCATAACCATACAGAAACGGCAGACGGCGCTTGGTATCAGACATTCAGAACCCCTGATTCTTGTATTTTGAAGTAAAAGACACGACGCTGCGGCCATCCCACCGCTAGTGCTAATGGCGGGGACAATGTGGCGCTGCCGACGTCTGCGAAGGCCGCGATTATACATGGATTCCGCTGCTTTTCGCGATAGTTATCCACAGCATCTACACAGTTTTACACAGGAGATATACACATGATGTTGTGCTTGACGCGCCTTCGAAACACATCCTATAGTATCCGCCATCAGGAAGACATACCACACCACGGACGCATACAGGTATTGACGGAGGATTCATGCAAGCCGACACACTCGACACCAACACCCCTGCTCAAAACATTCCCGCACAGCCCGGTAACAGCGCCGAAACCGACGCTTCAGCCAATGCTGGCGGCTATCTCGTCATCCGCCGCAACGGCAAGGTAACCGCCTTCGACGACACCAAGATCAAAGTCGCGCTGACCAAGGCATTTCTCGCTGTCGAGGGTGGGCAGGCCGCAGCCTCGGCGCGCATTCACGATTCCGTCAACAAACTCACCCGCCAGATCGTCGATGCGCTGTTCCGCCGCATCCCCGAAACCTCGACGGTGCATATCGAAGATATTCAGGATCACGTCGAACTGGCACTGATGCGCGCCGGCGAGCACAAGGTGGCACGCGAATACATCCTCTACCGGGAAAAACACGCTGCGGAGCGCAAGGCGCAGCAAAAGGAACAGCAGCCCAGCGAAGATCAGATCTTCATCACGGCTGCCGATGGCAGCCGCCAGCCGCTCAATCAGGCGCGGCTGGAGAAAGTGCTGGGCGAGGCCACCGCCGGGCTCGACAACGTCGACGCCGCACTGCTGCTGAAAGAGACAACACGCAATATCTTCGACGGCATCAAGGACGAAGATCTGCGCACCGCCATCGTCATGAGCGGTCGCTCGCTGATCGACCGTGACCCCAACTATTCGCTGGTCGCCGCGCGCCTGCTGCTCGACAATATGCGCCACGAAGCGCTGACCTACCTCGACGGCATCCACACCGAAGCCACGCAGGAAGAGATGGCAGCACGTTACGCCGACTACTTCAGCAACTACATCAAGCGCGGCGCTGAACTGGAGCTGCTCGACACCGAGCTGACCCGCTACGATCTCACTCGCATCGGCGCAGCACTAAAACCGGAGCGCGACCAGAATTTCACCTATCTCGGCTTGCAGACGCTCTACGACCGCTACTTCATCCACACCGCCGACAACATCCGTTTCGAGCTGCCACAAGCCTTCTTCATGCGCGTGGCCATGGGGCTGGCGATCAACGAGATCGACCGGGAAGAACGCGCCATCGAGTTCTACAACCTGCTCTCCTCGTTCGACTTCATGAGCAGCACGCCGACGCTGTTCAACTCCGGCACCCTGCGGCCACAGCTCTCCAGCTGCTACCTGACCACCGTGCCCGACGATCTCGATGGCATCTTCAGCTCCATCAAGGACGACGCCCTGCTGTCGAAATACGCCGGCGGCCTCGGCAACGACTGGACCCGGGTGCGCGGCATGGGCTCCCACATCAAAGGCACCAATGGCAAAAGCCAGGGCGTCGTGCCCTTCCTCAAGGTCGCCAACGATACGGCGGTCGCAGTCAATCAGGGCGGGAAACGGAAAGGCGCCATGTGCGCCTATCTGGAAACCTGGCATGTGGATATCGAGGAGTTCATCGAGCTGCGCAAGAACACTGGCGACGAGCGCCGCCGCACCCATGACATGAACACCGCCAACTGGATTCCCGACCTGTTCATGGAGCGCGTAGTCGAAGAAAAAGAGTGGACGCTGTTCTCGCCCAACGAGACGCCCGATCTGCACGACCTGACCGGTCAGGCGTTCCGCCAGCGCTACGAGGAATACGAGGCGATGGCCGACCGTGGCGAAATCGAGATCTTCAAACGCATTCCCGCGGTGGAGCTGTGGCGCAAGATGCTCAGCATGCTGTTCGAGACAGGCCACCCGTGGATCACCTTCAAGGACCCTTGCAACCTGCGCTACACCAACCAGCATGCCGGCGTGGTGCACAGCTCGAATCTCTGCACCGAGATCACGCTGCACACCAACGACAATGAAATCGCCGTCTGCAACCTCGGTTCGGTCAACCTCGCCGCCCATGTGGACGACAACGGCCTGAACCACGACAAGCTCAAGCGCACCATCACCACCGCGCTGCGGATGCTCGACAATGTCATCGACTACAACTACTACTCGGTGCCGCAGGCGCGCAACTCCAACCTGCGCCATCGCCCGGTGGGGCTTGGCATCATGGGATTCCAGGACGCGCTGTACAAGCTCGACCTGCCCTACGCCTCCGAAGAGGCGGTCGAATTCGCCGACCGCTCGATGGAAGCCGTGTCGTACTACGCCATCGGCGCTTCGTCTGATCTGGCGGCTGAACGCGGCCGCTATGCCAGCTTCGACGGTTCGCTGTGGAGCCAGGGCATTCTGCCCATCGACTCCATCGAACGACTGGAGCAAGGCCGCGGCAACTACGTGCAAATCGACAAGTCGCAAACCCTGGACTGGGACAGCCTGCGCGAAAAAGTGCTGCAACAGGGCATGCGCAATTCCAACTGCATGGCGATTGCGCCCACCGCCACCATTTCCAACATCTGCGGCGTCAGCCAGTCGATCGAACCGACCTACCAGAACCTGTTCGTCAAATCGAACCTCTCGGGTGAGTTCACTGTCGTCAACCAATACCTGGTGCGCGACCTGAAGACGCTGGATCTGTGGGACGACGTGATGATCAACGACCTCAAGTACTACGATGGTTCCACCCAGCCCATCGCCCGCATCCCCGACCAGCTCAAGGCCAAATATGCCTCGGCCTTCGAAATCGACTCACGCTGGCTCGTCGAGGCCGCCAGCCGCCGCCAGAAGTGGATCGACCAGGGCCAGTCCCTGAACATCTACATGGCCGAGCCTTCCGGCAAGAATCTCGACAATCTCTACAAGCTGGCCTGGGTACGGGGGCTGAAAACCACTTACTACCTGCGTTCACTCGGAGCAACTCATGTGGAAAAGACAACGTCCGGCAACGATATGTCATCAAGCACTGCAGCAGTCAGCCTCTCGACGCCTCAGTCAAGCGCGCCGAAAGCCTGCTCCATCCTCGACCCCGACTGCGAAGCCTGCCAGTAACACCACAGAAGACAACGCGACGCCAGTCTGGCCCAAACAAGGCCAGGCGGGGCGATAACGCTTAGCGAATCAAGGAGACAGCACCATGCTGAACTGGGATGACCCACTGGGCCTCAACACCAAACCCGCCACCCAAGTCGAAGAAGAAAAAACCGTTCACCCCCAAACGGTCGAGCAGACACTGGACGCGCTGAACCAGCCCGAACCCACCACCGCGCCGCTTGCCGACAGCGCGGGCGCCCCCGTGCTCGGCCAGCCCCCGGTTCGCGTCGAAGACAAGCGCGTCATCAACGGCCTCACCGACGTCAACCAGCTGGCGCCATTCCGCTACCCCTGGGCCTGGGAGTTCTTTCTCAACGCCAACAAGAACCACTGGACGCCGCTCGACATCAACATGGCGCAAGACGTGCAGGACTATCAGCACAAACTCACCACTGAAGAACGCCATGTGTACGAAAACGTGCTGTCGTACCTCACCACCTCCGACATCCTCGCCATGCGCAATATCGGCCTGGCCGTGATGGAAAAAATGACCGCGCCCGAACTGCAAATCTACCAGGCGCGGCAGGTCTTCGAAGAAGCCATGCACACCTGGACCTACCAGCACTGCATCGAAACCATCGGCCTCGACCAGAGCGAAATCTACAACCGCTACCGCGTCGTGCCCGAGATCAACCAGAAAATCCAGATCGCCAACCGCCGCCTCAACTCCGTGCTGCGCCCCGACATCGACCTCAACGACCGCGACGAACTCAACAACTTCGTCCTCTCCTACCTCTTTTTCGCCGGCGTCTTCGAAGGCTGCTGGTTCTACAACGGCTTCAGCCCCATCTTCTCACTGCAACGCCGCGGCCTGATGAAAGGCACCGCCGAACAATTCCAGTACATCATGCGCGACGAAGTGCTGCACGCCTCCTTCGGCATCCGCGTCGTCAAACAGATCATCCTCGAAAACGACGTCACCCTCGACCCGAAAGACATCCGCGACATGTGGGACGAATGCGAAGCCGCCGAAGTCGACTACGCCAACTACATCCTGCGCGACCCCATCCTCGGCTACAGCGCCGAAGACCACATCAACCAATTCCGCTTCGTCGCCAACCGCCGCGCCCGCCAGCTCAACCTCGACGAACCCTTCCCCGGCGTCGAATGCACCCTCACCTGGCTCGACGAACAAGCCAACATCCGCAAAGAGAAAAACTTCTTTGAAACACGGGTGACGGAATATCAGACGGGTGGGGGGTTGAGTTGGGATTAGCCGAGGTTTTCCGAACGAAATACGATTCCACACTTCAATAGCATTGTTATGCAGATAGTCTCCCACCGTGGAAAATATGTACAAAAATAAGGCAAAAGAGGTTGCTTTCGAACTCAGGAGGCTCCTTGATCTATATTCATCGTTCACCCTAAAATTCGAAGCCTTTTCGAGGTTCCAAGAAACAGCCCAATATATGCTGTTTACTCGCTCCTGCAACAGGGCGAGCGCATATAAACTCCCATAAAACCAGCAAGATATGAGATCATACAGAGAAACCACATTAGGAGTTTCCCGTGACCGCCTGCTTGATTGAACACTTTTCGCCGTTAGAAGACCCTCGTA
>JALSHZ010000141.1 GCA_026981985.1 Gammaproteobacteria bacterium | reverse complement strand
TGTTTTGTCGTATTCGGGGCTATTTATCCACTTGTCGAAAACAAGGGCTGAGTGCATCCGATGCGTTGGCGTTGGTTTTTGCGGGAAAATTACCCCATTTTGATTTAATGGGCTGAGTAGTTACTCGGAAACGCCATCAAATTCACCGAACAAGGCGGCGTTCATGTTACCTGCTCCTTTGACCAGGCAACCGGCGAGCCGCGCATGGAGTTCAGCATCAAGGACAGCGGCATCGGCATGACAGCGGAGCAATTGGAGAATATCTTCAACCCCTTCGTGCAGGCCGACAGCTCCACGACACGTCGTTTCGGCGGCACGGGCCTCGGGCTGACGATCAGCAAGCGCTTTGCCGAAGCGCTGGGCGGCGGCATCCGTGTCACCAGCAAAGCTGGGGAAGGAAGTACCTTCGTCGTCTCGATCGCAACGGGCGACCTCTCGGATGTCCGTTTCATCCAACCCGATGAAATCGACTTGTCCGATGCTGCACTAGAGCAGGGATTGGTCAAGAAATGGGTGCTACCGCATGCCCAGGTACTTGTGGTTGACGATGGGCCGGAAAACAGGGAACTGGTCAAGTTTCTGCTGCAAGAAGCCGGTATCGACGTGCATGAAGCCGAAAACGGCCGTGAAGGCCTGGAAAAAGCACTGCATACGGCCTATGACTTGATCCTGATGGATGTCCAGATGCCAGAGATGGATGGTTTCACCGCGACCGGAAAGATTCGTGAAGCTGGGCTGGAAACACCGATTATTGCATTGACAGCCAATGCAATGAAGGGCTTCGAAGAAGAATGCATCACTGCCGGCTATACCGGTTATTTCTCCAAACCGATCGATGTCGACCTGTTCATGGAAAAAATGGCGGAGATGCTGGGTGGGAAGCAGGTTGCCGTGCCACGCGAGACCACGGTAGAGACTAAAGCACAGCAGGAACAGCAGGACGGTACTGCGGAGCAAGGATCGAATACAGCCGAAAACCTGCCTCCGATCTATCCGGAGCTGCTGATCGACAATGCGAGGATGGCATCGATTGCGGAAAAATTCATCGTCAGGCTGCGCGAGCAACACGCGGCGATGATGGCGGCCTGGGAAAAAAGAGACTTTGATCAACTCTCAGACCTCGCTCATTGGCTAAAAGGCGCCGGTGGTACCGTTGGCTTTAAAGTTTTTAACGATCCTGCCGCTAAACTGGAAAAGGCGGCAAAAAATAAAGACGGTACAACAGTGCCGGTATTACTCAAAGAAATCGAAGCACTGTCACGCCATCTGACCATCAAAGGGGCGAAAAACGAACACAAGGATGACGCAGGGCAGCTTGGCACGGACAACGGCGAAGCCGATGAAGACACGACATTTGCGCGGATTCCCACTGCCCCGATACGCTCGCGCCTGGCAACAAACGAGCGATTCCATAGAACGATAGGGCGTTTCGTCGTCAAGCTTCATGAAAAGCTGGAGGAGATGGAAGAGCTCTGCCGGGACGGCGAGTTCGACGAACTGGCCAAGCTGGCGCACTGGCTAAAGGGCTCCGCTGGAACAGTCGGTTTCGATGTATTTACCGAACCCGCCCGCGAGCTCGAACGGTTTGCAAAAGAACAACAGCGCCAGGGAGCAGAAAGGGTAATACAAGATATCGAGCGGCTGGTGAACGCCGTTGAGGCACCGGAGACAGATACGGCAATGACCCCCTGATCAGACACGCCAGGACCACGCCGACGTCAATAGCGATAACAATAATTAAATATAGATATATGGATATCAAATTTCACAACCCGGATCTTAGCTCGGCGAAAATCATGATGATCGATGACGAGCCGATCAACATGGAAATCGTTCAAGCCCTACTTGAAGACGCCGGATACTCAAACTTCATTGTCGAAGATCAGCCGCTTCGGGCCATGGAGACGCTGAACAACACACACCCGGATATGCTAATCCTGGACCTGATGATGCCTGGCAAGGACGGCTTTCAGCTATTGAAGGAAATTCGCAGCCATGAGCGCTACGAGCACCTGCCCGTGATTATTCTCACGTCCGCCAATGACAACGACAGTAAGCTGCGTGTGCTGGAACTGGGCGCTACCGATCTGCTCTTCAAACCAGTCGACCCCACCGAACTGATACTCCGGGTGTACAACACCCTTTCTTCAAAATCATATCTCGATCAGCTTGCCTACTATGATGCGGTCACGCATCTGCCCAATAGCCGGATGTTTCAAGAGCATTTCGAATGGGTGCTCAAAAAGTCTCACCGCCATGAAGACCGCCTGGCAATATTGAATATCTCGCTCGATGATTTTAGTCGCATCAATGCTGCCATGGGGCACAAGGAAGGCGACAGTATCCTGCGGCAAACTGCCGAACTGATACAGCAGGTTGTAAGGGATAGTGATGTGCTCGCGTGTGTCGGTCGCGGCGCCAATCGGAACGCAAACCTCTATCGTAGCGAAAACGGCGCTTTTATGTTGCTGCTGGAAAGAATACAACGCCCGGAAGATGCGGCGCTGGTGGCAGAGCGCATCCTGGACGCAATCAAGCAACCGCTCATAGCCGCCGATACCGAAGTCTATCTCACTTGCAGTATCGGTATCGTCACCCACCCGGAAGAAGGCAATGACCCCAATACCCTCGTGCGTCTTGTCAACACCGCACGTGATTATGTGAAGACCAATGGCGGCAACGCATTCCAGTTTTCCTCATCAGTCATCGACATGTCATACCGCAATCGATTGGATATGGAGTCGCGATTGCGCAAGGCATTGGAGCGAGAGGAGTTCAAACTCTACTATCAACCAAAAGTCGATCTGAGCAGTGGTCGAATCTGTGGTGCTGAGGCTTTGCTCCGCTGGTTCAACGGTGATCAGGGCATGATATCACCACTGGAGTTCATCCCCATCGCGGAGGAAACCGGGCTGATCATTCCGATCGGAAAATGGGTACTCGAAACCACCTGTGATCAACTGAAGCGCTGGAGTTCATTGGGCAACAACAATTTTCAGCTTAGCGCCAACGTCTCGGCGCGGCAATTTCAGGAGCCGAATTTCGTCACCGATTTGGAAAGGATTATTGCCTCACGAAGCATCAATCCAAAAACCTTGACGCTGGAACTTACCGAAAGCTTGCTGATGCAGGATATCGAGCAGAATATCAAGTTGATGAGTATGCTGAAGGCGATGGGTTTGAAGCTATCCATCGACGACTTCGGCACGGGTTACTCTTCACTTGCTTACCTCAAGACCCTCCCCGTCGATGAACTGAAAATTGACCGCTCATTCATTATCGATGTGCCACAAAAGGAAGACAGCTGTGCTATCGTATCGACAATTATCTATCTCGCCAGAAAACTCGGCTTTCATACTGTTGCAGAAGGCATCGAGACCAGCGAACAATTTGAGTTTTTGCGGCGCGAGCAATGCGAACAATTCCAAGGGTACTATTTCAGTAAACCCGTACCCGCATCGGATTTCACAGAGCTACTGCTCAGCGAACGGAAAGTAACGGCCCAGGATGATCATGAAAACAATAATGAATAGGGAGCGTTCAACGGCACAGCGAATGCCGGGCAGCGAATTTGCAACGGACCATGGCGATCACATAAAACGCTCTGCGCGTGCGCTTGCCACCGGGCTACTGATCACGTTACTGACACCATTGACTGCGCAAGCTGCGACAGAATCCTTCCCCTGTATTATCGCACCGTCAGAGAGTGTCGAAGTTGGCAGCTCGATCACTGGATTGCTGGCGTCACTGCTGGTGGAACGCAGCGACACCATAAAAAAAGGCGATGTGATCGCGCGAATCGATTCCGGCGTCGAACGCAAAACCGTCGACCTGGCCACCTTGAGAACCCGGGATGCCTCCGAGGTTCAGACAGCAATCATTGCCCGGGAATTTGCGAAACGCGAACGAAATCGCCTGTTGCTACTGTTCCGTAAAAATTTGGTATCGAAGCAAGAACTGGACAAGGCAGTCACCGAACTGGAACTGGCAGAACGCAAGCTGGAGCAGGCGCGCGCGCGCGCCGCCCAGGCACGCGAAGAGCTGAAAGTGGCAAAAGCACAGCTCAGCCGTCGCGTCATCCGCAGTCCGATTGACGGTATCGTGGCTGAACGCTACCTCAGCGAGGGGCAGCGGGTACGCGATCAGCCGCTGGTAAAGATCATCAAGGTCGATCCGCTGCATGTCGAAGTCGTCGTCCCAGCCGCGTGGTACCAGCGTATTCACCGCGGCGACACCATGTCAATAACGCCTGGTTTGCCGGGATTCGACGCACGCGACGGCAAGGTCATCATCATCGACAAGATCATCGACGCCGCCAGTAATACCTTCCGCGTCACGCTGGAACTGGACAACCCTGACCTCGCTATTCCCGCCGGCGCACGTTGCACGGCGATGGTGCCGGCCAGCGCTGCTACAAAGACCCCTTGATCCCGGTCAATGTGAAGTGCTTGATCCGGCTTTTACAATGATGGCCGATAATCGAGATCAGCAAACAGCGGAGATGGTACGTTGGAGACTTTTCTAGTACTGGAAGCAGGCACCCTGACGATCGCGGCATTTTTCCTGGCCGTCGCCATTTTCGTGTCGACACGGCCATTCATGCCCGCCGGCGCCTTTCGCAAGATCGTCATTCCGACGGCGATCATTCTCGCCGCTCTTGTCGCCCTGCATTACAAGATCACCTCGGGCCGAATGGATGCAGTCAAAGCCGCATTCAACAATCAGCAGGAGGTCATCTGTGAAAACCGCAGCAGCCGCGAAGGTGCCCGCTCGATCGTCATCAGCCAGGCGCTGGGCTGGTCACTCGAGGGCGATATCTTCGTCAATCCCGATTTCGAGCGACCTTTCCATACGGCACGCTGTGTACCTCAATAGCCGGACGCAGACGGAACGCCGCGCTCATCATTTGGCCATGGCCTATGGTGACTACCTGCCCGGTTCATTCCATGCCATGCACTGAAATGTGTGCTGCTTCACCTTCACCGCTCACGGCGTCGACGTAAGCTGATTCGCTCAACAGCTGACTCAAGCTGAAAATCAATACCGTAATCAAGGGAAGGATTACATGAACCACCGTTGTTGCCAGCGCCGGGCAGTAGATATCCCGGCCAACATGCAGTCCCGCAGTGCCGACAGCCAGCCCGTGCGAATCACCAACATCAGCCGCGGTGGCGCCTATGTGGAGACCCATTGTGCCCACCAGATAGCAATCGACAGCATTGTCGAACTCGACGTGAAACTCGGTAGTCACGACAGTAGCGAACACACCTCAGTCCAGGGCATGGTCATACACCAGAGCGCCGCCGGATTTGGCGTCATGTTTGTCGATGAATACTCCCGCTTCATGCAGAAACTTTGCGAGGGCCTGCTGAAAGCCCCGGTCATCGACCATTCACTCACGTCAGCCCTGGCGTGTAACCGCGACATCGATGCGCCATGACGGATTGAATAGGCAGCAGTTACGATAACGTACCAGACAGGCATTCGGGTTAGAATTGTGCCCTCCGTGCGTTGACACAATGCCATGAAACTATCACCACAGCGCCTGCTGATTCCGCTCTTGCTGCTGTTAGCTGCAACATCCCACTCTGCGCCAACAGAATACCTGTTGCCGTTGGAGGATGGCACTGAACTCGCAATTCTCCAATTCCCGGCTGAGTCGGAACAAGCTGCAACGCGCTTTATCTGGATGCCCACAGAACATGGCGTGCAGCCAGGTGAAATCTCGATTGCCGAGCGGCTGGCCAGGCAGGCGGGCAGTGTGGAGGTGCTGATCCCCGACTACTTCACCTCATTTTTCCTGCCAGCGGGCAAGCAGGCGCTCGATGCAGTGGCAGCCGGCTCGCTGCGGTCAGTTGTGGAGCAATACCCCGCCCCCCGATCTGGTAAGAAAAACCCAGATATCTTTATTGTTGCCGCAAACAAGGCGGCCATCCCTGCGATGCAGGCCTTGCGTAAAAATCAGGCTACTGCGCCACAGCAACGAATCGGGCTGATTCTGCTCAACCCTGATGTCACAAGCGGCCCGGCTATTCCCGGTGTCCCCTCGCACTATCATCCGGTTGTTGCATCGACGAATGCCCCTGTTTTCATCATTCAGGCAGAAAAATCACCGTGGCGTCATGGACTCTTCAAGCTGGAAAAAGCACTGGAAAAAGCCGGTAGCGATGTTTTTCTGCAAGTACTCCCCGGCGTCCGTGATCGGTTCTATTTTCGTCCCGATGCCACCCGACAGGAGGAGGCCACGGCGCAGCGCTTACCTGTCATACTCACGCAAGCGACCAAGCTCCTTGCGCCCTATCTGGAGAAGGAGCGACACCCCGCCACTGCCGACGCGCTGACAAAGGCCGAAAAAGTAGAACGCAAACCCAAACCACAGCGGAAACGCGGACTCAGCCCCTATACCGGCGCCCAGGGAAAATCTTTTTCCCTGCCCAACCTGGACGGTACCATGACATCGCTTGACGACTGGCGCGGAAACGTTGTGCTGCTGAACTTCTGGGCGAGCTGGTGCCCACCATGTGTTCATGAAATCCCGTCGATGGTGGCACTCAAACATCGGCTGCAAGGCAGGCCATTCGAGATTGTCGCGGTCAACCTCGGCGAGCCCCTCTCTGATGTGCGTCATTTTCTCAGCCAACATCCAGTGAACTTTCCGGTGCTTCTGGACAGCCGGGGAGAAACAGCCAAATCCTGGCAGGTGACAGCCTACCCTACCAGTTTCATTATCGGTCGTGATGGCCGCATCCGGTTTGCGCTGGCAGGCGGGCATGATTGGGATGAATCCGAATCGGTGGACGTTATTGAGAAGCTACTGGATGAAACGGGACAATAATTGGCTTGAGAAGGGGTTGTCAGGAGCGTGCAGCCAACGATCAGCCCTCCCCATGCCACTTGACGGAAAGGGCGGCACTTCGATTCCGGCTGGGTAGCCGGCAAGATGCCGGCGGTTCCGGGGCTGCCTGGCGAACGCGCCGAAGATATTTCCGTCAACGTTTGCCAAAACAGATTTCCGCCACTTCCTCATATCGGCTGACGAAGTGGATCTTCATGTCCACCTTGATGTGCTCGGGCAGTTCTTCGTAGTCCCGACGACAGCCTTCCGGAAGGATCAACTCCCTCAGTTTCACCCGCTTGGCGGCGATGACCTTTTCCCGGATGCCGCCTACCGGCAGCACCCTGCCCGTCAAGGTGAGTTCACCCGTCATGGCCAGATTGGCTTTGACGCGCTTTCCCTTAGCCAATGACAGCAATGCGGTCGCCATCGTAATACCGGCACTCGGGCCGTCTTTTGGTGTAGCACCTTCGGGGACATGAAGATGCACGAACGCATTGTCGAAATATCCTGCCTGCGGGGTATTGTCGTCGACATAGGCCGTAATGAAACTGTAGGCGATTTCGGCCGATTCACGCATTACATCACCCAGCTGACCGGTCAGCTTCAGCCCTCGGTTTTTTTCATGCACCCGCGTTGCTTCGACATCCAGGGTGCTACCCCCCATCGAAGTCCAAGCCAGCCCTGTGACCACGCCGACGCCCTTGCTGGGACGATCATCAGAAAAAATGGGCTTACCCAGATACTCCTCGACTTTGGGTCGCGTGATGCTCACCGATTTAGCCTTACCTTCGAGCAAATCGACCACCGCCTTGCGCACGAGCTGTCCAAGCCGCTTGTCGAGGCCGCGGACACCCGCCTCGCGGGCGTAGCCATTGATCAGAAACCGCAATGCCGCATCGGACAACTTGACCTGCGTTGCCGAGACCCCGGCCTGTTCCAGCTGTCGCCGCCAAAGGTGTTTTGTAACTACTCAGCGCAAAAAAACCATAAAAAAATCTTGACAGGGTTTTTGCGTATTTTTCCTGCTTTTTCGGCAATCCAGGGATTAGCTTCAAACCCCTGCCTCAGAAGCATCATCATTCTATAGAT
>JALSHZ010000140.1 GCA_026981985.1 Gammaproteobacteria bacterium | reverse complement strand
AGAATGATGATGCTTCTGAGGCAGGGGTTTGAAGCTAATCCCTGGATTGCCGAAAAAGCAGGAAAAATACGCAAAAACCCTGTCAAGCTTTTTTTATGGTTTTTTTGCGCTGAGTAGTTACGTTTTTCCTTGCCGCAGTTCTCAGTTTTTTCGAGTCTCACCATTGGGAGCATACAACCCGGCAAGAAATGCCTCCCCATCGAACGACAGCGCCTTCGCCCTGTCATGCAGCTGCCGCTGAAATGCTGCTGCTGACAAAACCGGCACGTCGGTGGCAAAACAGTAGGCCACCGTGTTGGCATCATCCGCATCGGCCAGCAACAACCTGCCAGCAAATGCCTGATCGAGCTGCTCCAGCATAAAGGCATACTCATCGGCATTGGTTCGCCACAAGTTGATTGCCATAACGCCACCCGGCGCCAGCCGTTCCCGACAGGTATCGAGGAACCGCAAGCGTGCTGGCTCCTCATTCATCCCCTCAGCATCGTAAAGGTCGACGACAATGACATTCCACTGCCGATCATAGGCATTGAGATACTGTTCCGCCGTGGCAATGTAGATATCCAGGCGCGGATCGATAGGAAGATCGAAATGGCGGTAGGCCATATCGGCGACGGCTTCCCGGTATTCAACCGCATCCAGCCGCAACGAGGGGTCAGCATGGCGCAGCAGATACCGCGCCAGCGTACCGGCGCCGAGCCCCAGCAACAGCACCTCGTCAGCGACCACCGGGAACACGCTGGCAAGCAGCAGCTGGCGACAGTAGTCGAACTGCAACCAATCCGGCATGTCCGGCACATGGCTGCTCTGCTCGATGGCGCTGCCAAAATGCAGCGAACGCCGCTCGCCATGTTGCACCACTTCGACCAGCCCCATCGGGTCACGCACAGCATCGAGCAGTATTCCGCCATGACGCGGTATGGCCTTTTTCTTCATTCCTCTCCTCGTGCGTACTGCCAAGATCCTGTAAACTCGCGCGCCTTCCGCCAATGGAGAGCCCGCTCGATGTGGTTCAAGAATCTGATCTTCTATCGCCTGCAAAAGCCCTTCGCATATTCAGCCGAAACGCTTGAGGAGGCACTGGACGCGAAGCATTTTACACCCTGCGCGAAACACGAGTTGAGCAGCAGTGGCTGGGCCTCCCCCATGGGCTCTCTGAGCGAGCTCCTGGTACATGCCGGCAGCGGCGCGCTGATGATCTGTCAAAAAAAGGAGGAGCGGATTCTGCCCGCCAGCGTCATTCGCGACTTCGTGAACGAGAAAATCGAGGCCATCGAAGAGGCTGAAATGCGCAAAGTGCGCAAGAAGGAACGCGACACGATCCGTGACGAAGTCATCTTCGATCTGACCCCAAAGGCGTTTACTCGCTCCAGCAACACCTGGGCCGTGATTCTGCCGCAACAGTCTTTGCTCGTTGTCGACGCCAGCAGCGCCAAAAAGGCGGATGAGTTTACCGCCCTGCTACACAGCACCTTGGTCGATACCCCGCTGAGCCTGATTCGCAGCAACCACGCCCCGGCGGACATCATGACGCACTGGCTGGAAAACCCGGCCAGCATGCCGGCCAACCTGGAAATGGGTGACGAGTGCGAACTCAAGGAGCCGGGCGACGAAGGCGGCATCGTGCGCTGCCGGCGCCTCGACCTCGCCAGCGATGAAATACGAACGCATCTCGATGCTGGCAAGCAGGCGGTCAAACTGGGGCTGGGCTGGAGCGAAAAACTGTCATTCGTGCTGACCGACGACCTGAGCGTGAAAAAGCTCAAGTTCGCCGACGAAATTCTGGAGGCAGCTGCCGATCAGGGGGAAGCCGACGCCGCTGCGCAGTTCGACGCCGACTTCACCCTGATGGTGATGGAAATGGAGCGACTCATTCCGCAGATCATCGAGTGGTTTGGTGGCGAAAACAGCGAGTGAAGGCTCAGCTCCCTGCCTTCTCCAGCAACGCTGCGCTCAGCGAACCAAGCTGATAGTGAATCCGCGCTGCGGCAACGAGCCGGCGAAAACGATTTTCAAGTACTGCCGCCTCAGCCTGATAGAGGTCGGCATAGGCCGTCAGCAGGTCGAGCAGTGTACGCCGACCGGCATCGAACTGAAGATGGTATGCCTTGACGACTTCGCGAGCGGCTACGACATTTTCTTCCAGATTTGGCCAGATGTTCCGGTCCTCGACCAACTGGCGTGATGCCGCCGCCACATTGGCACGGACCTCTCGTTCCAGCGCGGCAACTCGCTGCTCGGCGGCAGACTTGAGGCTGAATGCTTCAGATTTGCGGCTGAGGCTGGCGCCGCCAAGGGGGAAGTCATAGTTGACGACCAGCCGAACCGAGGTGTCGAGGTCGATACTGCTATCCGGTTCGACATCGGCAAACAGCCGCTTGCGAAGCTCCAGATCCACCGTTGGCATCAGGCCACCACGGGCAACATCGATATCGGCGGCACGACTTCTGGCGATCTCACGGGCGGCCCGGATTCGGGGATTGTCGCTGACGGCACGCTGATATAACGCCTCGACCGGCTCATCGGCAATCTGCCCATCGAGCACGGGCAATTCCAGCGCATCGGGCGCCATGCCGGTAACTTCACGAAATCTCAACTCGCTACCGGACAATGCTGCGCGCAACTGAATGTGCCGGTTTCTGGCCTGAACGAGTCGTGTATTGGCTTGATGCACGGTAACACGTGAAATGCGGCCCAGCTCTGCCCGCGTACTTACCCGCTGCGCCAACCGCTCCAGCGATTCGATCTGGGCTGCCGACACATCCACGAGCGCCCGAGTTCGCTGCACATCGAGATAAACTTCGAGCACTTTCAGCGACAGATCCTCCCTGACCCCGTTCAGGTCAGATGCCGACGCAGCCTTTCGGGCAGTGGCCGAAGATACCGCGCCTTTGTCAGCGAAACCGCGAAACAGGTTCCAGCGCAGGGTGGCATCAAGCCTGCTGGTGTCACGATCTATACTGGCACCGGACATCTCTTCAGTCGTACTGCCACGTTCATAAGCGAGTCCGGCAGTGGGTAGATATTCCGAGCGTGACTGCCGGATCCGTTCACCGGCGGCATCGAGCAATGCACGTGCCGAAACAATATCGGGGTGGGTATCCATGACATGACGCAGCACATCGGCAAGCGGTGCACCCATGGCCTGGGTGGATTGCAGGCAGACGATGCAGGCGAGCGCACGCACCGCTGGACGGAAGCAAAACAGATGATTCACAGACAATGAAACCCTCCGTGGTTTTTTGCCATTGCAGAACACGCCGGTCTGATGAGGTTCAAACCGAGAAGGTCATTTTACGACAATGCGATGACCGTGATAGCACATGGTTCACTGAATGACCGTGGCAACTCGGCGAGAAATAGCGCCAGCGACCTCTGCCACTACCGGAGGTTCTGGGATGATTTGGGTGCTGAAATATTGCTTCAGCTGTGCGCGGCACCAGATCTACCCACAGCAACTGAAAAAGCCCGGGCATGGCCGGGCTTTTTCAGTTGCTCGTTCGTGGAGCGTCCCTGCTCCATCACATTCCCTTAACCCAGCGGGTCGACATCCTGTGGCTGCTGCTCGTAGACATCCGCCAGCTGCTTCAGTGCATCCGACGCGCCCTGGGTGTCCAATGCTGCCACCTCACCGGACGAAGGCGCAGGCTGGGAGGCTGGCTGATCGGCTTCACCCAACAACTCGGCCAGAGAATCACCCGCATCGGCCAGCAGATCGTCGATCGACGGCAGTTCTCCATTGGCATCCGGCGCCATGTTGAAGTAGACATCGGACATAGCTGCCTGGCTGCCATCGGCCATCGTGACCGTTCCCTGCTCAAGGTGCATGTTGCCGGCGCTATCGACTTCACCCAGCACGCTGTAGCCAGTGCTAAGGCTCGCGATACCCGCTTCATCGAGCGTCATCAGCTCACCTTCGTCCGTCTGGTGGTTCTGATTCACATCCTGCCAGACTTTCAGTTCGTCGAAGCGCTCGTCGTTGGCATCGACCACACCGTCATTGTTACTATCGTAGCTAGCCAGCTTGGCAAAGCCTTCGCCTACCTGACCACCGAACAGCTCGGAACGGTCGTCGATCTCGCCGTTGCCGTTGGCATCCACCGCCAGAAAGGCATCGTCTCCCGAGAGCCAGCCGGACTCGACGGCTTCGCCGTTGTTGAGCAGATCGAACTTGCCCTCGGTCGCACCCAGCGCGGTGGTTTGCACACCGTCACCATTCATATCAATGGCGATCGGGCTGACGTAGGCGTAGGAGGTCGTGTCGTAGATGTTGACATCGAGCTGAGCATCGCAGACCTCGATATCCCCGGCATTCTCACTACCAACAATGGCAACCGAAAGATCTTCCGTGCCTTCATAGTAGTCACCGGCGTTGTTGGCATCCCGATCGACGGTGACCATCTCGCGCCAGGTCGCTACATCAAGCGCCGTCGAGCTGCTCTCACCTGCCGGCACCTTGACCCAGACTGTATCGCCCTGAATGATGCATCCATCCTGCACCAGACTGTAGTCGGCACTCTGATCAACCGGCCCAACCATGTCGCGGTTGCCGTCAGAGACATACTGGCCGTTGGGTACCTTGCCGTAGATGACATCGATGACCTCACCACCAATGCCCCAGCGGATATCGTAGTATCCACCCGCCATGATGTCCTGATCACCAGCCCACTCATCGACACGGTTGGCACTGCCATCGCTGACACGGATCTGGAACCAAGCATCGTGATCAACCGGCTGGTCGAGTACGACACGGTAAGATGCCGTCTCACCCTCATTGACCTCGGTATCGCCGACCAGTTTGGCGCAGACGGGGGAACCACTGCCCGAATCATCAACGGTCACCATCACGACAGCCGTATCGAAACCACCTTCTCCGTCGCTAACGCGGTAGGTGAAACGATCGGTACCGGAAAAACCGGCCTCCGGCTGGTAGGTCAAGGTGCCATCAGGGTTCTGAACCACCAGGCCATGTTCAGGTTGTTCAAAACCGTCGATCGACAGCACATCGCCATCGGCATCCCAATCATTGGCCAGCACATCGATGACGACCGCCTGATTGGCCAGCGTCGTGGCGCTGTCATCATCGGCTGCCGGCGCCTGATTGTCCGGTTGTCCTGGTTCGACCTTGATGTATACCTTGGCGCGATCGGTTCCACCGTTACCATCACTGACGGTGTAGGTGAAGTAGTCCTTGCCGCAGTAGCCATCATCGGCAGTGTAGGTGAACGTGCCATCGTCGTTCAGCTCGACCGTGCCATGCTTCGGCTGCTTGAACGACTCAATAGTCAGCGTGTCACCATCAGGGTCGGTGTCATTGGCCAGCACATCGAGTACAACTGGCTCGCCTGATTCTGCCTCGAAGCGGTCTTTGTTGGCGTCCGGCGCTCGATTGTCCGGCTGACCCGGTTCAACTTTGATATACACCTTGGCCTGATCGGTTCCACCGTGACCATCACTAACCGTGTAATAGAACTTGTCACGACCGGAGAACCCATCATCTGGTGTATAGGTGAAGGTTCCATCGTCATTGAGCTCGACCGTGCCATGTTTCGGCTGCTTGAACGACTCGATTGTCAGGGCATCACCATCCGGATCGGTGTCATTGGCCAGCGCATCGATCACGACGCTTTCACCTTCTTCCGTTGTTGCCTTGTCCTTGTTGGCATCCGGCGCTTCATTGACCGACGCGACGACGACCTGAACAGTCGCCGTGCTGGTGCCGCCATTGCCATCGGTAACGGTGTAGGTGAACGTGTCGGTGCCATTGAAGTCAGCGTTCGGCGTGTAGCTGAAGGTGCCGCCGGCGTTCTGTACGACGGTGCCGTTGGCGGGTTGCTCGAAGCTGTCGATGCTCAGGACGTCGATGACGACTGGCGCATCTTCGCTAGTTTCAGCATTGTCATCAGTTGCTACAGGCGCATCGTTCACTGGCTTGACGCAGACATAGACGGTGGCCGTGGCTGTGCCACCATTACCATCGCTGATGGTGTAGGTGAAGCTGTCGCTGCCGTTGTAGTCTTCAGCTGGTGTGTAACTGACGCTGCCGTCGGCGTTGATGCTGACGCTGCCATTGGCTGGCTGACCCACTTCGGTAACGCTGAGGCTGTCACCGTCGAGGTCACTGTCGTTTGACAGTACATCGATCTTGACTGAGCCGTCTTCATCGACAGAAGCTTTATCGTCCATGGCTACCGGACCATCATTGGCGGGTGCAACCACCACCTGAACCGTGGCCGTGCTGGTGCCACCATTGCCGTCGGTGACGGTGTAGCTGAACGTGTCGGTGCCGTTGAAGTCGGCATTCGGCGTGTAGCTGAAGGTGCCGTCAGCGTTCTGTACAACGGTGCCGTTGGCGGGTTGCTCGAAGCTGTCGATGCTCAGGGCGTCACCGTCTGGATCACTGTCGTTGGACAGGACGTCGATGACGACTGGCGCATCTTCGCTAGTTTCAGCATTGTCATCAGTTGCTACAGGCGCATCGTTGACCGGCTTGACGCAGACATAGACGGTAGCCGTCGCAGCGCCTCCATTACCATCGCTGATGGTGTAGGTGAAGCTGTCGCTGCCGTTGTAGTCTTCGGTCGGTGTGTAGCTGATGGTGCCGTCGGCGTTGATGGTGACGCTGCCGTTGGCTGGTTGACCCACTTCGGTAACGCTGAGGCTGTCACCGTCGAGGTCACTGTCGTTGCTCAGTACATCGATCTTGACGGAGCCGTCTTCATCGACATTCGCGCTGTCATCCATGGCGACCGGGCCATCGTTGGCGGGTGCAACCACCACCTGGACCGTGGCCGTGCTGGTGCCACCATTGCCGTCAGTGACGGTGTAGGTGAACGTGTCGGTGCCGTTGAAGTCGGCATTCGGCGTGTAGCTGAAAGTACCATCGGCGTTCTGTACAACGGTGCCATTGGCGGGTTGCTCGAAGCTGTCGATGCTGAGGGCGTCACCGTCTGGATCACTGTCGTTGCTGAGAACATCAATGATAACTGGGGCGTCTTCATTGGTTGATGCCGCATCGTCTTGAGCAGTTGGCGCATCGTTGACCGGCTTGACGCAGACATAGACGGTAGCCGTCGCGGTGCCTCCATTACCATCGCTGATGGTGTAGGTGAAGCTGTCGCTGCCGTTGTAGTCTTCGGTCGGTGTGTAGCTGACGGTGCCATCATCGTTGATGGTGACGGTGCCATTGGCTGGCTGGCCCACTTCGGTAACGCTGAGGCTGTCACCGTCGAGGTCACTGTCGTTGCTCAGCACATCGATCTTGACTGAGCCGTCTTCGTCAACATTCGCGCTGTCATCCATTGCGACCGGGCCATCGTTGGCGGGTGCAACCACCACCTGGACCGTGGCCGTGCTGGTGCCACCATTGCCGTCGGTGACGGTGTAGGTGAACGTGTCGGTGCCGTTGAAGTCAGCATTCGGCGTGTAGCTGAAGGTGCCGTCAGCATTCTGTACGACGGTGCCGTTGGCCGGTTGCTCGAAGCTGTCGATGCTCAGGGCATCACCATCCACATCACTGTCGTTGGACAGGACGTCGATGACGACCGGGGCATCTTCGTTCGTAGTGGCCGAGTCATCAGTTGCTACAGGCGCATCGTTGACCGGCTTGACGCAGACATAAACGGTAGCTGTGTCGTTGCCACCATTGCCATCATCGATAGTGTAGGTGAAAACGTCGTTGCCGTTGAAGTCAGCTTCCGGCGTGTAAGTCAGCGTGCCATCAGCATTCTGCACTACCGT
The DNA here is from genome assembly GCA_026981985.1 of Gammaproteobacteria bacterium. Lineage (GTDB taxonomy): Bacteria > Pseudomonadota > Gammaproteobacteria > UWMA-0217 > UWMA-0217 > JALSHZ01. The sequence continues at coordinate 31,023 of JALSHZ010000140.1, read as the reverse complement.
GCCGTGTGCCGGCTGGCCGATCTCAGTGATGCTCAGGCTGTCGCCATCCGGATCACTATCATTGGCAAGCACATCGACGGTGACGGCTTGGTCTTCATTGGTAACGACTTCATCATCGCCCGGGATTGGATCGTCGTTGGCTGGAGCAACCACCACCTGAACCGTGGCCGTGCTGGTGCCACCGCTGCCGTCAGTAACGGTGTAGGTGAACGTGTCGGTGCCGTTGAAGTCGGCATTCGGTGTGTAGCTGAAAGTACCATCGGCGTTCTGTACAACGGTGCCGTTGGCGGGTTGCTCGAAGCTGTCGATGCTGAGGGCGTCACCGTCTGGATCACTGTCGTTGCTGAGGACATCGATGACGACTGGGGCATCTTCATTGGTTGATGCTGCATCGTCTTGAGCAGTTGGCGCATCATTCACTGGCTTGACGCAGACATAGACGGTGGCCGTCGCTGTGCCACCATTGCCATCGCTGATGGTGTAGGTGAAGCTGTCGCTGCCGTTGTAGTCTTCAGCTGGTGTGTAGCTGATGGTGCCGTCGGCGTTGATGGTGACGCTGCCGTTGGCTGGTTGACCCACTTCGGTAACGCTGAGGCTGTCACCGTCGAGGTCACTGTCGTTGCTCAGTACATCGATCTTGACGGAGCCGTCTTCGTCAACATTCGCGCTGTCATCCATTGCGACCGGGCCATCGTTGGCGGGTGCAACCACCACCTGGACCGTGGCCGTGCTGGTGCCACCATTGCCGTCGGTGACGGTGTAGCTGAACGTGTCGGTGCCATTGAAATCGGCATTCGGCGTATAGCTGAAGGTGCCGTCAGCATTCTGAACAACGGTGCCGTTGGCCGGTTGGTCAAACGACATCACCGCCAGCATGTCTCCATCTGGATCGCTGTCATTGTTCAGCGCATCAATGACGACCGGCTGATCTTCCTGCGTGCTTACGTTGTCGTCAGCTGCAACAGGCGCAGCATTGACTTGTGGTACGAATATCTTGACGGTCGCGGTGTCACTGCCACCGTTGTTATCCATGATGGTGTAAGTGAAGCTATCGAGACCACTGAAGCCATCTTTCGGCGTATAGTTGAACGTGCCGTCCGCATTCAGCGTTACAGTGCCGTTCATCGGATCGGAAAAACCGGAGATGAAAATGGCATCTCCATCCGGATCACTGTCATTGGCAAGCACATCGATCACTGCCGGCGCATTGTCCGTCAATAGGGCCATGTCATCGTCAGCATCGGGGCCCTGATTGGTATCGTGAACACACACGTAGACCCGCGCAGTATCCGTACCGCCGTTACCATCATCGATGGTGTATTCGAAATAATCGACACCGGCAAAATCTGCATCGGGCTGATAGCTGAACGTGCCGTCATCATTCAGCACCAGGCTGCCATGACCTGGCTGAGAATATTGGCTGACGCTCAACACATCACCATCGGCATCGCTGTCGTTGGCCAGCACATCGATAATGCTGGTCTGGTCCTGGTCGATAAACGCCACATCGGTGTCGGCATCCGGCGCAGTATTCAACGGCTCTGGGGGGACAGCGGGTTTGACGGTAATCGTGACTGTCGCAGTGTCAGTGCCGCCATTACCATCGCTGACGGTATAGGTAAATGAATCGGTACCGGAAAATCCCGCATTGGGCCGATAGACAAAATTTCCTGACGCGTCCTGAATCACCATGCCATTGACTGGCTGATCAAAGCTCGTGATCGTGAGCGCATCACCATCCGGATCGCTGTCGTTTGCCAGTGCGTCGATGATTACAGACTGATCTTCCACGATCTCGGCACTGTCACCATGCGCCACTGGTATTTCATTGGCATTTCTGACAGTGACAGCAACCGTGGCCGATGCCTGTTCACCACTGGGATCCGTAATCGTATAGGTGATATTGTCGAGGCCCGAAAAACCATCATTGGGCGTATAGACCAACTTGCCGTCGGCGTTGATCTCCACCGTGCCATTATTCGCAGTTGCAGACATCACGGTGAGCGCGTCACCATCCGGATCGCTGTCGTTCGCGAGCACATCAATCACAACCGGCGTATTTTTGTCTGTCACACCAGCATCATCCTGAGCATTCGGAGCCTGGTTGATATCACGAACCTCGATCGTGACCTTGGCAGTATCTCCCCAGTCATTCACTCCGTCTGTAACCGAATATTCGAATACATCGGTACCATGAAAACCAGGATTTGGCGTATAAGTGAAGGAGCCGTCGTCATTTCTTACCACAACGCCATTTTGTGGCTGGGTAAAACCTGTGATCGTGATCGGGTCGCCATCGGGATCTTTGTCGTTTTCCAGCACATTGATGACCACCGGCTGATTCTCGTCAGTTACAGCGTCGTCCCATTTGGCATCAGGCTCACTGTTGACTGGTTGCTCGTCATTGCCATTGCCGTCATCGGGCATACTGCCGCTACCAATAACGTAGATTTCCACCATTGCGGATGATTCGTTCCCCGCATCGTCGGTAACGGTATAGGTAAAAGTATCCTTGCCGGCATACCCCGGATTCGGCGTATAGCTGAACGTGCCATTGCCGTTATCAGTAACAATACCATTGGCTGGCTGAACGAAACCGGAGATATTGAGGGGACCATCATTGGACTCATCGTTATAAAGAACGTTGATGATGGTATTTTCAGAATTGGCGGCAACATCAATCCAGTCATTGACGGCATTGATGCCACTATCGGGTGTTGATTCTACGTAAGTATCAATCTGTTCTTTGGAATTCGGGGTGCCTTGCTGCTCAATACCCATCGTTATTTTTCTCCGGTCTTGATTATTATTATTTTGGGCCCGTCGCTTCCCGTTGATCTTTCACAGGCATCCGGCCATGACCTTCCAGACACCCCAAACTACAGAGAAAATTCAGCCTTGTCGCAACCAAATACACAAAATAATTGTGGCGAATGATGCGTCACAGAAAAATTCGGCGGTGGAACGCGCTTGCCGGGAACGGCATCACAGGAATAATGCGACCACTAACAATTCAGAGAGAACGCAAGAGTATTAAATCAAGAGAACGAGATTTACTCACAGGCACCACTGCCTAGAGGACAAACTACTCGACGCCTTTTCGAGGAAAATAAAACCGGACGGTCCCGCTAGATCGGGATCTCTTCCGGAATACTGTAGTCCTTGTGCAAGGAATTTCTGATGGTTTTCTTGAACAGGAGTTTATTCTGTACCGGCTCGGGCAGATCAGTGAAATTCATCACACCCTTGTCAACAAGCACGTCAATGAGATCTTCAAGTACCCTCCCCATTTCCATGTCCACCCTGTCCAGCACATCCTTGATCAGCTGACTGTTTTCAGCCGAAGACTGCAGAAAAGCACTTACCTCGGGATCGAAAAGATTGGATTGCTCAAAACCCGGTTCCGGTGAGAAATCGATTGCCGTTATCTCTCCGCTGGTGGACCGTTTTACATAAATCATTGCAACTTCCCTTTGACTGACACTGAACTGCTGATGCTAACGTGGTATTTACGCCGAATAACAGCCAATCGGGAAGTACTCAGTTACCAGAATGGCCGGAACCCGACTGACGCTTATCCGGTATGAACGGGATATGATGTCATCATCGAGGGTCTGTAGCCGTTCATCGTCGAGACTGTCACGCCGGTGATAGTTGAGGTTGATGATATCGCGATAGGTCTCGACCCCCTGTTCACGCAACAACTCGCCGATACCCATCTTGCCGTTGACAATTGCTTCCGCAAAATGGGCAGGCAAACTTTCCAGCGCCAGAAAAGAACGCGCCAATGCATAGCAGCGACCAGAGTCACGCCCATCGAGACGCACTTCCCGACGCAGTAGCGGATCACCCGGCTGATATTCCAACCCTTCAATCGGTTTGGAATGGTGCTGAAGCTGCTGCATCAGTTGATGGACATCGACCGGCTCCCAGAAATACGCTTCCAGCGCTTTGGTTACCGTGCCATCGGCAACCAGCAGGGTGCGCAGAAAAGGGGGAAGATCCCCGATCTGATGAGAGACGCCTTTGGCATCGGCAATGGTGCCATCACGCAGGTATCCGCTGCTGCGAAAGAAGGATTCACTCCCCATCAGTACTGTCTGATGTCCCGCGCCGATCGGCAATAAGAATCTTGACCAGAAACAAGGCCAGCGGCGCCCCATGCAAAAACAGGTCGAAAATGTCCAGCGGACGTGTCAACGTGCCAGCACCCAGCATTTTGAGTTTTTCGATCAGGTGGGGTTCGGGGCTGAATGGTGCAAGCGCAAGCATGATTGCAATGATCCCGAAGGGAACTATGGGTGCCTGTCTAAGCCAGTTCATCATTGGTGTATTCCGCGGAACGGCTTGCCACTCAGATAACGGCGCACTCCTCTTCCGGGACCTCGATTCGCAGTGAATGTCATGGATGAATTGTAACCTTTCCACAGCAAGGATGCAGGCTCAGTCACTACGCGGCAGCGCGGGCTTTGTCCGCCAGACCTACAATGACATATACTGCGGCGACCCCGTTCAGTAGGCACGAGACACTACGATGTACGATATGCTTCCACTTCTGGAGCAAACCGATTTCCCGCCCATTTCCCGCAGCGGCATCACCACGCTCCAGGTAAATCTGGGCTATACCTGCAATCAGCGTTGTCTGCATTGCCATGTCAACGCCGGACCAACACGCACCGAGCAGATGGACGATGAAACGCTCAAGCTCGTGTTGCAGGTTGCGCGTGAACGCAAGATCGACACGCTGGATCTGACCGGTGGCGCTCCCGAACTGAACCCCGGCTTTCGCCAGCTGGTCAGCGACGCCCGTAGCGCTGGACTGCATGTCATCGATCGCTGCAACCTGACGATTCTGAACGAACCGGCGCAGGAAGACCTAGCCGAGTTCCTGGCGGCGCACCAGGTGGAGGTCGTTGCCTCGCTGCCCTGTTACCTCGAAGAAAACGTCGATGGCCAACGCGGCCAGGGGGTTTTCAACAACAGCATCGAGGGTCTGCGCCAGCTCAATGCATTGGGCTACGGCAAGGACGGCAGCGGCTTGATGCTGAACCTCGTCTACAACCCGAACGGGCCTTTCCTGCCGCCGTCACAACAACGGCTGGAAAAAGACTACAAGCAGAATCTCCACAGCCGTTACGGCATCACCTTCAACCAGCTCTTCAGCATCACCAACATGCCCATTGCCCGGTTTGGCAGCACGCTGGTATCCAAAGGCGAGTTCGACGACTACATGGTGCTGCTCAAGCAAACCTTCCAGCCTGACAATGTGGGCGGGGTGATGTGCCGCAGTCTGGTGAGCGTCGATTACCGCGGCTACCTCTACGACTGTGACTTCAACCAGATGTTGCAGCAAGGCATCCGGCAGCAAAACCGCCAGCTGCATTTGCGTGACCTACTGCACCAGGATCTCGATGGCCTGCCGATCTATATTGCCGACCATTGCTATGGCTGTACCGCTGGCCAGGGTAGCAGTTGCGGTGGTGCGCTATAGCGCTGAGCATACGATGATCTCGATCATCGTCCCCACGCTGAACGAAGCCCATGGGCTTGCCGATACGCTCGCGCCATTGCAGCCGTTGCGGGGAGGGCTGGCGGAAATCATTGTTGTCGATGGCGGCTCCAGCGACAACACATTGGGCATCGCCGAGCCACTGGCCGACCGCCTGCTGTCATCAACGCGGGGCCGGGCGCGACAAATGAACACCGGGGCTGCTGCGGCCCAGGGTGATACCCTGCTGTTTCTGCACGCCGACACACGCATCGACGCCAGGGCCTTGGCGCAACTACGTGAGGTGGCGACAGGTCACGAAACCAGCTGGGGCCGATTCGACGTGCAGCCTGATCGTCAGCGTCTGGTGTTCCGCGTTATCACGACGCTCATGAACTGGCGCAGCTGCATCACCGGCATCGCCACCGGCGATCAGGCCATCTTTGTGCAGCGCCAGCTGTTCGAGCAGGTTGGCGGCTATCCCGACATCGCCCTGATGGAAGACATTGCCCTGAGTCGACAACTCAAATCGCTAGACAAGCCCGCCTGCATCCGCACCCCGGTGACCATTGCCATGCGCTACTGGGAGCAGCACGGCATTCTGCGCAGCATGCTGCGAATGTGGCAGCTGCGACTGGCCTATTTCTTCGACACGCCGCCAGAGAAACTGCACCGGCGCTACTACCGTGACTAGCCCGCAGTTCCAGCTACTCGTCTTCGCCAAACCACCAGTGCATGGGCGAGTAAAAACACGCATGCAGCCCAGACTCACGCCCGCCCAAAGCGTCGCGCTGCACCGCCAGCTTCTGGAATTCTGCCTGATGCAATGCGCCCAACTGGATCACGCCAGCATCACTTTGTGGACGCCAAGCAAGGACTCACGCTATCTGAGAACACTCGCCGGACGGTGGCGAATTGCGCTGCAAGTCCAGCGTGGCAACAACCTCGGGCAACGCATGCACCAAGCCATTCACCATATGGCGTCCCGGCACAAAGAACCGGTGTTGCTGATCGGTGCAGATTGCCCCTTCATCACAGCGGACTACCTGCGCCAGGCTCATGCTGCCTTACAGCAAAAGGAAGTCGTGATCGGGCCGGCCAGCGACGGCGGCTTCGTGCTGCTTGGCGCCAACCGACCGCTGCCAGCACGCAGTCTAGATGGGGTCGCTTGGGGTACGAATGACGTGCTGGAGCAAACGCTGCGACAAATGAAAAGGGCCGGGGCAGGCTGCTGCCTGCTCCCGGCCCTCGATGACATCGACCGCCCGGAAGACCTCGATTTGCTGGATCGTCCGGCGCTACATCGTATGCGTCGGCTTTTCGGTATTCAGTGAGCCGCCGAGCAGATCTTCGATCTTCTGCCGCGTACCGCCCTTGTCATCAGCATTGAACTGCACACCGATACCCGGCGTGCGGCGCCCGGATGCACCCCGCGGCGTCACCCAGACCACTTTGCCCGCAACCGGGATGCGTTCGGGTTCGTCCATCAGATGCAGCAGGATAAATACCTCGTCGCCCAGCTGGTAGGGTTTTCCAGTGGGAATAAACAGTCCACCGTTCTTGATGAACGGAATATAGGCCGCATAGAGCGAGTTCTTTTCCTTGATGGAAAGAGAGAGAATGGGGTGACCGTCAGCCATTTTTCGTTGATTTCCCGGTTGTACTTATCGGGGAGCGAACACTGTCAATCGCGGGCTCCCAATCGCATCCATGTCTGAAGCACATCGTCCACAAACAGCTCGGCATTCAAAGGATGGTCGACCCTGGACACAATCGCCATGAATCGGTCGCTCACCTCGAAAACTGACCCAAAGTCTAACAACCCTGACAAGCGGCGCAATACGGGAATGTGGTCGGAGTTCTCAAAACAGGCATCCGGCAACGCATGAAACGCCCGTTGCAGGTCACGCAGCACACTCTGTATCCAGAGAACAACCTGACCAATGTCGGCAGCCGCCACCGTCTTGCGCAACTCGGGCATGGTGCGCCGCGACTCCAGCCCTTCCAGCAATGCCGTTACCGTGTTCTCGTAGGCGGCCAGCAGCGTCTCATCGTTCATTTTTGCAGCCAGACAAGGCGCCCCATTGGCGAGGTGCAGCAGGTGGTCGATGCGGCTGCAACCACGCTGCTCCAGCCATTGACGCGCAAGCGGCTTGGCTGGCTTGCCAAACTTGACCAGCTGGCAACGGCTTCTGATTGTCGCTGGCAAGCGACTCAGCGAATGCGCGACGAGTACGATCACGGTATCACCCGACGGCTCTTCCAACGTTTTCAACAGGCTGTTGGCCGCATTGACGTTCATGCGGTCGGCTGGCGTCAACAGCACCAGCTTGCGACCAGCGCTGCTCTGCGTCAGGGCGACGAACTCATTGAGTTCCCGAATCTGATCCACCAGTATTGCTGACTTGCCATCCTCGGGCATGACGCAGCGATAATCGGGGTACACCCCTTGCGAAAACTGACGGCAGGCAGCACAGCTGCCACAGGCGACGCCATCGGCCGCAGGTGTTTCACAGGCCAAAGATTGCAGCAGGCAATGGGCAAAGTGATCCAGCCCCAGGCCCGGCTGACCGTATAGCAACAACGCATGCGGCAGCAGGTCATCACGACGCTGCTGTTGCAGGCGCTGCCACTGCGCCTGCTGCCAGGGCCAGGGTGTCAGTTCAGCCATGGCTTCACTGTCTCGATCAGGGTGGCAGTGACTTCATCCATTTCTCGTGCTGCGTCAACGACGACGAAACGCTCGGCAAACTGCGCCGCACGGCGTAGATAACCTTGCCGAATGCGTTCGAAAAACGCCTGCTTCTCTTCCTCGAAACGATCGGTGTCGCCGCGCGAGCGCACGCGGGCCATGCCCTGCGCGACCGGCATGTCGAACAAAATGGTGCGATCGGGTGCAAAACCCTGCAATACCCATGCGTCGAGCGCATCGATACGCGCCGGGTCGAGCCCACGACCTGCTCCCTGATAGACATGACTGGCATCGGCAAAACGATCCGACAGCACCCACTGCCCTCGCTCCAGCGCCGGACGGATGAGCTTATGAACATGCTCGGCACGCGCACCATACATCAGCATCAACTCGGTGTCGGCGTGCATCGCTGGCAATGCCTTGTCGAGCAGCACGTCGCGAATGGCTTCACCCACAGGCGTGCCACCCGGCTCTCGGGTCACCACCACCTCGATGCCACGCTGCCGCAAAAAATCGGCCAGCCGACCGATCTGCGTCGTCTTGCCAACGCCCTCGCCGCCTTCAAAGCTGATGAAGCGCCCACGCTCAGCCATCAATCGTCTCCCCGGTAGCGCTTGGCGTTGCCGCCAAGCAGATACTTGATGACAGCCTGCTTGTGCTCCTTGTAGGTCGTCGAAAAATAGTGACGACCCTTGCCGCGCGCGACGAAGAACAGTGCATCCGTTGCGGCCGGATTCACGGCAGCCATGATCGCCGCCTCACCCGGCATGGCAATGGGCGTTGGTGGCAGGCCCTTGCGGGTATAGGTATTGAACGGGTTGTCGCTGCGCAGGTCTTTCTTGCGAATATTGCCCTTGTAGCTATCACCCATGCCATAGATGACCGTCGGGTCGGTTTGTAGCTTCATGTTTTTCTTGAGGCGATTGGTGAAGACCCCGCCAATCATTGGCCGCTCCGCGGCAGCCCCCGTCTCCTTCTCGATGATCGACGCCAGAATCAGCGCTTCATAGGGCGACTTCAATGGCAGATCCGGCTGACGCTGCTCCCAGGCCCGCATCAGCGTCTCCTTCATGCGCCGATACGCCTGCTTGAGGAAGCCCTTGTCAGTCTGCCCTTTGGGGAAGTGATAGGTATCGGGAAAGACCCAGCCTTCGGGTGATTTCTCGCCGGTCATCGCAGTAAATGCTTCTGCATAGTGCCCCGGCTCAATGATTCTTTTCATCAACCCCGCTTCAATCGCCTGTTCGAGCTTCGTGACCACATCGGTAAAACGCGAACCTTCGACAATCGTGAGCTTGTGCTGCACCGGTACACCGTGGCGGAACTCGCGCAACACATCAGAGATCGTTGCGCCCGATGCGATGAAGTATTCACCCGTCTTGATCACCGAGCCCGGCTCCACCCAGCGCGCCCACAGCTCGAAATACCAAGGGTTCGGCAGCAGCGATTTCTGCTTCATGTCGCGGGCAACCGAGCGCACCGACGCGCCTTGTGGAATCTCGTAGACCAAACCTTCTTCAGGGATATCCAACGGCTGCTGCATTTCCTGCCAGACGAACCAGCCCAGCCCGATAGCGGCAAAAGCCACCACCAGTACGGCGACCAATAGCGCTTTGAATGCGGATTTAATCATGACGCCATCCTGACAAGTTCCTCAGCTGCACCGCGAGGGGGTGTGGCTGCCAATGCCGATCATCCAGACAGCACAGCTGCCAGACACCAATGACCGAATTGGTAACAAAGACAGCTTCTGCTGTCAGCAGTTCCGCTTTCGTCATCGGTTTTATTTCCAGTGTGTGCGTCAATTGCCCATCGAGGCCCAAAATCCGCTGCCGCATGACACCAGCGACGCCACAACGATCCAGCGGGGGGGTGCGCAGCACACCATCGATGAGGGCAAAAATATTGCTCATTACCCCCTCGATCACATCTCCCTGGTCATCCAGCATGATGCCTTCGGCAACCTCACCCTGCCACTCCTGGCGCGCCAGCACTTGCTCCAGCCGGTTAAGATGCTTGATACCCGCCAACCGGGGCTGAGGTGCCAGCCGGGTTGTGCAGAACCTTGCCGCCACACCCAAGCGATACCAGTGATCCGGATAGTCAGGCAAGGGGTGAACGGAAAAAATACGGGTTGGGGATGGTTCATCGGCGGGAGCATAGCCTCTGCCACCACTGCCGCGGGTAACGATCAGCTTCAGCACGACATCACGGTAGTCACCCGACGCCAGCAGCCGCCGCGACTCCTCGTCGAGCAGCTCGGGCGCAGGCATCGGGATGTTCAGCGCATCGCAGCCGCGACGCAGCCGGTCGATATGGAGATCCCAGAACTGGCGCTGGTCAGCCACCACTCTGATCGTCTCGAACAGACCATCGCCATACTGCAAGCCACGATCGGCAAGCGAGATTGTCGCTGCCGGTTCTCCATTAACCATTGCAGCGATAGACGACCGGTTCATAGGCGGCAGTCAGTGTCGCAGTGATACCAGCAGCTGTTCAGACAGTTTTGAACAGCAGCGTGCCATTGGTGCCACCAAAGCCAAAGGAGTTCGACATCACCGCGTTCAGTTTTGCTTCACGCGCCACGTTCGGTACATAGTCGAGATCGCATTCGGGGTCGGGGTTGTCGAGATTGATAGTCGGCGGCACGGTCTGGTCACGCAATGCCAGAATCGAGAAAATCGCCTCGATACCGCCGGCGGCGCCCAGCAAGTGCCCGGTCATCGACTTGGTGGAGCTGACCATCAGCTTGTCGGCAGCAGCGCCAAATGTGTCGCGAATGGCTTTGGTTTCGGCGACATCACCGACCGGTGTCGAGGTACCATGCGCATTGACATACTGCACCTCATCGGCGTTCAGCCCCGCATCCCGCAACGCCGCATTCATGCAGCGCGAGGCACCGCCGCCACCCGGCTGGGTCATGTGATAAGCATCGCCACTCATGCCGAAACCAGCCAGCTCGCAGTAGATACGCGCGCCACGCGCCCTGGCCATTTCGTATTCTTCGAGAATCACCACGCCTGCACCGTCGCCAAGCACGAAACCATCGCGATCCTTGTCCCAGGGTCGGCTGGCCTTTTCCGGGGCATCGTTGCGGGTCGACAACGCCCGAGCCGCTGCGAAACCGGCCAGCCCCAGCGGCGTAGACGCCATTTCCGCGCCACCCGCAATCATCACGTCGGCATCACCATAGGCGATCATCCGTGCAGCCTCACCGATATTGTGGGTGCCGGTGGTACAGGCTGTCACAATGGCGATATTCGGGCCTTTGGCGCCGGTCAGAATCGACAGGTTGCCGGAAATCATGTTGCAGATCGACGCTGGCACGAAAAAGGGTGAGATCTTGCGCGGACCACCCTGCAACATGGCCGCGTGATTCTTCTCGATCAGGCCAATGCCACCGATTCCTGAGCCGACAGCGACGCCGATACGCTCTGCGTTTTCATCACTGATCTCCAGCCCGGCATCCTTGATGGCATCCAGGCCTGCGCCAATACCATAGTGGATGAACACATCCATCTTCTTCTGGTCTTTCGGCTTGATGTAGTCGCTGGCGTCGAAGTCTGTTACCAGTCCGGCAAACTTCACCGGGAACTCGGAGACATCGTAGTTCGTGATCGTGCTGATGCCGCTTTTCCCCGCACGGATATTCTCCCAGGCGGTTTCCACGCTGGACCCCACCGGCGATACGATACCCATGCCTGTTACTACTACGCGTCTCTTGCTCACGATCCGGACCTGTTCGATTGATGAATACGGAATTTCCGCCGTCGGGGCGGCCAGTCAAGGAGGGGTGGCTACGGTATTCACAATGGGATTGGGCAAGCGGGTCTCGGCTGACCGACATTTTGCAATGCCGCTGCAAGCCATTGCCTGATCACATCATGCAGAAGCGACCAGAGCACCAGCTCTCATCGATCGCTTCCGTTATAGGGGAACCAGTCGAACTCCCCATAATGCAAGGCCCAGCGAAGGCCGGGCCTTGCTGGGTATCAGCCGTTCTGATGCGCCAGAACGTAGTCCACCGCCTGCTGGACAGTGGTGATCTTCTCAGCTTCCTCGTCAGGAATTTCTGTTTCGAACTCCTCTTCGAGTGCCATGACCAGTTCCACGGTGTCCAGAGAATCTGCGCCAAGATCATCGACGAATGAAGCAGACAGTGTTGCGTCTTCCTCTTTCACACCCAGCTGCTCAACGACAATCTTTCTTACGCGTTCTTCGATGTTGCTCATATTCAGTTCCTGTTTATCCAAGAATGGTTGTGGTGCATGGCAGTGCCCTGAACTAAATGCACATTAGCAGCGGGATATTCCCCCGGGTATGCACTTAGTTCATGACACTGCTTTGAAAAATATCGGGCTATTGTAGTGAAAACTTGTAGCAGCCGCCACATTGCACGGCCGACAGTCACGCCATGTACATGCCGCCGTTGACGTGCAATGTTTCGCCAGTAATGTAAGCCGCGTCGGCGGAGGCGAGAAAAGCGACCGCCTTGGCAATCTCCTCGGCCTGGCCGAGACGACCGAGGGAGATCTCCTTCTGCAGTGCTTCTCGCTGCTCGTCGGGCAACGCCCGGGTCATGTCAGTGTCGATAAAGCCGGGCGCAACGGTATTGACCGTGATGCCACGCGAACCCACTTCTCGCGCCAGTGACTTGGAAAAACCAACAATTCCGGCCTTGGCTGCAGCATAGTTACTCTGCCCTGGATTGCCGGTCGCGCCGACAACCGAGGAAATATTGATGATCCGCCCCTTGCGCAGTTTCATCATGCCCCGTAGGCAAGCCTTGGACAGCCGAAAAACCGAGCTGAGATTGGTGTTGATCACCGCATCCCAGTCGTCTTCCTTCAAGCGCATCAGCAGGTTGTCGCGCGTAATGCCGGCATTGTTCACCAGCACTGATACCGCACCATACTCGTTCTTGATGTAGTCGATAATCGCAGCAACACTGTCAGCACTGGTGACCTCAAGGACATGGCCACTTCCGGACACGCCAGCATCGCTGAGATAGGCAGAAATTGCCTCGGAACCGCCATCGGTCGTCGCGGTTCCGATCACGGTAGCACCGCGCACGCCCAGCTCCAGCGCAATGGCCTTGCCAATACCGCGGCTGGCGCCGGTCACCAATGCCACTTCACCTTGCAAACTCATTGCTCATCTCCATTGCAGATTGTCAGCGCCTTCTCCAGGCTCGCCTCATCGAACACGCCCTGACAGGAAAGCGACTTGTCGATACGCCGTGTCAGGCCCGTCAATACCTTGCCCGGCCCAAACTCAATCAGCTGCTCAACCCCATCCTGCTGGAACGCGAGCACCGTATCCACCCAGCGGACAGGCTGGTAGAGCTGGCTCAGCAGCGCCTGGCGAATGGCAGCAACGTCGTCATAGGCAGCGACATCGACATTGTGCAGCACGGGGATGGCAGGCGGACGCAACGCTGTCGATTCGAGAAACATGGCCAGACCATCCGCTGCCGGGCGCATCAGCTCGCAATGCGACGGCACGCTGACGGCCAGCTTGATGGCTCGTTTCGCGCCCGCCTCCTTTGCCAGCGCGATGGCACGATCAACGGCATCGGTCTCACCGGCAATCACCACCTGGCCCGGCGAGTTGAAATTGACGGCAGAGACCACCTGGCCTTCCGCTGCCCGCTCACAGACATCCTTCACCGTGGCATCGTCCAGCCCGAGGATCGCAGCCATGGCGCCCTGCCCCTCGGCCACCGCAGCCTGCATTTGTGCGGCTCGCTCGGCGACCAGGACTGCCGCATCGGCAAAATCCAGCGCATCGGCACAAACCAGCGCCGTGTATTCTCCAAGACTATGACCGGCCATCACTGTCGGCTTGCATCCGCCCAGCTTGCTCCAGACGCGCCACACTGCAACACCGGCCGCCAGCATCACCGGCTGCGTATTGATCGTGGCATTGAGTTCGTCGTCGGGACCACCCTGAACCATCGCCCAGAGATCACGGGAAAGCACGTCTGATGCTTCCTGAAAGGTTTGCTCCACCTCCGGATGCTGACTCGCAAGATCAGCCAGCATGCCAATCGACTGGGACCCTTGGCCGGGAAAAACTGCTGCGTATTTGGGCATAAGATTCTGTGATGAGACTCAAAATGCGGTGTAGTCTAGCCCGGATTTCTCACCGGGTCACTACTGCGACCCGGTAAGAAATCGGAGCTAGGGGGGGAATAAACACTTGTCTTATGCCGCTGCATGGTGATAATTGCGAACTTCAATCAACAGCTGGACAGTACGCCATATGGCAAAACAAGATGTCATCGAAATGCAGGGCGTCGTCAAAGAGACCCTGCCCAACACGATGTTTCGCGTAGAACTGGAGAACGGACATGTCGTTACGGCACATATTTCCGGTCGCATGCGCAAGCATTACATCCGCATTCTGACCGGTGATACCGTCACCGTCGAAATGACACCCTACGACCTGTCGAAAGGCCGTATTACCTACCGCAACAAGTAGCCTCCCCGCCCGCCATCTGACCGCGCGGGGAGCATGACTCACGGGCTTGCCTGGCTTTCTTCGTCCGGCTCGGCTACGGACTCAGGCGTAAACTCGAAGTCCAACCCGTCATCCGTCCTGACCACGCGCACCTTACCGCCCTTGCTGAGCTTGCCGAAGAGAACCTCTTCAGCCAGCGGCTTCTTGATATGCTCCTGAATCAAGCGCGCCATGGGTCGGGCGCCCATCTTCTCGTCGTAACCTTCCTTCGCCATCCAGTCACGCGCCGAGTCCTCGACGATCAGCGAGACTTTCTTCTCCTCCAACTGCGATTCGAGCTGGATGATGAACTTGTCCACCACATTGCGGATATAGCGCGGCGACAGCGAATCGAACTGAATGATCGCATCCAGCCGATTGCGGAATTCTGGCGTAAAGGTGCGCTTGACGACCTCCATCGAGTCGGAGGAGTGATCCTGTTTGGTAAAACCCATCGAGCTGCGCGAGGCCTCAAACGCACCGGCGTTGCTGGTCATGACGATAATCACGTTGCGGAAATCGACCTTGCGGCCATTGCTGTCCGTCAAGGTGCCGTGATCCATCACTTGCAACAGAATATTGAACACATCCGGGTGCGCCTTTTCAATCTCGTCCAGCAACAACACCGCATGAGGCGCTTTCATGATCGCATCGGTGAGCAGGCCGCCTTCGTCATAGCCGACATAGCCTGGTGGTGCCCCGATCAATCGCGATACAGTATGGCGCTCCATGTACTCGGACATATCGAAACGTACCAGCTCGATGCCGAGAATCTTCGCCAGCTGACGCGTCACCTCGGTCTTGCCGACGCCGGTCGGCCCGGTGAACAGGAATGATCCGATCGGCTTGTCTTCATCGCCCAAGCCTGAGCGCGCCATCTTGATGGCGTCGGTCAGATGGGTGATCGCACTATCCTGGCCAAACACGACCATCTTGAGATTTTTCGCCAGATTCTTCAGCGATGCCTTGTCAGATGCGGAGATGTTCTTGGGCGGGATACGCGCAATCTTGGCGATGATCGCCTCGATGTCTTTTACCTTGATCGTATCCCCACGCGCGTCTTCAGGCTGCAAGCGCTGGTAAGCGCCGGCCTCGTCGATGACATCGATAGCTTTGTCCGGCATGTGCCGGTCGGTGATATACCGATCCGCCAGTTCGGCAGCAATACGCAATGCCGCGTTGCTGTACTTGATGTCGTGATGCTCCTCGAAGCGCGTTTTCAGTCCCTTGAGAATCTCGTAGGTGTCATCGACACTGGGTTCTTCGATATCGATCTTCTGAAAGCGTCTCGCCAGCGCATGGTCCTTCTCGAAAATGCCGCGAAACTCGCTGTAAGTGGTAGAACCAATGCATTTGAGCTGACCATTCGCCAGCACCGGCTTGATCAGGTTGGACGCATCCATGACGCCACCAGAGGCCGAACCAGCGCCGATGATGGTATGGATCTCATCAATGAACAGAATCGCACCCGGCTTCTTGCGCAACTGCTTCAGCACCGCCTTGAGGCGTTTTTCGAAATCACCACGGTACTTGGTACCTGCCACCAGCGCACCGAGGTCGAGCGAGTAGATCACGCCATCCTTGAGCACATCCGGCACTTCGCCATCGACGATCTTTTTTGCCAGACCTTCGGCGATCGCGGTCTTGCCGACACCAGCTTCACCAACCAGTAGCGGATTGTTCTTGCGGCGGCGACAGAGTATCTGAATGGTGCGCTCGACTTCGGCCTCACGCCCGATCAACGGGTCGATCATGCCTTCCAGCGCCATCGCGTTGAGATTGGAGGCATAGTCCTCCAGCGGGTCTTTCGCTGCTTCGCCTGACTCGAACTCCTCGCCATCGCTATCGGAAGGATCATCGTCCTTCTCGTCCTCGATCTTGGACACGCCGTGGGAAATGTAGTTGACGACATCGAGTCGGGAAACATCCTGCTGGTTGAGCAGAAAAACGGCATGAGACTCTTGTTCGCCGAAGATCGCCACCAGCACATTGGCCCCGCTGACTTCGGATTTGCCGGACGATTGGACATGAAACACCGCCCGTTGCAGCACCCGCTGAAAACCCAGCGTTGGCTGCGTGTCGCGCAGATCTCCAGCCGGCAGGGTCGGGGTGTTCTCATCGATGAAGGTACTGAGTTCGCGCCGCAGCTTATCCAGGCTGGCACCACAGACGCGCAGCAAGTGAGCAGCTGTCGGGTTGTTCAACAGGGCCAGCAGCAGGTGCTCGACCGTCATGAATTCATGACGTTTGTCCCGCGCCTCCTTGAACGCCTCATTGAGTGAAGTTTCCAGCTCTTTATTCAACATTACTGCTCACCATTGGTTGATTGATGATCGAGCCACCAACCGTTCCTGTTCAGTTCTCGATACGGTGTCCGCGACCATTCGTACGCGCGACACCCTTTGTTTGGCGGACTGCCCGCCAATACTCCAGCCCTGAAGACAGTGCCTTCAGACCGCCTCCATCGTGCACAACAGCGGATGATTGTTTTCGCGTGCGTAGTTGTTCACCATCGCCGTTTTCGTTTCCGCCACATCCTTGCTGAAGGTGCCGCAGATCCCCTTGCCCTTGGTATGCACGTTCAGCATGACGCGCGTCGCATTCTCCCGGTCGAGACCAAAAAACTGCTCCAGCACCTTGACGACGAACTCCATCGGCGTGTAATCGTCATTCAGCAGAATCACGTTGTAACGCGGCGGCTCCTTCAGTTCCGGTTTTCCGGTTTCCAGCAGCAGGCCGGCATCACCACCATCGATGTGTTCTTTCTCAGCCATATTCTCTACTTCTTACTCTTCTGTCGCGACCATCAGTTGATCGCAGCCCCTAATAATATAGCCAATTTTCAGCCACTGCCCGTAACCATGTGGGGCGAAATCGCGCCTTTCAATAAGGCAAGCAAACAGCAAAATGGTGTGACAGCCACAACCCGTTTGTGAACTCAATCACATCCGCTTAATCATCTCGTCGCCAAAACCGGAACACGACACCTTCGTGGCACCTTCCATCAGCCGGTGGAAATCGTAGGTAACGTTCTTGCTTCGGATCGCCTCACCAATGGCCTTGATGACGAGATCCGCGGCCTCGATCCAGCCCATATGCCGCAGCATCATTTCTGCAGACAAGATCAGGGAGCCAGGGTTCACCTGGTCCTTGCCTGCATATTTGGGGGCTGTACCATGCGTGGCTTCAAACAGACCGATGGTATCGGACAAGTTGGCGCCAGGTGCAATACCAATACCACCCACCTGCGCCGCCAGTGCATCGGAGACATAGTCGCCGTTGAGATTGAGCGTGGCGATGACGTCATACTCTGCCGGGCGCAGCAGAATCTGCTGCAGGAAGGCATCGGCAATCACGTCCTTGACGATGATCTGCTCTCCGCTGTCCGGGTGCTTGAAATGGTGCCATGGCCCGCCATCGAGCGGCTCGGCACCAAACTCGTCCACCGCCAGCTCATAGCCCCAGGTTTTGAAGGCGCCCTCGGTGAACTTCATGATGTTGCCCTTGTGCACCAGCGTCACCGACGGACGGTTATTGTCGATAGCGTACTGGATCGCCTTGCGCACCAGACGGCGCGTGCCGTCGCGCGACACGGGCTTGACACCGATTCCCGATGTTTCGGGGAAACGGATCTTGTTCACGCCCATCTCCTGTTGCAGGAAATCGATGACCTTCTTCACCTCGTCACTGCCCGCTTCCCATTCGATACCGGCATAGATGTCCTCGGAGTTCTCGCGAAAGATCACCATATCGGTTTTTTCCGGCTCCTTCAGCGGGCTGGGGGTGCCTTCAAAATACTGCACCGGTCGCTGACAGACGTAGAGATCCAGCTCTTGCCGCAACGCCACGTTGAGCGAGCGGATGCCACCGCCAACCGGTGTCGTCAACGGCCCCTTGATGGCGATCAGAAACTCACGAATTACATCCAGCGTCTCTTCCGGCAGCCAGACATCTTCACCGTAGACCTTGTTGGCCTTTTCACCTGCGTAGATCTCCATCCACTGGATAGACCGCGCACCACCGTAAGCCTTGTCGACAGCGGCATCGATCACCTTACGCATCACCGGCGTGATATCGATACCGATGCCATCCCCCTCGACAAAGGGAATGATCGGCTGATCGGGCACATTCAGCGAATTGTCGCTGTTGGCCGTGATCTTTTCGCCGCTGGCAGGGACTTCGATGTGCTGATAGGTCATGCATTCACTCCGTGGTTATTGCGCAAGGTTGCGTAGCTGGCCCATTATATCCGCCATGACTTCAAGGCAGCAAAAAACCCGCGTCATTATTGGCATGTCGGGCGGCGTCGACTCCTCGGTGGCGGCCTGGAAACTCCTCCAGGAAGGCTACGCGGTGGAAGGCCTGTTCATGAAAAACTGGGAAGAAGACGATAGCGACGACTATTGCACCGCCGCCGAAGATCTTCGCGATGCGCAGGCCGTCAGCGACCAGCTGGGTATCCGACTACACACGGTCAACTTCTCGGCTGACTACTGGGACCGGGTGTTCGAGTACTTCCTGGCCGAATATCGTGCTGGGCGTACACCAAACCCGGACGTCATGTGCAACAAGGAGATCAAGTTCAAGGCCTTTCTGGAGCATGCCCTCGGCCTTGGCGCTGACTACATCGCCACCGGCCACTATGCCCGCATCAGGCAGTCTGGCGACCTCTGGCATCTACTCAAGGGCAAGGATGCCAACAAGGATCAGAGCTATTTCCTCTGCGCGCTGGGCCAGCATCAGCTGCGTCATGCACTGTTCCCGCTTGGCGGCATGGAAAAAAATGAAGTGCGCGAAATCGCGGCAGCACAAGGCTTCGTCAACAGCGCCAAAAAGGACAGCACCGGCATCTGCTTCATCGGCGAGCGCAAGTTTCGCGACTTCCTGCAGCGCTTCATTGCGGCGCAGCCGGGCGACATCATCACCGACAAAGGCGAAGTCATCGGCCAGCATAGCGGCCTGATGTTCTATACATTGGGTCAACGCCAGGGGCTCGGCATCGGCGGCATCAAGGATGCCAACGATGCGCCATGGTTCGTCGCGGAAAAACGGCTCGACAGCAACCAGCTCGTGGTGGTGCAGGGGCACGATCATCCCCTGCTGCAGCGCAGTGAATTGAGCGCTTCACAACTGAATTGGATTACCGGACGACCACCCCCGGATAGACATTTTCGCTGCAAAGCGAAGATTCGCTACCGTCAAGCTGATCAGGACTGCGAGGTCGCCTTATTGGACAATGACCACTGTGAAGTCAGGTTCGACGCCCCGCAACGGGCCATCACGCCGGGGCAGGCGCTGGTGCTGTATCAAGAGGAGGAATGTATCGCCGGCGCAGTCATCGACTGATAGGGACAGGAACGATTGGCACAAAAAAAACCGCCAATCGGGCGGTTTTTTTATGCAGCAGAATTATCCCGCTCAACCGGAGAAAACCACCGACAGGAAGCTGAACCAAGACCACGCGATCAGCGCTACGACAATGGTCATCGAAATATAGAAATGCTTATTGTGATCGAGTGACATCCGGATTCCCTCTGCTTGATAGTGGTTTGCGCCAA
The DNA here is from genome assembly GCA_026981985.1 of Gammaproteobacteria bacterium. Lineage (GTDB taxonomy): Bacteria > Pseudomonadota > Gammaproteobacteria > UWMA-0217 > UWMA-0217 > JALSHZ01. The sequence continues at coordinate 10,784 of JALSHZ010000140.1, read as the reverse complement.
AATCTACCCTATCGCCAGCCGACCTGCAAGGATCTGGCCGCAAGGATCTGGCCGCAATCAGTCGCCAGATGCATCCTTACCCTTTTTATCCTCTCCATACTTCGGAATCATCGGATCGTCGTCATCCATCAGTATCCGGTGTGCAGCCCCATCGAGGTCGTCATACTGGCCGCTTCGAACCGACATCACGAAAGCAGCAATTGCTACGGCAGCAAGGATCACGGCCAGAGGAATCAGGATATAGAGTATTTCCATTGCGCTACCTCTTGTTTTTCAGGGAGTATGGCACGAGGACATCATTTCACCCTGCCATCTTTCAGACGCAGGGCGTTAAGGACGACAAACAAAGAGCTGCCCGACATGCCAATCGCAGCCATCCACGGCAGGATGTAACCAGCGGCAGCCAACGGTAATGCCAACAAATTGTAGCCAATTGCCCAGACAATATTCTGACGGATGATTTTAAGTGTCCTACACGCCATCTCCACGCTGAACGGGAGTACCGCCAGATTATCACTCAGCAACACCATGTCCGCACTGGCCTGAGCCAGTTGCGCACCTTTGCCCATGGCAATGGATACCTCGGCGCCCGCCAGCACCGGTGCATCATTGACACCATCACCCACCATTGCGACAACGCGCCCCTGGTCCTGCAATTGCCGTAGATAGGTCAGCTTGTCCTCAGGCAGCTGTTCGGCCTGAAAATGCGAAATACCTAGGCGCTCGGCAATTGTGGCAACGGCTATGGGGTTGTCACCACTGAGCAGATGCACGGTGATGCCCATGGCTTCGAGCTCGCGCACCACCATCGGCGCCTCACGACGCGGTTCGTCGCTGAGATGAAAGGCAGCCAGCACCGCGTCGCGGCTGGCCAGATAGATCGTCGTGCCCGGCTCCCCCGAGGCAACAAGGGTCGGATGCCACTCACGGATGAATTCCAGACTGCCCAGCCGATAGTAGTGATCATCCAGCCGACCCATGACACCACGCCCTGTTTCGGCCTCGATCACCTCCAGTTCCAGCGCATCGATATCTGCCTTCAGCGCCTCGGCAACAGGGTGTTCGCTGTAGCCTTCAAGCCCTGCCGCCAGGCGGCGCAGCCATTGCTCATCAGCATCCCCCAGCAGCGTCACCGATACCACGGCCAAGTTGCCGTGCGTCAGGGTGCCTGTCTTATCGAAAATAATATCGGTTGCGCGCGCCAGCGTTTCCAGCGCATGCCCCCGTGTTGTCAACACACCGCGCGCAGTGAGACTGCCAGTGGCCGCCGTCAGCGCCACCGGCGTCGCCAGCGACAATGCGCAGGGACAGGTAATGACCAGCACCGACAGCGTGATCCACAAGGCATCGTCAGGGCGATGGAGATACCAATAGCCGAAAACCGACGCCGCAACCAGCAACAATGCCGCTACAAACCAGCCGGCCACCCGGTTCGCCAGCTCGGCGACCCGCGGCTTTTCAGCATGTGCCCGCTCCAGCAAGCGCGAGATGCCGGCGAGCACGGTGTCCTGGCCAACGCGATCCACTTCGATCGTCAGTGGAGATTCGGTATTGATCGTACCGCCGATGACATGATCACCCGGATGCTTGGCACGTGGCAGACTCTCACCAGTAAGCAACGCTTCGTTGACGCTGCTTTTACCCTCGACCACCACACCGTCGGTAGGCACAACCTCGCCCGGCTTCACCACCAGACGATCACCAATCGCCAACTCCGCCACTGCTACCGACTCAATTCCGTCCGCGCTCAGACGGTTGGCCGTTGCCGGCATTAGCTTGACCAGCTCTTCAGCCACTTGCCCTGCCTTGTGGCGCGCCGTCATTTCGAGTGTCCGCCCGATCAGCAGGAAGAAGGTGAACATCGTGACAGAGTCGAAATAGACGTGCCCGGTCCCGGTCCAGGTCGCCCAGGCACTGGCAATGAAGGCGAGCCCGATCGCCAGCGAGACCGGCACATCCATGCCAAGACGGTGTTGCTTCAGATCCCGCCAAGCCGACTGAAAGAAGGCCTGACCGGAATAGGTGACGACCGGAATCGTTACCACCAGACTGGCCCAGCGCAGCAAGTTACGGATGCTCTCGTCCATGCCCTGATACTCGCCGAGGTACATGGCAACAGCCATCATCATCACCTGCATGGTGCCGACCCCGGCGATGCCGATGCGCCGCAGTGCGCGGTTACGCTCTTTCTTCTGCAGAGCCTCCTGTCGGCTCGCATCAAAGGGATGGGCGTGATAACCGATCTCGGAGATAGCGCGGAGAATGTCGCTGAGCTGAATCTTGCTGTTGTCCCAGGTGACCTGTGCGCGATGGGTGGAGTAGTTGACATGGAAGGCAAGCACCCCCTCCATCGCCCCCACATGGCGTTCGCTTAGCCAGACACAGGCGGCGCACACGATACCTTCGAGAATCAGGGATGCCTCGCGAACATCGCCCTCTCGAACGTGCACGAAGGACTGCTGCAAGGTCTCGTTGTCGTAGACTTGCAGCTCGCGAAGCGCATCCGGCACCAATGCTTCGCCGACCTGGGCCTTTTCGGTGCGGTGGCGATAGTAGTCTTCCAGCCCGTTATCGACGATGGCCTTGGCCACAGCCTGACACCCCATGCAGCACATAGGGCGTGATTTACCCTCGATCTCAACGGTCAGATCGAGATCATCGGGTACCGGCAGACCACAGTGAAAACATTCCTGATGTGCAGAAGATGACATGCGCCGACAGCTTACCTGCCGCTCATGCCAGGCTCATTGACGGATGTCGAGGCCGTCAGTTCGTACCGGTCTTCGCCCCGCTCAATTGTCAACACTAGATCCCAACGCCCAGGCGCAGGCAGGTTGACGCTCACGGTATAACTGCCTGCGCCCTCAGCCATCATCGTAAATGGCGTGTCCAGACGATGATTGGCGGGGCGCAGAAACCTGCCATTGATCGACGCCCCGTCGACCGGCTGGTTATCGGGCCCTGTCACCAGCAGCTTGAACACTGCCGGCTGACCGGCAACTACCTGGCCTACCCAGCCCTTGCGGACCGTCCAACCCAATGCGTCCTGACGCTTGAGCTGCTCCTGGTGTGCATTGTATTGCAGCTCCTTTTCCTGGAAGTCGTGTGAGACCGCTCCCGGAAAATAGGACACCGCGCTTGCCCCCGAACGCGGGGTCGGCAAGAATTTTGCTGCAAATTCACCCGACATCCCCTTGTCGGCGAGACTGATGATGATGGCATCGACCGTCGCGATACCGACGAAGAATAAGAACATCGTCATCGGTGCCCAATGGAAGAAGTTGCCGCTACGCTCCTCGCCACGCGCTTCGGCAGCCTCCCAGTGGGAAGTTACGATTCCGAACAGATAGGGAAAGGTAACGAAAAAAGCGAGCCGATAGGCAAACTGATCAAGACTGGTCCAAGTGATAATCCCCCAGGGGACATAGACGGCCAACGTCAAGGCAATCACCAACAACGTCACCTGTTTGCCACGCAAGCGAGTAAGGCGATAAATCAGAAAAAAGAGCGCAAATTGCAACGGTAGCGCAATCGCCATGAGCTTGACGAAATCACTCATCGGATAACCTCATCATGGCGCATAGAAGCGTGCCGGTATGACCGTAGCCTCCTTCCCGCTATCTTGGTCCAGTACGATAAACTCAAAATCCTCAACCTTGTTTTTTGGCGCCCCGGCATCAGCTTGCTTCACCTTGACCATCAGACGCAATGTTTTTAGCGGTTTGAGGATAACAGTGTCAAAACCACCGGTATCGAGTGTCGCATTATCGAGACCTCGCATCGAGATACTGTACGCATGCTCCTCGGTCGTCTGATTGGCAAGCTTGATTTCATAACTGTTCAGGATCGAGCCATCCGACAGTACGACGTACAGGGGTTGCCGGGTCTGGGTAAGCGCCGTTTCCAGCTCAGCCTTGTGCGAGATGCTCCAAACCAACACCGCAGTCACTACAATAATGGAGATCGCATACCCAATCGACTTGAGTGATAAGATCCTGACCTTGCCACCCTCATCTTCGGTTTCCGAGCTGTAGCGAATCAGACCACGCGGCCAGTCGAGGCTATCCATGATGTTGTTGCAGGCATCGATACACAAACCACAATGAATACAGGAGATCTGCAAACCATCGCGGATATCGATCCCCGTCGGGCACACCTGAACACAGTAACCACAGTCGATACAGTCTCCGACACCCGCAGCATGACGCTCGTCGGCCGTTTTCTGCCCCTTGCGCATCTTCGCCCGACCCTTGATGCCCTCACCACGCTTCTGATCGTAAGCAACCAGCTTGGTATCCTTGTCGAACATCGCCGCCTGGAAGCGCGAATAGGGGCACATGTGTGTACAAACCTGCTCACGCGCCAGCCCCGCCATCGTAAAGGTCGTGAATGTCAGCACCACCACCGTAATGTACATGGCACTCGGTGCGCTGCCACTGAAAAACCTGGCGATCAGATCACCCGCATCCCCCCAGTAGAGGGTAAAGGTAATCGCTGTCCAGAACGCGACCAAAAACCACAATAGCCAGGTTAGGCCGATCTTGCGGACCTTCTCCGCATTCCAGGCCTGGCGAGCCAGACGGATTCGCGCCGGGCGCTCACCCTGCACCCAGTGCTCGATCTTGAAGAACAGATCACTCCAGAGCGTCTGGAAACAGAAATAACCACAAAAAACCCGGCCAGCAACACCGGTGACGAAAAACAACAGCAATGCGGCTATCATCAACAAGCCAGCAAGCCAGAAGATCTGCTGTGGCTGTACGACAAGATCGAAAAAGTAGAACTTGCGACCAACAATATCGAACAACACTGCCCGATCAGGACCAACTGATCGCGTCCAGGGCAACCACGGCAGCCCGTAATAGACGACATAGGCGATGATCAGGATGATGTTCTTGAAACGGCGAAAACTACCCTTGACCGACCGCGGGTAGATCGGCACACGCGCCGGAGCGCTCTGATCGTCCATCGCAACAACCTGACACGAATAATGAAGTGCGGGAAAGAATAGTGTGGCCGACCAGAAAAGTCGACCACTGAAGAAAAAGAACCTGTTCGGCTACTTGCCGCCACCGAGCTGGTGGATATAAACCGTCAGCAGCTTGAGCTGCTCCTCGGGCAGACGCCCCTGCCATGCCGGCATTTCACGATTCACACCCTCGACGATGACCTTCTCAACCGCTGCCAACTTTTCTTCATAAGTTGCTGCGGCTGGCACATTGGCAATCGTCCACACCTTATCCGCAAGATTGGCGGCGCCCTGAGATTTCAGACCAGTTCCTTTATCGGTATGGCAGTAGTAGCAACCGCCCTCTTCGCCTTGAAAGATGTGCTTACCCTCTTCGATCTTCGCCTTATCCTCACCTACGATTCCGGACAATGACAAAACATAAGCGGCAACCGACTCAAGCTTTTCCTTGGGGAAAACGCCGGCGAACGACGGCATGTAACCATTGCGGCCATGTTTGATGGTGCGCTCGACCTCCTCGATCGTACCCCCCCAAAGCCAATCATCATCACGCAAGTTGGGGTACAACCCAACGACACCATTCGCACCCTTGCCATGACAGGGACCGCAGTTGTCGGCAAACAACACTTTCGCCATCGAGTTGACGAAGGCCATTTTGTCGGGATCCTGCATGATCTCCTGATAGCTGCTCTGGGAGATCTTGTCCAGGTACTCTCTCTGCTTGACCGCCTGCTCACCCGTTTGTTGGTCTTTCAGAAACAGGGCGCGCGTGTTCCAGTGTGTGGTGACCTCCTCGCCTTTCTTGTTGACGAAGGTGATGTCATTGAAGGTTCCAGTAGTAAACCCCTTGCCCACAGGCCAAGCCGGATAGAGCAGCCAATACACCAGCGCGAAAATAATTGTTCCGTAAAACGCCCAGGTCCACCACATCGGCACAGGATTGTTGTATTCCTGCAAATCCCCGTCCCAGACGTGTCCGGTGGTCTCCGCACCCTTGCGGCCTTGGTTATCGGCATTGCTCATTTTACATTACCTTTATCGTGTTTCACTTCAGGCTCGTCATCGTCCTGAAATGGCATGTACTTGTAGGACTCGAGACGCCTGGATCTCTCCTTGTTCGTGAAGACGTACAACACGATCCCCATGAACAGGGGAAAGAAGATCAGCAGCGCAACGATCTTGCTATTCCCCAATTGCGTAATCCAGTGCCAGAAATCAACCAGCATTGGTCTTCCACATAGACCTATCTGAACTCGACAAAATAGCCCTCGTCATATTTGTTGAAGTCGACCAGGGTACCCAGCATCTGCAAATAGGCGACGAGCGCATCCATTTCCGTCAATTTGCCGGGGATACCGTCGAAATTCTCTTTCTGGGCTTCAGCAAGGAGGTTCTCCTCGGCACGATTGATATCCAAATCTTTCGCGACATCTTCACCAAACTTTTCGACATTGGCGTCATACTCTTCCTTGGTCAGCGAGTAAGGGACACCCACTTTCTTCAGCGCGCGCATACGATCGGCGATATCGGCGTACTGCAAACTGCGCTCCAACAACCACGGATAGTTCGGCATGATCGATTCAGGCACAACACTGCGCGGCGCCTTCAAATGCTGCACATGCCACTCATTGGAATACTTGCCGCCAACACGAGCCAGATCCGGCCCGGTGCGCTTCGACCCCCATTGAAAAGGGTGGTCATACTGTGATTCAGCGGCCAGCGAATAGTGCCCGTAACGCAAGGCTTCATCCCGAAAAGGGCGGATCATTTGTGAATGGCAGACATAACAGCCTTCTCGCTGATAGATATCTCTTCCACGAAGCTCCAGCGGGGTATAAGGGCGAACACCTTCGACCTTTTCGATCGTATCATTGATATGGAACAGCGGAACAATCTCGACCAAACCGCCGATACCCATGGCCACCAAGGACAGAACAATCAGCAGACCGGAATTGGTTTCAATGGTTTCATGCTTGAACATATTCTCAACCTCTCCTTATGCCTGCGCCAGTCCGGCAGCCTCGGCAGCACTAGCCTTGGCCTCCGCACGTCTTGCGAGGGAAACAGTCTTGTAGATATTGAAGGCCATGATCAACATGCCGGTAAGGAAGAACGCCCCACCCAATGCACGCGTCACCAGCGGCCAATGCATGAACACCACAGACTCGACAAAGGTGTAGGCGAGGTTACCGTAATCATCGAAGGCGCGAAGCATCAACCCCTGGCCGATACCAGAGACCCACATCGCCACGATGTAGAGCACGATACCAATGGTCGCAAGGAAGAAATGCACATAAACCAGGCGCAGGCTGTACAACGTCGTATTCCAGAGGCGCGGAATCATGTGATAAAGCGAGGCGAAAGAGATAAGCGCCACCCAACCCAGCGCACCAGAATGCACGTGACCAACCGTCCAGTCAGTGTAATGCGACAGCGCGTTGACACTTTTCAGCGCCATCATTGGGCCTTCAAAGGTCGACATGCCATAGAACGATAGCGCGGTGATCATGAACAACATGATCGGATCACTGCGCAACTTGTCCCAAGCCCCCGACAGCGTCATAACACCATTGATCATGCCACCCCAGGACGGCATCAACAGCACGATTGAGAACGTCGCCGCGAGCGTTGATGTCCAATCAGGAATTGCTGTCCAGTGCAGGTGGTGTGTGCCGACCCACATATAGAGAAACACCAATGCCCAGAAGTGCACGATTGAGAGGCGGTAGGAGTAGATCGGCCGACCCGCCTGCTTGGGGACGAAGTAGTACATCATGCCGAGGAAGGCCGCCGTCAGGAAGAAGCCCACGGCGTTATGCCCATACCACCACTGCGTCATCGCATCCTGTGCGCCCGAGAACAAGCTGTAGGACTTCATCCCGGTGAGGCTGACAGGCATGGTCAGGTTATTGAAGATGTGCAGCAATGCGGTCGCCAGAATGAAGCCCATGTAGAACCAGTTGGCGACGTAGATGTGCGGCTGGGAGCGGCGGCGCAGCGTTTCGGCGTACAGCCAGAAATAGGTGACCCAGACAACGGTGATCAGCAGATCGATTGGCCACTCAGGCTCGGCGTATTCACGCCCCTGGCTGTACCCGAGCATATAGCTGATGCCGCCCAGCGCGATGGCGATGTTCCAGCCCCAGAAGGTAAAATTGGCAGCCGCGTCACTCGGCAGGCGCGCCTGACAGGTTCGCTGCACCACATAGTAGGAGGTAGCAAACAGCGCATTGCCACCGAAACCAAAGATGACAGCCGAGGTATGCACCGGACGCAAACGACCAAAAGTGATGTATTCGAGGTCAAAGTTCAGAAATGGCCAGGCAAGCTCCGAGGCGATATAGACCCCGACCCCCATACCGGCGACAGCCCAGACAATCGCCGCTATCGCAAACTTCTTGACAATGTCGTAGTTGTACTCCTGATGCACGACGGGTACTGCGCCAGCCATAAGCCTCTCCCAAAATTGATCTCAGCCTGACCTCGGGAAGCCCCTGAACCGCGAAAGAGGCGCCCGAAATATGAAGAAAAGTCGCGTGAGGATACCGAAAGAATGCGAAAAATCAATAATAACCAAGTAGTTCGCTCAATAAATACAGCAAACCAACAAGGCGAGATGAACGAGTGCTTTCCATTTAAAATCAGCCCCTTGCATAAATCAGCCGAGGGCATTCACCATCACATTAGGAGGGAAATTTTCTTTCACCGAAGACGGCGGCGGAACATCCGGCACCCATGCATGCCCATAGACCACTTCATAGGTCGCCGGAAGCAAGCCGGCAGCATCCCGAAAACGCTCGTAGGCGTGACACAAACGACGATAGGCCTGTCGTCCAAACAACCCCCGCTGACGCCCAGCATCTGCATTGACCGCACCGATTGCCTTAAGATCCCGCATCAACCCAAGCAACTCGCCATAGGTTAACGTCACCATCTCCATATCCATTACCGGTCCAGAGAACCCCGTCGCCAGCAAGGCGTCGCCAACGTCATGCATGTCCATGAATTCATGGACATGCCGAGCACTATCGACCTCCGCCCAGGCGGCGCGCAACTCTTTCAACGTATCTGGCCCGAAGGTCGAAAACATCAATAGACCATTGCCTGCAACCACCCGGCGAATCTCGGCAAGATACCTCGCTTGGGGCATGCACCACTGCAACATCAGATTGGAGACGACGAGATCGAAATAGCCATCGGCAAACGGCAAGGCACCAGCATCGGCACACACCACCTTCGGACGGCGGCGCCAACTGCCGCGTTTCTGCGCCCGTTGCAGCATCGCGGGTGCGAAATCGGCCGCCCACACCTCGGCCTTGCGGTAGCGATCCAGCAACAACGCAGTGAGGTGCCCGGTGCCAGCACCAAGGTCGAGAACTCGCTGGGGGGCAATACGAATATAGTCGAGCCGCCCAACCAGCCGCTCACCGACCTCACGCTGCAACACGGCAGCCTCGTCATAGCTCCCGGCAGCGGCATCGAAAGCACGGCGCGCACCACAGACATCAATCGTGAAATCAACCGGCATGGGCAGCGATGAATGGTTTTACCGTATTCAGAAAGACTTCCGTATGGGTCAGAAACGGCGCATGCCCAGCGCCGACAATGCTACGAATATCCACCGCCGAATTGAGCATCTGAATCTCACTGATCACCGCTGGCGGCACCAGTTTGTCCTTTTGCCCAAACAGCATTTGCACCGGTACTTTCACATTCCGAACCCTCGAACGATTATCAATTGTCCGCAGCATATCAAGCCCTGCCAGCAAGCCGGCGCTGGACGGCCGCGCTGCCGCAACCTGTGCACGGAGGTGATGCGGCACGGCCGCCGCCTCACGCACACCAAGAAACTGCAACGCAATAAACCGCTGTAGTGTCTTCACCGGATCGGCCGCGATACCATCGACGACATCCTGAAATGTCTCAGGCGAAATCGCATCCGGCCAATCCCGGGCTGAAATAAAACGCAGGTTGCTGGCAACGGTCACCACGCCGCTAATGCTGTCAGGGCGAGCCTCCGCAACAGCCAATGCCAGCATGCCGCCCAAAGACCAGCCCATCCACACAGCACCCTTTGGCGCCACCGCCAACAGCGCCTCTAGCCAAAGCGACAGATCATCGCCCGCAAGGACGGGGCTGCCGCCATGTCCGGGCAGATCAACACAGGTCACACGATAGCGTGTCGTCAACTCAGGCAGCAGCGGCACCCAAACCTGAGCGCCCATACCCCAGCCATGCAGCAGCACGAGATCAGGCCCCGCGCCCCGGGTTTCGCAATGCAGTTGTTTCATCCATTCTCCCAATGATCGACTTTCGCACAGGCCCCACTCCAAAACGAAGCATCAACGCATTTGATTGCTCCCGTTTGCCTGCCCGAGCATCGCAGTCTCAGGCGGGATCAAGCGGCGCGCCTGTTTGAGCGCAGCGAGTTCGCGCCGCCCCGCCTGAGGCGAGAAGCGCAGGAAGGAGCAGGCTAGTCGGGCGGCATTTCTTTGGTTACTTTCTTGTTGCTGTAGACAAGAAAGTAACTCGCCCCAACAGGATGGGGCGAAATGCGCAGGACGCCAACGAGCGCCGATATCACCGTGAAAGCGCGACAAATAACTCAAACCTCGCAGCGTATCGACACCAAAGCGAACTTTCAGGGATCTGCTCCAAACATGAGGTGCACCCCCCCTCCCACACTCCGCAGCATAGCCTCGCTACGAGACCCCGCGGGAAATCCGGGCTAGAATCCCAATTGCCGCTACGCTATGCAACCAGGATGTACAGTGCAAGATACTTTTCTGATTCTGATGGGATACCTGCTAGGGTC
>JALSHZ010000139.1 GCA_026981985.1 Gammaproteobacteria bacterium | reverse complement strand
CATGTTCTGCACGATGAAATAGAAGAACAGCGCCAGTCCACCGAGCAACACGACCTGCGCGGCAACGGCGCGGAACTGTGGCGAATTGATCAGGGAAGGCTTTTCGATGTTGTTTTTATTGTTGGTAGCGTTCATAAATCCTGTCCACAAAAAAGAGCCTGCGAATGCAGGCTCGTATTCTTGCGATGGTGATTAGCGAATAGGCGGTGCGTACATGATGCCGCCCTTGTTCCACAGCTGGTTCAGGCCACGTTCGATTTTCAGTGGTGAGCCGGCGCCGACGTTGCGATCGAAAATCTCGCCATAGTTGCCGACCTGGGAGATGATGTTGTACGACCAGTCGTCGGACAGACCCAGTTTTTCCCCCTGACCACTGATCAGGCGCTGGATCCCGGGATCCTTGCTGTCCTTCATATCCTTGATATTGCTGGAGGAGACGCCCATCTCTTCCGCATTGACCATGGCGAACAATGTCCACTTGACGATATTGAACCACTTGTCGTCACCCTGGCGGACAACCGGGCCGAGCGGTTCTTTGGAAATGATTTCGGGTAGTACGATCGCCTCATCCGGCTTTGCCAACTTGATACGCAGTGCATACAGCTGGGACTGGTCGGAAGTCAGCACGTCACAGCGCCCAGCCTCGAACCCCTTGATCGTCTGATCCGATGAGTCATATGTGACCGCGCGATACTTCATGTTGTTGGCCTTGAAGTAGTCGGCGAGGTTGAGTTCGGTGGTGGTACCCGCCTGAATGCAAATGGCGGCACCGTCGAGTTTCAGTGCGCTGTCGACACCGAGATTCTTGTTGACCATGAAGCCCTGGCCGTCATAGTAGTTGACGCCAGTGAAGTTCAAGCCCAGTGAGGCATCACGTGTCAATGTCCAGGTGGTGTTGCGTGAGAGCATGTCGATCTCGCCGGACTGCAGGGCGGTAAAGCGCTCTTTCGCGGTCAATGGCGTGAACCGGACTTTGGAAGCATCACCGAGCACAGCGGCGGCAACACCACGGCAGACATCGACATCGATACCGCGCCAGACGCCTTTCTTGTCAGCGGCGGAAAAGCCGGGTAGCCCGGTAGTGACGCCGCACTTGAGATAACCGTTTTTCTTTACCGCGTCGAGTGTATCGGCCACTGCCGCGCCGCCGATGCAGGCGACTGCGATCAGGCTGGCTACTATTGTCTTCATGATAACCTCACTTGAGTTGTTGTGTTTGTGGCGATTCCGCTTTCCGGGCGTCGTGCCGTTTCGGTGTTGCTACAGGGCGGAAATCGCGTCATGGCAATCAGGGCTGGGTCGTTTTATAGACCCAGGACACCTTGATGGTATTGTGGTCGTTGACGAGCGTACCAGCCCGTTCATGGGATAGACCAAATGTCAGGGAAAGACTAGCGCAAAGGCTGTGGGTAGTCCAACAGCAGAGACTAATGTCCCTGCCATCAGACGGCATGCGTTGTGGAGGGATCTTCCCGAGGATATTGCGATTGCGCGGGCAAAGCCACATCCCCGGGAATGCGTGAAACGGCTACTTGCGATAGTCGGGGTCGCGCCAGCACAGGGGCAGCGGCTCGCCAGATGGGAACACCACTTCTTCCTTGTTGAACTTCTGCGGATCGGAGCGTTCCTCGCCATAATCGAGTACGCCGGTAAATTCTTTTTCAAAAGGATCGAACACTTCTTTAGGTTCGACGACTTCAATGAGATGGCCGGTTTTCTTTTCTTGCAGCAGCATGGCATTACTCCTCTTTGTTCGTATGCGTGAAGCGTTGGAGAAAGTGATTGATGAAATATCACTCTCTCTTTACTTGTATAGATCACAATAAGGGCGCCTGGGATGATCCCAAGCGCTGGATGGGGGATTGATGATCTGGATCAAGCCTCTGCTGTAATGCTCACGACACAAAGCGCCCATGCTTGCGATATTGCTCGCGCATATGCCGCAGCTCCTTGTCGCCGGGAATGATGATCGCCGGGTCGGGCGTGAAATCGAGTGATCGGCTGCGACCCCGGTATGGGGTCTTGCTGAGTATCAGCCGCATGGCATTGAGCCGGGCCAGATGCTTGTTGTCGGAGCGCACGATAAACCAGGGCGAGTCGGGTGTATGGGTTTTCTGCAGCAGGCGATATTTCTTCTCGGTGAACTCGTCCCAGAGCTCCTGCGCCTGTAGATCGACCTCGCTCAACTTCCAGTGCCGCAACGGATCGTTGCGGCGGCGTTCGAAGCGGCGCGCCTGTTCCTCTTTCGAGACCGAGAAGTAGAGCTTGAGCAGGGTAGTGCGGCCATCATCGACGAAGCCACGCTCCCAGGTGGTGATGTTGGCCATGAAGCGGCGATATTGCTGCTGGGTACAGAACCCCATCACCGGCTCGACCATGGCGCGGTTGTACCAGCTGCGGTCGAATAGCACGATTTCACCCGCACGGGGAAACTGTTCGATATAGCGTTTGATGTGCAGTTCGGTCTGCTGGCGTTCGGTCGGCTTGCCCAGCGCCACGACCCGGTAGTGTTTTTCGTTCATGTAACGGGTGATGCGGCGGATCGTGCCGCCTTTGCCCGATGCATCCCGGCCATCGAACAGAATGATCATTTTCTTGCCGGTACGCTCCAGGTGATCCTGCAACTTGATCAGCTCCGCCTGATAAGGCGCGAGTTCTTCCTTTTCCTCCTGCCGTTGCAGGGCCTGCTTGAATATCCTGCGTCGTTTTCCCAGTCCATCGAGTAGTTTTTCTGTCCCGCTATCAGCCTGATCGTCGGCAATGGAGGCCTTGGTGGTTTTGTTGTGGTGGCGCTTTGTTGGGGAACGCATGGGGTGTGTCGATTTCTCCTATGAGTAAAATTCGAGGCTCGAGGAAAGAGCGTCAACAAATATATCATGCGTGCCACGTCAACGGCGCAGCAGCGATTGATCGCAATCGTCGGTTAGCTTTGCTGCCTGGATGTGCATCCAGTAGAAGTTGCGGCTGTGCCCGGGGCTGAGCCGGCTTTGGATATGACCTGATATAGCTGCCATCCAGTGCTGTGATAGTGAATCAGGTCACCACCGCCTTATTCCCCTTGCTGGTGTTTGTCGCTGTCAACCACTCCGTCGGGTGTGATATTGGCAGGGTGGCTACCCCATTGCGGCGCAAACACGTAAAAGCTCACGCGGGCATCGGGGGAATGAAAAAAGGGTTCTGTCGTAACCTTCACCCGTGCTGCTTTTGAGCGATGGTTCGACGCGGAAGGAAGCAGGGTAGTGGATGGTGAACCATGCGTTGGTGTCACTCTGTCCTGAACCGGACTTGCATTGACTGATAGCAATGATATCATTTTCCATAGGGCAAGTAGTTGAACGAGGTGAACCATCATGGCCAATCTGCTGGTACGCAATATCGACGAAGCCATCGCCAGCGCGCTGAAAATCCGTGCCAGTCTACACGGTATCAGTGCGGAGGCAGAGCATCGGCGTATTTTGGAGCAGGCGCTGTTGCGCCCGAGGAAAAGGTCTTTTGTTGAAGCTCTGAGCGACATCCCTCCGGTGGGTGAGGATGGTGATTTTGCACGGGTGCAGCAGGAAAGCCCACGGGATATATTCGACTAGTGTACCTGCTGGATACCAATATCATCAGCGAACTTCGCAAGAAGCAGCGGGCAAACGCGGGGGTGCGGGTATTCTTCGCGCAACTGGCGGCGCAGCAGACACCGGCTTACCTGAGCGTGATTACCCTGGGGGAACTGCGTCGCGGTGTGGAGCTGATCCGGCATCGCGGCGACATTGCGCAGGCGGAGGCGCTGTCCTGCTGGTTGGATACTCTGTTGCAGGACTATGCAGATCATATTCTCGATTTTGGTGCGGACGAGGCGCAGTTGTGGGGCTATTTGCGCGTCCCCCATCCGGAAAATGCGCTGGACAAGCAGATTGCCGCTACCGCGCTGATTTATGATCTGACCCTGGTGACCCGTAATCTGCGGGATTTTGCTAGCACCGGGGTACGCCTGCTCAACCCCTTCGAGACCGCCGATGAGTGAATACAGGGGAGTCGAGTAACCCTTTCGGTGTCAGTTGGATGCATTGGGCTGGGAGAGCATTGACCAAGGCGCGGAGATTCCTTTGACTGATAGCGTATAGTACGCAACGCACTCCTGCGCCCCCTTCAACAAGACCCTAAACGCGTGAATTACCATGGCTGAACTCGGAAAACGCAATACGCTCACTGTCGTCAAGCAGGTTGATTTTGGCCTTTACCTCGATGGGGGTGAGCTGGGTGAGGTGTTGCTGCCCAAACGTTACGTTCCGTGTGATGTGCAGGTGGGCGACGAGATCGAGGTGTTTCTCTATCTCGATTCGGAAGATCGCCCGATAGCTACGACTGAACAGCCATTGGCGATGGTTGGGGAAGCACAGTTACTGAAGGTGGTTGCGGTCAATCGTGCCGGGGCTTTTCTCGACTGGGGTTTGCCGAAGGATTTGCTGGTGCCTTACGCTGAGCAGGCGGAACCGATGGAGGAGGGCAAGTCCTACGTGGTTTACCTGTACCTCGATCATGTCAAAAACCGGATCACCGCCAGTTCCCGTTTGCATCGTCATCTTGGTGAAACCTCGGCGTGGCTGAAAGCGGGTCAGAAGGTGGCGTTGCTGATCGCGTCAAAAACCGAGCTGGGCTACAAGGCGGTGGTCGATGGGCATTGCATTGGCCTGCTGTTTCATGGCGAGGTTTTTCGTCCGTTGCAGCCTGGTGATCGGGTCACAGGATACGTCAAGGCGATCCGTCCGGACGGCAAGATCGATCTGACCTTGCAGCCATTGCAGCAGGCGCCGCAACAGGCGCGTGATGCATTGAGCCAGCGCATTCTCGATGACCTGAAACAGAACAATGGCGTCTCGACGCTGACGGATAAAAGCCCGCCCGAGGAGATCTACGCAAAATTCCATGTTAGCAAGGGAAACTACAAGAAGGCGTTGGGTGGCCTGTACAAGAAGCGGCTGATTTCGATCGAGCGCGACCGGATTACGCTGAACAAGGGGGCTGGGTGAATGCAGATCCAGTGGTACCCGGGCCATATGCACAAGGCGGCGAAAGAGGTGCGCAAACGCCTGCCGTCGATTGATCTGATCATCGAGGTGCTGGATGCGCGAATCCCATTCAGCAGCGAAAACCCGATGATCCATGAACTGCGCCAGGACAAGCCCTGCATCAAGGTGTTGAGCAAGAGTGACCTCGCCGATGCCGATATGACCGCCACATGGCAAGCGTATATGGAGCAGGAACGTGGCGTTAAGACGCTGGCGATCACCACGCAGGCACCCGACAAAATGCGTCAGCTCACTGCGCTATGCGCTAAAATGGTGCCGCGGCAGCAGAGCAACCCGAAACCCGTGAACGCGCTGATCATGGGGATTCCCAACGTCGGCAAGTCGACCCTGATCAATACCCTGGCAGGCCGTAGCGTGGCGAAAACCGGCAATGAACCGGCGGTGACGAAATCGCAGCAACGGATCGAGCTTGCCGATGGTATCGTGTTGTTCGATACGCCTGGCATGCTCTGGCCCAACGTTGAAAATCGCAATAGTGGCTATCGCCTGGCCGTCACTGGTGCCATCAAGGACACGGCGATGGAATATGAAGACGTCGCCTGGTTTGCCGCTGAGTATTTGCTCCAGGCTTATCCCCAACGGCTGCAATCGCGCTATGAACTGGATGCGTTGCCGGATTCGGAAAATGAATTGCTCGATGTGATTGGCCGCAAGCGCGGCTGTCTGATGGGCGGCGGTCATGTTGACTTCGACAAGGCTGCACGGCTGCTGCTGATGGATCTTCGCGGTGGAAAGCTGGGGCCGATTACACTCGAAACGCCGGCGATGATGGAGCAGGAGATCAAGGCGATGTTACGTCTTCGCGAAGAAAAGAAAGTATTGCGCGAAGCGAAAAAGGCGGCAAGAAAGAAAAAAGCAAAGAGGCGTTGAGGCCCTGCGATGACAGATCAAAAGAAAAAAATGGATGGGCAAATCCCTGGCTGGACTGATCTCGGGTTGGAAAAACAGCTGCTCGATGCCATCGAGACAATGGGGCTGGAACATCCGCTGCCGGTGCAGCTGGAAACCATTCCGGCAATTCTGAAAGGAGGTGACTGGCAGATCACTGCCCACACAGGCAGTGGCAAGACACTGGCCTATCTGTTACCGGCTAATCACCGGCTGCTGACCAACGACGCGCCAGAAAACCCCTATCGCCAGCCGCGCCCGCGATTGCTGATATTGTCACCCACACGTGAACTGGCAAGTCAGATTCATGATGTCTGCCGGAGCCTGATTCGCAATACTGGTTTGCACCCTTGTCTGGTCACCGGTGGAGAAGACTTCGGTCAGCAAAAGCGTCAGCTCAAGCGTAATCCCCAGATCGTCGTCGCGACACCCGGCAGGCTACGCGAGCATTTGCAAAAGGAGAGTGTCGATCTTGGCTGGCTGGAGATACTGGTACTCGACGAGGCTGACCGCATGCTCGACATGGGTTTCCGCGACGATGTGCAGGCCATTGCTGACGAATGCAGCGCACAGCGACAGAGCATTTTGCTGTCGGCGACGCTGTATCACAAGGGGCTCGGCGGCATGCGCGGTGCGGTGCTGCGCGATCCTGGCAATATCGTCATCAACACCGTGCGCGAAAAACATGAGAGCATCGAGCATCGCATCATTCTGGCCGATGACCCGACGCACAAAACAAACTTGCTGCAACGACTGCTCGACCAACGCGAATACACCAAGGCGCTGGTATTCACCAATACGCGGCGCCATGCAGAAGCGCTCGCAGCTGAATTGCAGGGCGGTGGCATACGCAGCGCCTTGCTCCATGGAGAAATCCCGCACGATGAGCGCAAGCGGGTACTCTCACTGTTCAAGGATGGGACGGTGCAGGTGCTGGTCGCCACCGACGTAGCCGCGCGTGGCTTGGATATTGCAAAGATCGACCTCGTCATCAACTACGACTTGCCACACAGTGGTGATGACTACGCGCATCGATCCGGACGTACCGGCCGGGCGGGAGAAGCCGGGCTGACCATCTCGCTGGTTGGGCCGAGAGAATGGAATCTGATGCTGAGCATCCAGCGCTATCTCAAACTCACCTTCGGAAGAGACGTGATCGAAGGGCTCGAAGCACGATTCTCAGGCCCGAAAAAACAGAAAAAATCAGGCAAGGCGGTGGGCCGTAAGAAGAAAAAGAAACATGGCAAGAAGAAGGCCGCCACAGGAGAGCTCCCAGTCAAAGTCAAAAAACGCCTGCGAGACAGAAAAAATATCGGCAAGCGGCGCAAGCCAACGGGCAGTCAGGAGGCAGCCACCAAACCATCCCCCTGACTGACCAGGCCACCATCGGGCACCTCTCCTCGGGGTCAGGCTTGCGTATTTGCATTGCATGGGCTTCAAGCAAGGTGCCGGTGACCGGTGATTTTGTCAATGCGCCTTGCTGCCGTTTGAGAGAGTATGGAGTTGTCAAGGAGAGAACGTGGATGTCTGTTGATATCTACGGTATCGCCACCATCGTATGACCATAGAAACTTTTCAACCCGACGGAGGGAAGGAGAATGGCAATCTACTGGATACTCGCTGCCGACAGTGCGTTTGCAAAGGTGTTGCGTACGGAGAAGAAAAAGGGGCCGCTTGAGCCGGTCAAAGAGCTTGAGCATCCCGAAAGCCGAATGAAGGAGGGTGAGCTGTATGCTGACCAGCCGGGCCGTGCTTTCGATAGCGGTGGTCAAGGTCGCCATGCCATGGAAAACGAGATTGATGCCAAGAAAGTGGAATCGATCCGTTTCGCCCAGCAATTGGCTGATATGTTGAAAAAGGCCGCAGAGGAGGAGCAGTTTCACAAGCTCTATATTATTGCGGCGCCGACCTTTCTTGGTGAGTTGCGTGACAAGCTGGATGACAGTGTGAAAGCGAAAATCGTCGAAGAAATTCCGAAAGATGTCGTCAAACAGTCACCAGAGGAAATTCGCAAGAAACTTCCCGAGTACCTATAGGAAGGAGACTCCCCAGGCCTCCGTCAACGAGAGGCAACAAATGAACGAGATTGAAAAAACCGCGAAGGACGACCTGAAAGCGCTGCGCCAGGAAATGGTGCAGTTCCAACTGGCAGCTCGTGGCCTGACCGATCAGCGTGTGCTAGATGCGCTGGCGTCCGTGCCGCGAGAGGCATTTGTCCCCGAAGAACTTGTCCCCTATGCTTACCAGGATCGGCCATTGCCGATCGAGGCTCAGCAGACCATTTCCCAGCCCTATATTG
>JALSHZ010000138.1 GCA_026981985.1 Gammaproteobacteria bacterium | reverse complement strand
TCCACCCGCAACTGGGAGCCCATCGGGGAGGTGTGGCTGAATCCCGACCGTCCGCAGGCAGCAGACGGCCCGGAAAACGAGAGAATCGCAGCTTGAAAATTGCGACAACTATCTTGACAAACACCGGCTCCTGTATTACAAACATGTAGTACAGTCATGAATGGAGGTTTTGCCTCACTGACCGATTTCCTCTCGTGCCGCCGCCATCTGCCGCAACCAGCGCAGCCAGGCGAAAGCCTCGGCGGTAACCGCCTGGAATCTTCGGCTGTCGGCTTGCATCATCGTTTCCATGAAGCCGTTGAAATCTTCCGGCGTGCCACGGGCTCGATGCAACCATTGGCGCAAATGCCGCCCCAGGGTGGCGTGGCGGCCGCCTTTCTGCTCCAGGAACGCCATCACCTGCATCAGGCCGCTGTTCATGATCAGGGCTGGCAGGGCCTTGGCGTCGTTCACGTAGTCCTTGCCGTGTTGGTGCAGACCTTCTTCCGCTTTCTCCCAAGCATCCTTGGCCCGCTTCTGTTCCATGGTGACTCTCGTCATCTTCAACCTCCCACGACTTTGGCCACGATCAAACCGCGTCCGGTGGTAGCGTCGCCGCCGAGTTGCAGCAGCGTGCCCCTGTCGTTACCGAGCACGGTTTTGAGCTTCAGAAAGACTTCATCGGCATCCATCGCCCTCTTGCCATCACGCGCCCGGCTGGCCATGAGCGGTGCGATCAGCAGCGATTCCGGCGGCAGGTTTTCGGTATAGAACAGGCCGCCACTGTCCGCCGTGCCGGTGTCCGGGTCGATACGCACATGCGGTTCGACCAGGGTGGCGTGTTCGACGAAGTAGCCGAAGTCGGTGTCACTGAGGATGACCAGATCGGATGTCAGTTTTTCGCGGAAAAACTGATAGCTCTCACCTTCGGGAATCGCCAGTTCCGCCAGCTTTTCGGCGATGGGTGGCAGGATTTCCCCTGCCTCCTTGAATTGCTCGACCTTGTATTCAAAGGCTTCCAGGTGCAGGGTTTTTCCATTGTCTCCCAGCAGGGCCGGATTGGCGAGAAAACACTCGCCCTCCCCTGGGTCTCGAATATCCCAGGTCACCGTTTCACCCACCAGATTCAACAGACGCTGTGTCCGCGCCAACGCTTGCGGGCAAGTGGCGTAGACATAGCCGCCCTTGAGGCTGCGCACCGGGAAGGCGACCAGTTGGGCGTCTCCGAAGCTCACCGCGCCGGCGTGCAGTTTGTTGCTTCCGGATTCGGGGCCGAACAGCGTATCGATCAGGTTTTTGTCACCCCCAATGGCTTCGAACCCGTGCCGCAACGCCCCCTTGATGCCCGAACCGGCGAAACAGGGATGATGGGTGTGGCGCTCGCGTTGGATGGGGTTGTCGATGATGCCCGTGGCGGTGCCCGCGCCCATGTGCACCGGGCTGACGGCATACAGAAACATCGCTGCCTGCTTTTCGAACATGGTCTATAATCCTGTTAGTTGGTCAAGTATGAGGTCATAATCCAATGAAAACGGTCAATGTTCACGAGGCCAAGGCCCATTTGTCGGAATATCTGGCCGCCGTCGAGCGCGGCGAAACCATCATCATCGCCCGGCGCAACAAACCCGTCGCCAAGTTGGTCGCCGTGGAGCCGGAGCAACCGAAGAAGAAACGGCCTTTCGGATTGGCAAAAGGTATGGGCCATGTGCCGGATGACTTCAACGAACCGCTGGACGAAGAACTGCTGGATCTGTTCGACGGCACCCGCATGTGCCCCGAAGACCCGCTGAATCCCGACCGGAAGCCGGACGGCGAAAAATGAATCTGTTGCTGGACACCTGCACTTTTCTCTGGATGATCTGGGACGAACCCAAGATCAGCGGTCGTATGCGCGATCAGCTCGTCGATCCTGACAACCATCTGTTTCTCAGCCACGTTTCGCTGTGGGAAGCCACATCCAAATACGCCGCCGGGAAACTCGATATCCGCGCCAAGGGTTCCGCCTTCCGACATTTGGTCGAACAGCGGGATGCCCACGAAATTCTGCCGTTGGCGCTTGACGAAGACGCTATCTCTCATGTGGAACACCTGCCTTTTCGTCACCGCGACCCTTTCGACCGCCTGCTCATCTGCCAGGCCATCGAGCATGGCCTGGCCATCGTCACCCCCGACAACCATATCCGGCAGTATCCCGTCAAGACGATCTGGGATTGATTTCTCCATCACCAGGCTCCCCATGCAAAGCGGTTGAAGCCCTCCACCCGGCGCTGAGCATCGTAGTCGCGCTCGGGCCACAAGCCATGATCGACAAGCTTGCCAAGCGCCTCGGGCGTGGCCTGCAAGTCTTCCAGCCAATAGACGCTGCCGGTGGGTGCCGCCCGCCGGGCCGGCTTGGGCTGCCAGCGGGCCAGATCCCAGCCGGAGACGACCTCGGCGCGGGAGACCGCGGCAGCGGCCACCCGGCCCGAAACGCCAGACAGCTCGAACCGGCCATCCCCATCCATGCCGGGCAGTCGCCAGCCGTGATCGAACAGGCCGGGGCTGGTGAGGATGATGCGGCCACGCCCGGCCTGACACAACGCATCGAGATCGATGGTCGCGGGCGCGTATTGGATGGTTTGAAACCATGCGCCCCGGCCGTCTCCGCCAAAGCGCAGCATGTCGCGCTCGGGCAGTTCCGCGCCTTCGACCTCGATACCAAAGCCGACATCCTCGTGGAATGCCGCGCCCTGGATGCTGAACAACTTGCCGTCGTCGGTGCGCCGCCGGGCGGGATCGAGTCCGACCCCCACCCGCTCGTCGCTGACCCAAAGATCGGCCGTGGCGAGCAAATCATCGGTCGCCGGTGTTTCTCCAGCCAGGTAGCGTTGCCAAGCCGCTTCGTTCAGCCAGTACCCGGAAAGCGGCTTGCCCCGCTGGGGCTGGGCGAGCACGGGTGACTGCTCCAGCGGGAAGGACGACTGGATAGCCTCGTGCAGTGTCCGGGGGAGGATGCGTTGCAGAATTTTCACGCCATCGGATTCGCTCAGCACCAGATCGGCGGGCAGTGCGTGGATTCGCTCCAGGCTGCCGTTCATGCGCCGCGCCAGGCCGAAATCGGTGATGCGGAAACTGCCCGGTTTTTCCGCCGTTCCCAGGCTGGGGTGCGGCTTTTCGCCGCGGACGAAGCCGTCGAAATCCCCGCCATCGCGGGCCAGCAGCATCGAACGGATCGCGCCCGCCGCCATGGATGGCCAGGGCGGCATCTGCGATTCGCCGTAGCTGCCGGGGTCACCGAAGAGTTTATTGCCCCGCAGGTAAAGCACATCGACAGGTTCAATGAAACAAGTGGTCATGCGGCTTCTCCTGTGTTGGCAGGGGTGGCTGTTTCCTCGTCACCAAAGCGGGCCTCACGGGCCAGGAACTCGGCGACGGCGAGAAAATTGGTCAGATACGCCAGGCGCTTGCCCCGATCCGCCTGGACGATGGCCGTTTTGACGAGCCGGCGGGACAAGCCCGGCACATCGTGATACTCGGCCGCGGTCTTGTTGTCGCTCTGGCGAGTGAACTGATATGCCAGCAATTGCGCCGGCATGTCGCCGTCACCTTCCGGTTCGGGCAGGTCCTTGAGCCAGCTCAGCGTGTTGTACACCGCCCGGCGGGAAACGGCCGGATCGGCGAGAAAATGGCGCAGGGCGATGAACACGTCCAATGGTTCGCCCCAGGGCAAGACGAGATTCAGGGTGCCCCCCGACCGTTTCAACACCCGCAGGCACAGACGGTCACGGCCGGCCTGCTTGGCGGCTTTCTCGGCGGCGCGCAATTCCCGTAGTACCCGCTGGAGCGGTGCCCGATGGTGGGCTACCACCAGGCCGGCGCTGGCGGTGGCGTTCTTGCCCATGCAGCGGTACAGGCGCCCGTAGAGGAAGGCGAAACCCCTAGCCAGACTCAGGCCTCTGGCGGAAAAACCACCTGTGTGCGCTGGATCGACGCCGGAATAGGCGTGGCGCAGCCGTCGCGCCGCCGGCAGCAGGTCGGTCACCGGCAGCATCGCCAGCACGTCGTCCCCCCCGGCGTAGATCAGCTTGCCCAGGTGTTCCGTTTCCACCACATGGCGGACGATGTGTTGCGAGAAATCGTTGAGCGCCCCCGAGATGGCTAGATGACGATTGGGCGATACCGCTCGCTTCTGCTGGCCGTAGGCTTGCAGGCGATCATTATTTTTCGCCCTCTTCTCGAAGCTTTTGCGAATCTTCGGATGAAAGCTTTCGAGATAGGAAATGGCGTGATCGTCATCGCCGGAGAGGATTTTCCCCATGTGGTCGCCATCCATCAGCAACAGGCCGTAGTAGGTTTCCAGGCGGAAATCACCGCCCGCATCGCCAGCCTGTTTCAGCGTGTCGCGCACCTTGCGCCGGGCTTGTTCGGCCACTTGGGAGTCGTCGCTGTCACCTGCCGCTTCCAGAAACGCAAGCAGGCGCCTGGCGTCGGCCAGCGCGGGATTGGCATGGTGCTTCCTCACCAGTTTTTTCGGCAAGGCGATATTCCCTTGGCCGCCGTTTTCCGGCAGCCCGTCTGCGGTCAGGCTGCCATGCTCCAGCCAGCGGTCGAGCTGGTGCGCCAGCGCCATGGTGTGGGTGGAGACCACGAAACGGGCCTGCCTGCCGGATTTGCCCAGCGCCTTGCCCACTTCTTCGGCGAACAGCGTCGGCCACAAACGCTTGATGGCGGGCAGCGCGCCCAGGTGTTCGCCTTTTTTCGCCCAGACAGGCTGTTTTTCGGCGATCCGCGCCCACAGGGTATCGCTCTGTCGGCGGTAGGATTTTTCCAGTTGCGCCGCATCAAGGGTCAGCCATTCGGTTTCGCCGGTGAGCGAACAGCGCCAGCCTTGCTGTTCGAGCTGATCGAAGGCGCGTACTGATTTGGCCGCCGCCATCACCCGCTCGGTGAGATCATAAATGGCGGGATAGAGCACGCCGGGATTGGGCGCGAAAAAGGTGGTGTCATCTTCCCACTCGATCTCCTTGCCGAGCACCTGCCAGGCCTGGGTGGCCAGAAAACCGGCGGGCTGCCCCGGCTCGACACCGAAAAACGGCGCCATGGCTGCGGACAGTTGCAGGGTGTCGAGATCGGTCTGCTTTTCCGCATTACGCGGATGAATCAGAGAAAAAGGCACCGCCGCCCAATGCACTTCGGGAAAGCCATCCAGTTGTTGCTGCATTTGCCGGTAACAAACCAGATCGGGATTTTTCTGTTCGCCGATTTCATCGAGCAGCCGATCCACCACCTCACGGCCTTTTTCCTGCAACCACTGCCGTACATGCTCGCGGCACTGCTCCGCCAGTTCTTTCGCGCGGCTGGCGGGCACCACAGCGACGAAGCGGTTGGGCAGAGCGGCGGCGAACAGCGGGTTGGCGTCGGTGCCACCCTTTTGCCATTCGCAATCCTCGAACCATGCTTCAGGCAGCCCCATTTCGTCGCGCAGCCACAAATCCACCTGCGGAATACCGCGCAGGCGGGGGAACAGGATGGTATCCGGCCCCAGCGCCTCGGCAATGGGCTTCATCACCTCCCAGGAAAGCCGCGCCAGCAAATGGGAGCCGGCCCACAGGTCGGAAGTGGAACGGGCCGCGGCAATGAAGGACTGTACCGGTCCAATGGACAGCGCCAGCAACGCCGCTTCGCCATCGGGATCGGACGCAAAGGCACCAGCGAAGGCCGAGGTCAGATCGAGATGGTCGGCGATGCTGTGGTCGGGCACCCGCGTATCGGCAGGCAACAACGGCCAGAGCGCACCGAGCTTGCTGTCGTCATCGGTTTCGCGCAATTCACTGCCGAAACGCCAATAGGCCAGCAAGGTCTTTTTCGTATCCCTGCCCACCGCGTCAGCCAGATCGACGAAATGCTGACGGCTGCGGGTCTTGATCGCCTCTATATCCGTGTCGGACAAGCGCCCCTTGTCGGCCAAATCGATCTGCTCGCCACTCAGGGGATGAATTAGCACCGGGTCGTTGAACCAGCGCACCTGGGTCCAGTCCTTGGGCCACTGCGGCCGATCCGCCGCCGAAGCCCACCAGTCGGCACGTTTCACAGCCTGTTCATCGGCCTGCTCAAGTGGCAGAAAGTCACGCAGCACCCGGGTCGTACCGCCTTCGTGGCCGGCCTGGTCGCGGAGCAACACCAGCGCCTTTTCGAAGGGATCGTGAATCCGCGCGGCCAGTTTGGTTTGCCAGAGCGTATCGTTGTTCATTACCGGTCGTCCTTTTTTGTCGTGCTACAATACACATCAGGAGGTGTATCATGCGTACCAATATCGTTCTCGATGATGAACTGGTGGCCGAGGCCATGAAGCTCACCGGCGCCAAGACCAAGCGGGAGGTGGTCGATCTGGCGCTGCGCCAGCTGCTGTACAAGGAAAAACAGCAACGGCTCAAAAAGTTGAAAGGCAGCCAGCTGATCGACCCTGGCTACGACCTGCTCAAAACACGCCGCTGGATGGATGATGCTGGTTGACACCAGCGTCTGGATTCCCTGGCTACTTGGTCGGGAAACGCCGTTCACGCGACAACTCGACACCCTGCTGGACCAAGCCGACGCCCTGTTGGCACCGGTCATCCTGCAGGAGTTGCTGCAGGGCGCGCGCAGCAAAGCAGAAATACGGCGGCTGCATGATGAGTTTTCCGACCAACCCATGCTCCGAGCCGGTGATACCACATACTGGCTGGCCGGCGAGTTGTACGCCCGCTGCCGCTGGCAGGGCGTCACCATCCGCAGCCCCCATGACTGCCTGATCGCCGCCCTGGCCATCGAACACGATACCCTTTTGCTGCATGAGGATCGGGATTTCGAGCACATTGCCGAAATCGAACCCGGCCTGCGGCTGTGGACGCCTGCGGATGTCCCGTGATTCACGGATAGCATCACCGCCCCCTTTGCAAGCCGCCTTCAGCGTCCAGAAACTTGTGGACCGATGACCAGACCCTGATCAAGGTCCCTCTGTCCGGCCTGAAATCCGACGGCGGCTTGCAGGGCATGTGGAAAATCACGCCGTAGTATTTGCCGTTTTCATCCTTGTGCACCTTGAAGCGGAGGCTGTTGGGGAGACGGTTACCTAGTCCTTTTTTCTTGACCTCCTTTTTTTTAACCATATCGTCCCACGGTTTTACCGAATGATTGGTCACCGGATAACTGAGCCAGTGGCGATCCTGCGGAGATCCATGCTTTATTCCTGCTTCCTCTTTCTTTTTAGTTTTTTTGTTATACCGATATTGTTGTTGGTCCCCATTAGCCTTCAGCAATCTGAAATCCAATTGGGTGCGCAATGCGATCTTGATTCTCGCAAGTTCTTGCATCAGCTTGCGCCAATCGGAAAATTCCCCGGTGCGCCAGAGCAACGCGCCCTTTTCATCCTGGCCGATGGCGTGCGCCCATTCCAGCGCCAGGCAGTCTTGCCAATCCCTCAGCGGCAAACTGTTCGGCGCAATGGCTGTTTTTTCTACCACCAGCTCAAATGAACCCCAGCCATTGCGCGAGCGACCGCCCACAGCACCGAAAGCGCTCATCAAGCCGGTGGCTCGATCCAGTAGAGCCGAATATTCATCAGGAAATGCCATGCGGAAGTCCGCATTTTCCCCAGACTGAATGGCGGCGTTGGCCTTGAGTCTAGTGCCCCCGGCATATTTGAGTGGCCCATAGCCCAAGTATAACTGTGAGCCAACCTTACCCTGATTTCGTTTAACTTCAGAGTGAATCACCGGGAGATCATCCCCCCACTTTTTCTCTTTACCCATGTCCCAACATCCCAACCTGATCCGCACCAGGCTGCGATTACCGGAACCATCCGCGGCACTGCCAAACAACCGCGCCTCTTCTGCCCGCATTTGGGAAACTTCTGTCGGATAACCGTTCTTCTCAGCCCAGGCCACCCGCCACCATTCCCGCAGCAGATGCTTGAACGGCGGCGTGCGCCATTGACCGCTCTGCCTGGCATTGCCAAGAAAGGCAGGGGTGGTGAAGCATATTTTATATTGACGTTGAGTTATGTTATTGCCTTGCCGCCGTGTCACAGCTGTCATTTGCTGTCTCCTTTCGGGGTACATCTGATACCGCCCCACATACTTCAATCGCAAGCTTACGGTGGAAAACGATCGTCCGATCAACAGGATTGGTCTGATTGGCACATCAGGCCACCCTGTTATTCCAAACGCTCTAGCAGCGCCAGTTCCCACTCCTGGGTCTGCAAATCATCTAGGCTCAATACGGCTCCTTCAGGCAGGCGTTTGAGTAGGCGAAAAACGATCGCGCGATCCCCCGGCTGCAAGC
>JALSHZ010000137.1 GCA_026981985.1 Gammaproteobacteria bacterium | reverse complement strand
TGTTTTGTCGTATTCGGGGCTATTTATCCACTTGTCGAAAACAAGGGCTGAGTGCATCCGATGCGTTGGCGTTGGTTTTTGCGGGAAAATTACCCCATTTTGATTTAATGGGCTGAGTAGTTACTCGCAAAGATACCTTGGTGCTTTGTCCGGGGAATGGTGAGCGCGCCAGTGCAAGGGCGCTCCTGCTGGAGCGTTCCGGGCGTGTGTTGCTGGCTGCCGATAGTGACGGCAACGGTGTCGTCGAGGATCTCGACGGTGATGACATTACTTGTCCAAGCGAGGGGTGAGCGATGGATGTATCGTTGATGAACAAAGCTGCGGGTTTGCAGCCGCAACCGTCTCAGCAAGGCACGACACTGGTCGAGGTACTCGTGACGATCGTGATCTTCTCATTCGTCATGCTTGGGGTGGCCAGTGCCGAGCTGGTTTCCATTTCCAGTGCCCGGGATGCCAACATGCGCTCCATCGCCACCTTCAGCGCGGAGAGTCTGGCAGCAATTCTGCGCTCGAATACCCGTTACTGGAAATCACTCGATGAAGATTTCAATCTGAAGATCGAAACGGTGATCGACGGCACATCGGGCGCAGCTTTGTCTGCCTACTCCTCGACGCAAGCGCTGGGCGACTACAATTTGGATCTTGCCGATGGAGGTTGCGATATCGATGCGGGTGGCTGCGCGCCCGAAGAAATTGCGGTCACCGATATCAAACGTTGGAGCGACAACTGGGTGGCATCAGCGACCAATGCCGGCGCAACGATCGAGAATATCGCCGCAGCCGGTGAGTCGCCGCTGTTTCGGATCACGCTGAGCTGGCGCCAGAAACAACGTGCTGTCACGGGTGATAGCGAGGATGCCAGCGGAAATCTAATCAACCAGTATCAAACGCTGGTGAAGCTGTAGTCACTGCGGGAGCCCGGCCATGAATATGACAGACACGGTTTTTCCCCGACGCGGCGGTTCGTGCCAACAGCGCGGTTTCTCCCTGGTCGAGATGATGATCAGTATGACCATTGGATTGATCGTTATTGCCGCGGCGGGACAGTTGTTCATGTCGGGGAAACGCAGCATGAACCTGCAGAAAACCCAAGCGGCGTTCCAGGAACAGAGTAGCCTGCTGGGCACCATGATTGCCGGACTCATCCGGCAGAGTGGTCACATCGACATATCGGATGGGGGTATCGACAGGAAACTGGTATTTCCAGTCAGCGCCCCATTTGCCGCCGCGGGCCAGGTTGTGGTGGGTGTCGAGCGTGACAATGATCGCGACGTTCTCACCACAAACGGCGGCACGACACAGCGTTTCCCCGATGACGAGATCGTTATTCGCTTCGAAGGTGGTGATGACATTTTCGATTGTGAGGGCAATACCACGGTTGCGGGGACTTTCTACGCGCACCGGTTCAAGATCAGCAACGAGCAATTGGTCTGTATTCCCGAGGCGGGAACAGCGGCCATCGAACTGGTTGGCACCAAAGGCGGGTTGCCCAGCCAACGTATTCGCGTGCTGGGTTTACGTGTGCTCTACGGTATCGATCAAACTGGTGATGGCAGCGTCAACGACTACAACCGTGCCGGGAGCATGCTTGCATCGGATTGGTTGAAGGTGATCAACAGTTGGCTAGAGGTTTCTGTTCAGGCTGGCGATTTGCCGCCGAAAACCATCCGCCTGTTGCTGCACTATTCAAATCTGAACTAGGAATAGCCATGACAACGAATGCCACTGAAAATGGGAATGCACTCGTCACGATCCTGTTGCTGCTGCCGGTGACAGTGATTTTTTCGCTGTCGATGTTGGGAGGCGTCGCGTCGCAGACTAGCATGGCCGGCAATCTTCAGCAGAAGAAGGTGGCATCGATTTCAGCAGAATCCGCCATTCATTGGAAATGGGATATCAACGGCTTGCTCGGCGCATCGAATGAAAAGGTGCAAGACATCAGATCCGCCGATCTTGAAGATGACTTCGACCTCGACGGGAGCTATATTGATGCCCGCGTCACGGTATGTTATCAAGGTGAAACGATATTGCCGGTGGATATCGAATTGAATGCAGATGAATCCGCCAATGCCTATCGTACTGCCCAGCAAGTATTCATCGTCACGGGTGAAGCCACCGAGTCGGTGACGCATGCCCATTCAAAAATTCTCCAGGCCGGGTATATCATCCGCCCGGCAACTGGAATGGCTGGAAATGACTGCGCATCATAGCGGTTGTCTCGCCACGCCCAGGACAAGTAGGATGGGTAGAGCGCAGCGAAACCCATCAAACTGCCCAATAAACGCCAAGCGCACGATTTATTCCCGCAACAACTCCGCATGTGCCGCCGCAAGCCGCGCAACCGGTACTCTCGGCGCCGAGCAGGAAACGTAGTTCAGGCCGATCGAGTTGCAGAAATGTATCGACTGCGGGTGGCCGCCGTGTTCGCCGCAGATGCCGACGCTGAGGTCGGGGCGTTTTTCGCGGCCCCAGCCGACGGCGAGTTGCATCAGTTTGCCGACGCCTTTGCGGTCGAGGACTTCGAAGGGGTTGTCCTGGAGGATGCCGCGTTCGTTGTATAGCGGCAGGGATTTGTTTTCCGCGTCCTCGCGTGAGAAGGAAAACGTCGCCTGGGTGAGGTCATTGGTGCCGAAGGAGAAGAATTCAGCCTCATCGACGAGCGAATTGGCGCGCATGCAGGCGCGGACGACTTCGATCATGGTGCCGAATTTGAAGCTCAGCGGTTTGCCGTGTGCGCTTTCGACTTCCTTGCGCACGCGGTCGACGATGGTTTTGACGTATTTCAGTTCTTCGGCGGTGCAGACCTGCGGCACCATGATTTGCGGCTGGATGTCGATGCCTTCGGCGACGCATTCAGCCGCCGCTTCGAGTATCGAGCGAATCTGCATGGCATAGATTTCGGGAAAGGTAATGCCGAGTCGCACACCGCGATGCCCCAGCATCGGGTTGGTCTCCACCAGGGCGCGCACTTTTTGCAGCATCGAGACTTTTTTCTCGATGGCTTCCTCGACGAGATTGGCGTCCACCGACTCACGCAGCGGCGCGAGCTTTGCGGTTTCCTCATCGCCCTTGCCGAGCAGGCTGAGGGTGTTGTCGAGTATTTCCACGCCGCGCACGGCGCTGGCCATCTGGCGCAGATCCTGAATCTCCTCT
Source organism: Gammaproteobacteria bacterium (assembly GCA_026981985.1). Taxonomy (GTDB): domain Bacteria; phylum Pseudomonadota; class Gammaproteobacteria; order UWMA-0217; family UWMA-0217; genus JALSHZ01. The sequence goes on along the minus strand of JALSHZ010000137.1, from coordinate 5,233 downwards.
TGCAGTTGCTGTTCGGTGGGCAGAAATTCGTGGATCGGCGGGTCGAGCAGGCGAATGGTCACCGGCATGGGCGACATGGCCTTGAACAGCGATTTGAAATCGGCGCGTTGCATCGGCAGTAATTTGTCGAGTGCGGCCTGGCGCTGGTCCATGTCTTCGGCGACGATCATTTCGATTACGACGGGCAGCCGTTCGGCGGCATTGAACATGCGCTCGGTGCGACATAGCCCGATGCCTTTGGCGCCATATTTGACGGCGCGCTGGGCATCGACTTCGGTGTCGGCATTGGCCAGCACTTGCAGCCGTGCGGCCTCATCGGCCCAGCCGAGCAGGGTTTTCAGTTCGGCAGTGAATTCGGGTTCGACCATGGGAATTTCGCCAAGATAGATTTCGCCGCTGCTGCCGTCGATGGTGATCAGATCGCCTTCGCGAATAACGGTTTCGCCGACCACGGCGAGTCGCCGGCGATCGTCGATGTGAATGCCCTCAGCGCCGGCGACACAGGGTTTGCCCATACCGCGCGCAACTACGGCCGCGTGCGAGGTTTTGCCGCCCCGGCTGGTGAGAATGCCTTCGGATGCGAAAAAGCCGTGAATGTCTTCGGGCTTGGTTTCCTCGCGCACCAGAATGACTTTCTCTCCGCCACGGCGCCCCTGTTCCTCGGCACGGTCGGCGTCGAAAACGGCGTGACCACAGGCAGCGCCGGGGGATGCGGGCAGCCCCTTGGCAACGGGCGTGACCTGCTGACGGGTGTCGAGCCGTGGGTGCAGCATCTGTTCCAGGTCTTCAGGATTGATGCGCAACAACGCCTGTTTGCGCGAGATCAGGCCTTCCTGCTCCATCTCCACCGAGGTGCGCACCATTGCCGTTGCGTTCATCTTGCCGTTGCGGGTTTGCAGGCAATAGAGCGTGCCGCGCTCGATGGTGAACTCGAAATCCTGTACTTCGTGGTAGTGCTGTTCGAGTTTTTGCCGTAACGCTTCCAGCTGGCGCGCCATTTCCGGCATTTCGTCCGCCAGTTCGGAGATCGGGTTGGGTGTGCGAATGCCAGCGACAACGTCCTCGCCCTGTGCGTTGACGAGATATTCACCGTAGAGCTTGTTTTCTCCCGAGCCGGGGTTGCGGGTGAAGGCGACGCCCGTGGCCGAATCGTTACCGCGATTGCCAAAGACCATGGTGCAGATATTGACCGCAGTACCGTTCGCCATGTCGGGCGTGATGTTGAATTCACGCCGGTAGTCCACCGCGCGTTTTCCCATCCAGGAGTCGAAAACGGCGCGGATCGCAATTTCAAGTTGCTCATAGGGGTTTTCGGGGAAGGGGCGGCCTGTCTGTTCCTCGAACACGTTTAGAAAACGCTCGCTGATCTCCTTGAGATTGTCCGCCGACAGGCCGACATCTTCGGTGACATGGGCGTGCTTTTTCACGGCCTCGAATTCGCGGTCGAACAGTTCGTCCGGAATATTCAGTGCTACCTTGCCAAACAGTTGAATGAAGCGGCGGAAAGCGTCGTAGCCGAAGCGCGCATCTCCCGTCTGCTCGATTTCGCCCTGTAGCGTCTCACGGTTCAGACCGAGGTTGAGAATGGTGTCCATCATCCCCGGCATCGACATGGCAGAGCCGCTGCGCACCGAAACCAGCAACGGGTTGGCGGGATCGCCGAAGCCCTTGCCAGTGGCCTTCTCCACCGCTTGCATCTGCTCCCGTACCTGCGCCATCACGCCGTCCGGCAACTCGCCGGACTTGCCATCGAGGTATTCGAGGCAAGCCTCGGTCGTGATCACGAAACCGGGCGGCACATTTAGCCCGATCTGCGTCATCTCGCATAGATTTGCCCCCTTGCCGCCGAGCAGTTGCTTGTTCTTGCCATCGCCTTCGGTGAAGGCGTAAACCCATTTCCTTGTTGTGTTCATCGCTGTCTGTTTCCTGGTGGTTTGTCAGTACAAAGAAACATTCTGCGACGAATGGGCGGAGGGTGTTTTGATTTAACGCAGGTTTCGGTTTGTTCGTGATTTCTGAGCTGTTAAGTCAAGTTTTGGCGTTCAAATTTGTACGTCAGCCTATTCCCCTTTTCGCAAAGGGGTAGGTAGCAGCCAGAAGCCTCCCTTTCGCAAAGGGAGGTTTGGAGGGATTGGTACTGCGGAGCTTTGGTCTGATGAGGTGGCTTAAATCCCCCTCAATCCCCCTTTGGGAAAGGGGGAAGTTGGTCACTGGTTCTACTGGGGAGGTAGCCCCCAGAAGCCTCCCTTTCGCAAAGGGAGGTTTGGAGGGATTGGTGCTGCGGAGTCTCAAGTTGGCGCGGTGGCTTAAATCCCCCTCAGTCCTCCTTTGGGAAAGGGGGGAAGTTGATCACTGGTTCTACTGGGGAGGTAGCCCCCAGAAGCCTTCCTTTCGCAAAGGGAGGTTTGGAGGGATTGGTACTGCGGAGTTTCAGTTTGGCGTGGTGGCTTAAATCCCTCAATCCCCTTTGGGAAAGAGGGATGATTTCTGTGCTTATCCAGCAGCTTCCACCACCTCCCAATGCAACGCAATCATCGGGTCGAAAATCGTGATCTCGCCTTCTGAGGTGCTGACCTTCTTTGGCAGTGGCAGCGGATCGTCATGGCGAATCAGCGTCAGCTCGCGATCGTTGACCGGCATGTCGTAGAAAGCGGGACCATGACGGGAGACGAAGCCCTCGAACTGGCTCAGTGCCTGTTCGTCTTCGAACACCTGGGCGACGATGGATAGCGCGGTGGCGACATTGAAAACACCAGCGCAGCCGCAAGCGCTCTCCTTTGCCTGATTGAGATGAGGGGCGGAGTCGGTGCCAAGAAAAAATCGCGGATCGCCCGAGGTGGCGGCTTCCCGCAGCGCCAGGCGGTGCTGTTCGCGTTTGGCCACCGGCAGACAGTAGTAGTGGGGCTTGATGCCACCGACCAACATGGCATTGCGGTTGATAACCAGATGGTGTGGCGTGATCGTCGCCGCCGTGTGGCTGTCGCAACTGCGCACATAGGCCACGCCTTCGCGGGTGGTGAGATGTTCGAAGACGATCTTGAGGTGCGGGAAGCGCTGACGAATCGGCATCAATTTGCGTTCGATGAACACCGCCTCGCGGTCGAAGATGTCGATGTCGGCATCCACCACCTCACCATGGACGAGAAAGGGCATGCCGATCTCCTCCATCACCGCCAGCACCGGAAAGATCTTCTCCAGATCATGCACGCCAGCCGCCGAGTTGGTCGTCGCACCCGCGGGGTAGAGTTTTACCGCCACCGTATCGCTATGCTCGAACGCCGCGCGCACATCTTCAGGATCGGTTTGCTCGGTCAGGTAGAGCGTCATCAATGGCTTGAAATGCTCGCCCGCTGGCAGCGCCGCGGTGATCTCACTGTGATAGCGAACCGCATCGGCCCGCGTCACCACCGGCGGTGCCAGGTTGGGCATTACAATCGCGCGTCCGAAATGGCGGCTGGTGAAAGGCAGCACCGTGCGCATCATCTCGCCTTCGCGCAGATGTAGATGCCAGTCGTCGGGTAGGGGAATGGTGAGTTGGGCGTGTTCAGCGGTGGTCATTGGCTGGCTCGGTTGCAAGGGGGAGCGGGATGCTGGTTGTCCTGATTGGACATTGAACAGCCGGGCGCTGTCAACTTGGGTGAGTCCCGGTTGGGCGACAATTGAAATGTGGCGGTTGGGGAAATATTTTGTCCGGGAGGAAACAGGCGGAGTCAGTTTGTCTGCTTCCGCCGCATTGGTATCGCTGCTAACGGAGGTAATCGGATGAACAACAGCTTTCCCAAATTGTCAGTGGTAGTTGCGGTCTCGCTACTGAGCGCCCTGCCCGCGTGGGCCGGAGGGCCGCTGAACCCTCAGATCAAACCCCAAATGATGAAGGTACCGACGGTCACGGTAACGCCAGCCAATCCCTATGTTGGCCAGAATGTGACCATCAAGTGGCACGCACCCGCCAAGGCACCCGGCACCGTACTGGGTTGCTGGTTGCCGGGTCGATCACTACGGTCCAGGGCAGGGTACACCACAGGGCCCAGGACAGGTTGGTACGCATAATGTCGTCAATCAGTCGGTAAGCCCTGTCGGCCAGTACATACTGTCGAACGTCAAACCATTCAAATATCGCGCAGGGATTCGATGCACCTACAAGAATGGGCGGCCGCTAGCGAGCCGTATGGTGCCGATTTCCGTGCGTCCAAAACCAATCAAAAAGCCATTGAGTACACCAAGCACCCTACGCCACTAACGCAACTGAGAATGCGAGCGCCGAACCAAACGGCGCTCCATCTCTCTTTTTTGCATTAGGGCTTGCGTTATTGCACAAGCCCGACCTCATGGTTCTTTATAAAGGGCATGCAATGCCGCAAGCCTGATTCGGTTGTTGCCGCAGTTCGGGTGTCACAATATCGCGATGGGTTGTAGACAAGACCTGACCCCGCTGTGCAGTGCGGTAAGCCTGCCCTCTACTCTACCCATTGTGTGTGATACTGAGTTTTGAACGCCCTCACCATGAATATTTTATTGGATTTGATGCACCCTTCTTTCTATAGCTGTCGGGTATCCTTTTCCCTTTGTAGTAATTTACTATGTCTTTTGATGCTTCTTCTCCATCAAAACCATACCTTCCCGGACTATCGTTGATTCCGGGAAAGTTCTCTTTCGTTGCAGCACGCCATTCGTGTGCTATAAATGCTCCAACTATCAGCCCTCGTACTGTTGGAAGCACAATTTCAGCTGAACTAGCTTTCTTTGGGTTCAGGCGCCATGCAAGCCTGGTTGCATCATATAGAGGTTTATCAGCGGCACTACGATTTATGCTAATTAAAATAGCTTTATGTTTGAAAATAACCGTTTCTGCAACATATGTCTTCATGATTTCATCGGCATGCATCGTGCCATATTCACTATTCCCTTGGCCATTCATCACATTGGTGATACCAGGATAGGCGTCAATCAATGCTGCTTCAACTTCAAGTGCTGTTTGCTCATCCATGCCATGCCTATGGATTACATGTGCGACCTCAAAATCAGAAACAGATATGTCTCGTATCCTTGATAATTTTTCCGATGATTCGTCCTGATCGATATCTCCCCGAATATGTTCAAAAACCCGGGTAACTACTCAGCGCAAAAAAACCATAAAAAAAGCTTGACAGGGTTTTTGCGTATTTTTCCTGCTTTTTCGGCAATCCAGGGATTAGCTTCAAACCCCTGCCTCAGAAGCATCATCATTCTATAG
>JALSHZ010000136.1 GCA_026981985.1 Gammaproteobacteria bacterium | reverse complement strand
CTATAGAATGATGATGCTTCTGAGGCAGGGGTTTGAAGCTAATCCCTGGATTGCCGAAAAAGCAGGAAAAATACGCAAAAACCCTGTCAAGCTTTTTTTATGGTTTTTTTGCGCTGAGTAGTTACACGAGGATGAACTATGCCGGTTGCGAGCCGCTGCAAACCGGGCAATTCGGATCTTTCGGCAACCCAATCACGCGCCATTCCATGCTTTTGGCATCCATCAGCAGTAGCTTGCCGGTGAGGGTTGGCAGCTCAAGTAGCAGCTTCAGTACTTCAACAGCCTGGATGCTGCCGATGATGCCAGGTGCGGGGGCGAGTACGCCGATGCGGCTGCAGGTTTCACCTTCGCCTTCGGCGACGGGTTTGTAGAGACATTGGTAGCACGGTGAAGCTTCATCCCGCGAATCGAACACACTGACCTGCCCTTCGAACTGGATAACACCACCGGAGACCAGCGGGGTACGGCTGGCGACGCAAATCCGGTTCAGCTCGAAACGGGTGGAGAAATTGTCACTGCAATCGACGACGACATCAGCCTTTGCCACCTCCTCGCACAACTGCTCGCCTTCCAGCGCCAGCGGCAGCGCGGTCACGCTGACATCGGGATTCAGCGCAGCAATGGTGTCGGCAGCGGATTCAACCTTGAACTTGCCAATATCCGCCATCGTATGAATGACCTGGCGCTGCAAGTTGCTCAAATCGACAACATCAAAATCGCTGAGTACGAGCTGACCGATACCGGCCGCTGCCAGATAAGAGGCCACCGGCGAACCGAGCCCCCCCATGCCAATCACCAGCACCCGCGCCGCCAGCAGTTTTTCCTGCCCGGCATCACCGATGTCCTTGAGCAGAATCTGCCGGCTATAACGCTCCTGCTGCTGCGGCGTCATGCCGCTGCCATGGTTCGTGCTGTCTCGATGGCCGCGAGAAAAGAGCCGGTCTCGGCCTTGCCGCTGCCTGCCAGTTCCAGCGCAGTACCATGATCGACCGAGGTACGCACAATGGGCAGCCCCAGTGTCACATTCACTGCACGCCCGAAACCGGCATATTTCAGCACCGGTAAACCCTGGTCGTGATACATCGCCAGCACGGCATCGGCGCGTTCGAGCAGCCGTGGTGTAAATGCTGTATCAGCGGGCAGCGGCCCGCGCAGGAGCATGCCTTCCTGCTGCCGCAGCGAATCGATCACCGGTTCGATGGTCTCAACTTCCTCCCGGCCCAGATGCCCGCCCTCCCCGGCATGCGGATTGAGGCCACAGACCAGAATGCGCGGATCATCGATCCTGAAACGGGTCTGGAGGTCGTGGTGGAGAACCGACAGCACCGTGATCAGACGCTCGACGGTGATTGCGTCCGCCACGTCACGCAGCGGCAAATGCGTGGTCACCAACGCCACGCGCAGGTCATCGGCCACCAACATCATCACCGGGTGCCCCTTGCCACAGAGTTCCGCCAGGTACTCGGTATGTCCGGTGAACGCAATGCCCGCGTCGTTGATGACGCCCTTGTGTACCGGCCCGGTCACCAGCGCATCGAAGCTGCCATCGAGACAGCCTTTTACTGCTTGCTCGATCGTCGCCAGCACATACTGCGCGTTGCGCTTGTCGAGCTTTCCCGGCGTCACCGGCGCAGCCAGTTCGACCGGCAGCACCGCCAATGCACCAGGGTTCAACACAGCGCCAGGCCTGAACGTGGCAATATCGAGTTCGATATCGAGCTGCTCGGCGCGCTGCGCCAGCAACGCCGGATCGGCAATGACGACAACCCCTTCCAGCGCACCCGTTGCAGCGAGCTGGACAACAAGATCGGGACCAATGCCGGCTGGCTCACCTGGCGTCAACGCAATCATTGTCAGCCACCCTCCTGCGCGTCTTTCAGCTCTGGCAGGCGATACTCGACAAAGGATTCATTGCGCAGCCTACGCAACCAGCGCTCCAGGGCTTCGTCCTGCTTCTGCTTGACGAGGAAGCTGCGAGCACGCTGGCGCAGCACACCCTTGTCGATCGGTGCCACACGACGCTCCTGCAACTGGACGATATGCCAACCGAATGTCGACTTGAACGGCTTACTGATCTCACCAGGCTTTAACATGGCCAGCGTTTTTTCGAATGCGGGGACATAGGTGCCAGGAATCGCCCAGCCAAGCTCTCCCCCTAGCTTTGCGCTGCCTTCGTCATCGGAATACTGCTTCGCCAGCTTGCCGAAATCGTCACCGCGCTGAATCCGGGCACGCAATGCTGCCAGGGTCTCGCGTGCCTTGCTGTCGGTGATCACATCGTTGGTGGTAATGAGAATATGGCGTGCGCGGGTTTGCTCGACGCTGGGCGTGCCGGCATCGCCTTCGACCTTTTCGACCTTGATGATATGAAAACCGCTGGGGCTGTGAATGACCTCGCTGACATCACCAGCCTTCATTTTGCGCACCGTGTCAGCAAACAGCGTTGGCAACTCATCACCAGCACGCCAACCAAGGTCACCCCCCTTGAGCGCATTACTGCCGTTGGAAAACGACGCGGCCAGACGGGCAAAGTCCCCGCCTTCTACGGCCCGGCTGCGCACCTTTTCAGCCTGTTTGCGCGCCTTCTCCAGGGTTTCCGGTGCTGCCGCCTCGGGCACGGCAATCAGAATATGTCGCAGCCGGTAACGCTTGTTGGCATCTCCCTGCGCCGTGTTGGTGGCCAGCAGGTCGTCGATCTCCCGGTCGCTGACGTTGACTTGCGACGCGCGCACACGCTTGTGCAGCTGCGAGATCATCAACTCGCGACGGATGTTTTCACGAAAGGCTTCGAAGTCCAGACCCTCTTTTTGCAATGCCTGGCGAAAGCGCGGCAGGTCCATCCGGTTTTCGGCGGCGATCTTGCGAATCGTCTGATCCAGCTGCGTATCATCGACGCGAATGCCCATGCTTTTGGCGCGCTGCACTTGCAGACTTTCAAGCACCATCTTATCGAGCACCTGCTTGAGCAGCAGCTTGCGCTCCAGTGACTTGCCCGAGGCACCGAGTTCCCCGGCGATGATCTTCATCTGCATCTCCAGCTCGCTGCGGGGAATCACATCCTGCCCGGAAACAGCCACTACCTCATCGATCCACTGCACGGCGGCGTAGCTGCCAGCGGAGCACAACAGGCCCAGCATCAAGGTCAGCACGGAAAGCATTCTATTGGTCATTGATTTGGTATCCCGAAATACTCTGTTCGATCAGGGTGGTGCCGGTTCCGAACGACGCCAACCCCTTGAGAATCAGTTGCACATAAAAACCGTTATTATATTCTTCCTGCTCATCGAGGATATAACGGCGTGAAATCAGCCGCGCCTTCCAGCAGCAGCTTTCATACTCCAGCCCGGCGATCACTTCCAGATCCAAGTCGCGGGTATGGGAAAACAGCCAGCGGCCGAGAAATTTCCAGTTTCGACTTAACGGCCATCCCCAGGACAAAGCCGTCTGATTGACATCATCGGCACGGCGAAAGCGGTGCTCGATATTGGCGACGCGATGCTTGCCGCCACGATAGCCAACATTGGCCGTGGCGACTTCAGCCCGGTTCAGCTCGCTGTCGCTGACGAGGTGACCGCTGATGATCCACTTCTCGGCCGGTCTTGCAGCGACTTCCGCGAGGTAGTCCGATCGCGTTGCGGTTTCCACTCCAGTGTCCGGCAGGGTGACCCGGCGATCCTTGAAATAGTTGATCTGCCCCAGGCTGGCACGAAACAGCTCGCGACCACTGCTGTTGTCGAACATGCGGCTGGTCAGCGCCACTGTCAACTGGTTGGCATCACCAATTCTGTCCAATCCGCTGAAACGGTTGTCGCGAAACAGGCTGGAGAAGATGAACGCCGGCTCGTTCGAATCGAACACCGGAATGTCGCGCTGGTCACGAAAAGGCGCATACAGATAGAACAGCCGTGGCTCCAGCGTCAGCGTGTTGTCATTCGGCATATCACGCTCAAGAATCAGACCACTGTCGATCGATGCGACCGGCAGCTCGCGCTCGATGGTTCGCGCCGGCGTCTCTTCGAAAGCTTCCAGATCATAATAGGTATAACGCCAGGACAGCGTCGGACGGAAAAACAGCCCCGGCGTTGCCCATTCCGAGCTCAGCGCCGGGGCGATATCGAATCGCCGGCCCTCAACGGCGAAGCCATGGGCGAAGCGCGTCATATCCGTCTTGATGCCCAGACGCAGCCGGTCATCGAACAGCGGCAGCACGCCCTCGGCCGTTACCTGTGGCAAGCGACGATAAGGGCGCTCGGCCAGTGGTATGGTCGGATCGACGGTCTGGTAGACCTGATTGCGAATCACGCCTTTCCAATGACGCGATTGGTATAGCAAATCAGCATAGCGTTCCAGATGGGTCCGGCTGGTGCTGTCCAGGCCGCGTGAAAAATCCGTCAGATAGTCGTTGTCCGACACCACCGAGCCCTTCAACTTCAGGTTCCAGTGACGGCTCAGGCGGCTCTCATGGTCGATGGCATAGCGATAGCGTACCGCATCCGCAACACGGTCATCGCCGAGATATTCCAGATTCAGCTTGCTGCGCGTATTGCGCCCCAGGTAGCGGAATTCATCGACCAGCATCGTGCCGCGCTTCTCCATGAAACGGGGCGTGATCGTCATGTCGTAGTTGGGCGCCATGTTCCAGTAGAACGGCAACGACAGCTGCAGCCCGGACACCTCGGTGGAGCCCAGCACCGGGTAGAGCAAGCCACTACGACGCCGATCGTCGATCGGGAAACTGATATAGGGCAGATACACCAGCGGCACCCCCAGGAAACGCAACGTCGCATTGCGCGCCGAGCCTTGTCCAGCCTCGCGATCGAGGTGAATTTTGCTGGCGCGAATGACCCAATCGGGGTCATTTCCCTCACAACTGCTGTAACTCGCCTGCTTGAGCGTCAGCTCCGACTCCGCGGTCAACACCCGGGTGGCCCGTCCAAAAGCATGACGCTGCGGCAGCGCGTATTCCACGTCCTCGAACACACCACGACGATCAGCCTCGGACAACACCGCCGACTGGCTGCGAATCAGCAAACCATCGCTGCGCAGCTCGATCCCACCCGAGGCCTCGAATCGCCGTGGCGCATCGAACACCCGGATCTGGTCAGCCCGCAACAATCGCCCCTGCCCGCGCAGCTCAACCTCACCCTCGAACACCAGCGCATCTGTACCGCTGCTGTTCAGCGACTCTGCACTGACATGAATATTGTCATCCGCCGCCAACACCGCATCGAAACCCGCCGCCAACTCGGCATCGGACGGCTTGCAATAGGACCAGTCAGGCCCCGCCGCGCCAACCCACTGCGGCAGCAAAGCAGCGCCAACAAGTAGCCAGCGAATGAGGACAGCACTGTGATGCGACAGAAGATTCAATGACATGCAGAGGAAACATGATGAAGGGGGTCTTATACGCGATGCGCCCGCACCGGGCAAGTTGGCACAGTAGGCACGCTGCGCGCACCACCCTACGGGCCGCCGATAGACAAGCGCTTTCCAGATCACCTGTAGGGTGTGCGCCGTCAGGTGCGCAGCAGATAGCCAGCAATGGTGAGCACACTGCGCGCGCCACCCTACGGCGGACGGCTTCCCTAGCTGTTCAGATCTCCGAACTGGCCGCCGCCTGTGCCGGGGTCAGTATTTCCGGAATCATCTCGGCTCCCGCGTCGAAGGCATCGCTCTGACCCTGGAAAATCGCCTGCCAGAACGCCTGCGCCGCCAACAGCTTGTCCTTCTCGGCAAGCTTCATCCAGCGCTGCAAGTCCGGATCCTTGAGACCAAAGTCTCCCCAGTATTCGAGGAAGGTCAGCAGCAGATCGGCCATGCGCTCCGTTTCCCACGGTATCGACTTGATGGATTCACACTCGTGAATTTCACGCGCCAGATTGAATTGATGCGCCTTGTAATCGATATTGAGTTTGAAATGGGATTTGAGAATTTCATCGGTCAGCGACTCCGACCATTTCCGATGGAAACGACAGATGCCAGTGTTGTCACTGAACAATTCATAGGTCATGCGCTCGACATTCTTTTTCCCCAATGCCGCTGGCATGAGGAATTCAGGGCCATAGTACACATAGTATTTACCCATGATCGGCATCGGGCTGCCCATGCCGGGCACCCAATACTGGTTGGGCACCATGTAGCCATACTCACCGTGAGAAAGGAATACCGCCCGATGCAGTGGCCGCGTATCGTAGCGGCGCTCCATTTCGTAAGCCGCACCACGAATGCCCTGGCGAAAAACCGCCGCACGCTCGTCGAATAGAATTGCATCGACCAGCGCCTTGGCGTACAGCGCATTCTTCATGCTGTCTTCGACAATATCGAAATCTTCGCTGTTGCTGGCAAAACGAAAGGCCATCTCGCTCGGCGGCGGGAATCCGAACGCCTCCGCCGGAATCAGATCATCGCGCAGACACTCCATGATCCACGCCAGATAGCCACCGGTCTGAATGGCATCCAGCCCCATTGCATCGACATGGTCGTTGAGGATCTCCGCCGCACGCTGATCGAAAATCCCCGTCTGCGGCCCAAGCGCCTGATACGGCTCGTAGTCTTTCTTGTATTTGCCATTGACCTTCTTGCAGGCCACCGCGCAGGGCTCACCACAGTGCTGGAAGTTCTTGGGCTTGATGATTTCTTCATTGTACTGTTTCAGGTAGTGATCGAGAATGAACTGTTGATGCTGCTCGCGTCGCTCTTCCTCGGTCGCATAGGCACTGGTGTAATTGAAACTGAGCAGACGATCGGAAACCTGATACATGTTGACGCCGAACGTACCGCCAGTTTGAAACTTCTCCGAGTAGCGATATTTTTCCGTCACCGCCAGATCGGCCTTGACCACTTTCTGTCCGAAGTGCTCCAGAAAGTAGCCATCCAGCTCCTTCGATGTCAGCAGATCAGGGTCTTTCCAGTCGCCACCGAAAACACAACCGACCACATTATGCTGCTGCAACAGGCGGCTGCCGAGCCCGCCACGGCCACACCAGTCCACCACCGGCGTGATTTTTCCCTTGGCAATCGTGCTCGAACCGATAATGCCTTCCGGGGTATTGGCGGCAGCCGGACCGACGGCAAAAATTCGTAGCTTTTTGGGATTGTATTCCCCACCATATTTATCGAATAACGCCATCTGCAAACCAAAGAAACCAACCAGCTCCTCGTCTGCACTACCCTGATACCCCTCCCAGTAAGGTTTCGGGTCGATCGGCTCCAGGCGCACCTCCAGCTTGTGATCCTTGTAGTTCATGATCATCACGCTCGGCTCGGCACAACGCCCCCGCAATGCAACATAATCGACGCCGAGGCCATGGAAGGTATAGGCAGCCCCACCCATACTCGACACATAGAACCCGTCCCACTGTGGACTGAAGGCACAAAACACCAGCCGCCGTGACCCCGGAATCGAACTCCCCGCCAGCAGGCCTTGGCCGAAGGTGAAGCTGTCGGGATACTGCTTGTAGCGCCACCAGCCGTAATCCACCGGACCAAAAATATTCTGATTGATGTGTAAGGTATTGACCTGCCAGCCACCCGTCGCAAGATTGATGACGAGTTCACGTTGTTCGATGTCGTGTTGCATGAGTTGCCGTTCCTTGATCGTGGTGGTTATTCGGTTTGTTGCGCCGTAACTGCTCAGCTCACCACTGAAACACGCCATCTCTGCATTGGGAAATGGTCATTTACACGCGTAAACTCACATTTCCCGCCTTGATCTGACGCGTTTCAGCGGCAATCTGAGCAGTTACGGCTCTATTTCTCTACCTGCTGAATAGTTACGTTGCGCCAAAGGTAACGACTCACCGGAATAGATGCGCTGCTATTCTGCCACGGTGACGGCGTGGGCGACATTGACAATCTACCGAGGGGATGGGGTGCGTTTGGGAGTGTTGTCGTTGCGGCTTGGTATGGCGAATGAATTCGGCCCTATATTCTTCTCGCCTTGGTATGGCGATTGAAATCGCTCCTAGATTCTTCGCGGCTTGGTAGGGCGAATGAATTCGCCCCTACATTCTTGGCGGCTCGGCGCAGCCATTGAATTCGCCCCTACATTCTTAGCGGCTCGGCGCAGCCATTGAATTCGCCCCTATATTCTTCGTGGCTTGGTAGGGCGAATGAATTCTCCCCTACGTGTTGGGGCGAATTCATTCGCCTGCCCGCGCTGCCGAACTACCCTCCTGGTTGTCGCGCGACACCACTGTCGATGGCGGCTTGAGCCACGGCGGCAGGCACCCGTTCGCCCAGGCGTGGGTCAAGCGGTTTGGGGATGATGTAGTCAGGGCCGAAGCGCATCGCTTCGACGCCATAGGCCGCCAGCACCTCTTGCGGCACAGCTTCGCGGGCGAGTTCCGCCAGCGCGCGGACGCAGGCGATTTTCATCTCCATATTGATGCAGCTGGCACGCACATCAAGAGCGCCTCGGAAGATGAACGGGAAGCCGAGGACGTTGTTGACCTGGTTGGGGTAATCGCTGCGCCCGGTGGCCATGATGAGGTCGTCACGGGTCTGATGCGCCAGCGCCGGAGATATTTCCGGATCAGGATTCGACAGCGCGAACACGATGGGTTTTGCTGCCATGGCCTGGAGCATTTCCGCCGTCATCAGATTGGGGCCGGAGAGGCCGATGAACACGTCGGCATCCTGGCAGGCATCGAGCAGCGTTTCCTTGTCGGTTTTCAACGCCCACTTTTCCTTGTGCGGGTTGAGCCCCTCGCGGCCAGCACGAATCACACCGCGCCGGTCGATCATGTAGATGTTGTTGCGGCTGGCACCAAGCGCCACCAGCAGCTCCATCGATGCGATTCCCGCAGCACCTGCGCCCAAACAGACGATATTGGCATCCGCCAGTTGCTTGCCCTGAATCTCCAGCGCATTGAGCAGACCGGCAGCAATAATAATCGCCGTACCATGCTGGTCATCATGAAACACGGGAATATCGAGCATCTCCTGCAGACGCATTTCGATCTCAAAACAACGGGGCGCCGAGATGTCTTCGAGGTTGATGCCGCCAAAGGTCGGGGCGATGTTCTTGACCGTTGCGATAAACGCTTCGACATCCTGCGTCGCCACCTCGATATCGAAGACATCGATATCCGCAAAACGCTTGAACAGCACGCCCTTGCCCTCCATGACCGGCTTGCCGGCCAGTGCACCGATATTACCCAATCCGAGCACGGCGGAACCATCGGTGATGACAGCCACCAGATTGCCCTTGCCGGTGTAACGATAGGCGGCATCGGCATCATCCTCGATCGCACGACAGGGCTCCGCCACACCCGGGGTATAGGCCAGAGCCAGATCATCCTGCGTCTCGGTGGGCTTTGTTATCTGCACTTCCAGCTTGCCGGGGCGGGGTTCTGCGTGGTAGCGCAAGGCTTCTTCTTTCAGGTTTTTGATCATCAGATTACTCGGTTGGCGGGGATGTGGCGGGATTCTACCGTAACTGAGGTGTCAGGGTTCATCAGGTAGCAACAGCGCCTCGCGAATGATTTTCTGTTGCGCGGCGACATGCATCTTCCAGGTACCCTCGGCCGGCGCTGCCATGGCGGGACGCGACACGACTTGCAGGCGGGCATAACCGCCCAGCACCTTGCGCAACCAGGGCTGGATGCTGAGCCAGGCGCCCTGATTGAATGGCTCTTCCTGACACCAGACGAATTCCTCGACATGCGCATAGCGTTCGAGCAGCTTGCAAAGTTGTTCTTCGGGGAAGGGATAGATCTGTTCCAGCCGAATCAGGGCGATATCGGTGATGCGGGCATGCCGGCGCTGTTCCAGCAGTTCGTAGTAGATTTTTCCGCAGCAGAATACCAGCCGCCGGGTATCCGACCCGATGGCGGCGTCGATCTCGTCGATCACCGTTTCGAACCCGCCTTCGGTAAATGCCTGCTGCGGGCTGACCGCCAGCGGATGCCGCAGCAAACTCTTGGGTGTCATCACGATCAGCGGCTTGCGATAGCGACGCAGCATCTGGCGACGTAGTAGGTGAAACATCTGCGCCGGTGTGCTGGGCACGCAGACCTGAATGTTCTCCTGCGCACACAACTGCATGTAACGTTCCAGCCGCGCCGAGGAGTGCTCCGGCCCCATGCCTTCGTATCCATGTGGCAGCAACATGGTCAAACCACTGAGCAAGCCCCACTTCTGTTCTGCCGAGGAGATGAACTGGTCGATGACGACCTGCGCACCATTGGCAAAATCGCCGAACTGCGCCTCCCACAACACCAGTTTGTCGGGTTCGGTGGTGGCATAGCCATATTCGAAGGCCAGCACCGCCTCTTCCGACAACAGCGAGTCGATCACCAGAAAATTGGCCTGATCGGGCTTGATGTATTGCAGTGGAATCCACGCCCGCCCTGTTTCCTGATCGTGCAATACCGCGTGGCGGTGAAAAAAAGTACCGCGCCCTGAATCTTCACCGGAGAGCCGCACCGGATAACCTTCAGCCACCAGTGCCGCATAGGCCAGATTCTCTCCAAAACCCCAATCGGCCAGCAGTTCGCCGCGTGCCATCTTGCGCCATTTGTCGAGGATGCTGGCAACCCGCGGATTGACGACAAACCCTTCCGGCGCAGTCGCCAGGCGCTCACCGAAATGGCGAAAACGCGCCGCATCGACATGGGTATCCACCGGCTCATCCCAGCGACCATCGCGAAACCGATGCCAATTGACCGGATAGCGATTCTTCCAGCTTTTCGGCACCAGCAAATCGCTGACCGTCGGCATACCGGCATCGAGCGCACGACGATAGGCCGTCTCCAACCCATCGACACGATTCTGATCGACAACACCGTCGCTGATCAGGCGTTGCGCATATTGTGTTTTCGTCGTCGGCAGCTTGCTGATCTTGCGATACATCATCGGCTGCGTCGCCAAGGGTTCATCGGCCTCGTTGTGCCCCTGCCGGCGATAACAAACCAGATCGATGAATACATCTTTATGGAAGGTGTTGCGGTAATCCATCGCCATGCGCGTGGCCGCCACCACCGCTTCAGGGTCGTCTCCATTGACGTGAAAAACCGGCGCGCCAACCATTTTGGCAATATCGGTGCAATATTCCGTCGAGCGGGTATCAACCACGGTGCTGGTGGTAAAACCGATCTGATTGTTGACAACAATATGCACCGTGCCGTGGGTGCGATAACCGCGCGTCCCCGCCATGTTCAGCGTTTCCATATTGACGCCCTGCCCGGCCAGCGCGGCATCGCCATGAATAATGACCGGCACCACCTCGTCACGCGAGCTGCCGGGATCGCGCCGATCCTGACGGGCGCGCACCGCGCCCTCGACCACCGGGCCGACAATTTCCAGATGCGACGGATTGAACGCCAGCGCAATATGCACCGGCCCGCCCGGCGTGTTCATGTCGGAAGCGTAACCCAGATGATATTTCACATCGCCAGTGCGGCCGTGGTAATCCACATCACCGGAAAATTCATGGAACAACTGGTCGGGCGACTTGCCCATGACGTTGATCAGCACGTTCAGCCGGCCACGATGCGCCATGCCGATGACGATTTCATTGGTGCCCGATTCACCAGCGTATTGAATCAGCTCGTGCAGCAACGGAATCAGGCTGTCGGCCCCTTCCAGCGAAAACCGCTTCTGGCCGACATATTTCGAATGCAGATAACGCTCCAGCGTTTCCGCCGCCACCAGCTTTTCCAGAATTTCGATCCGCTCCTCGGCGGAAAATCGACGCCGTGATGGCAGATCCTCGATACGCTGCTGCACCCAGCGTTTTTCTTCGTTGCGCGAAATGTACATGTACTGCGAACCGAGCGTGTCGCAGTATGCTTTTTCCAGACGCTCGACAATTTCCCGCAGCGGCAAGCGCGCCGGTGCCACCAGCGAGCCGGTATTGAATTCCAGCGTCAGGTCGTCTTCAGAGAGATGGTGATAGGCCAGGGTCAGCTCAGGCACTTCGGGCGCTGCCTCTTGCAGCGGATTGGTACGCGCCTTGCGATGCCCATTGAAGCGATAGGCATTGATCAGCTGTAGTACCCGAACCTGCTTTTCACTAAAAGCGCACTCCTCGCTGCCACCGACATGCCGCAAACCAAGATTGCGGAATTCATCCCGAATCGCGGAATGCAGCGGCTCGTGGCTACGATCAGCGCCAAGGCTGGAGAAAAAACGCCGCCAGTCGCTATCGACGCTGGCCGGATCTCGCAGCCACACCTCATACAATGACTCGATCCAGGCCGCGCTATTGGCGTCCAGATGAGATTCCTGCAGCAACTCATCGAGCGGATGTGGTGGCATGCGCGTCACGTCTGTTTCCCGTTGTCGAAACCTACCTGTATAAACGAATACTCGGTCATCCCGGACTCAAGCGCCAGCAACTGGTTATGCTTTTACCAAGCATAGCCAGTCGCCGCCACTCGAAACAGCCTGGCACCGATGGACAATAATGAACATTGGGAATATCTATCCCGGGAAAAACAGCCATTACATTTTTCCCCGGTTGGTGCGATATTTGGCACTCAATGCACCCTATCCCTTCGCAGAGAGAAGGTTGCAGTCAATACTCCCTCTCCCTTCGCAGAGAGAGGGTTGCAGTCAATACTCCCTCTCCCCTTGAGGGGAGAGGGTTGGGGAGAGGGGTGAAGCTGCGGCACAAGTATCAGGTTATTTGATTATTAACCCCCCCACCCATGGGACAGAGCGCATCAGCACCAACCCGTCAACCACCACCAGGCATCAGCATGAGCATCGAGATAAAAACCCCCGCCCTTCCCGAATCGGTTGCCGACGGACTCGTGGCAACCTGGCACAAAAAAGCAGGCGATCCGGTCGAACGTGACGAACCCCTGGTGGATATCGAGACAGACAAGGTTGTGCTCGAAGTGCCCGCCCCTGCCTCCGGCGTGCTGACCTCGATCGCGGCCGAAGAAGGGGCAACCGTCACCTCCGGCGAACTGCTCGCTGTTCTCGATGATACAGCCAGCACCAGCGATTCCCAGGCATCAGCAGACGATAACAAAGCCGGCGACAGCACCACGAAAACAACCGGCCAGACCAGCCCTGCGGTGCGCAAGGCGCTGAACGAAGCCGGGCTGGATGCCGCTGATGTTCAGGGATCGGGAAAACATGGCCGGGTTCTGAAACAGGATGTGGCAGCCGCAGCAGCGCCCGCGACAGAAAAGCCCACCGTCACGGCACCCGAATCTCACGACTCGGCTGGCGGCCGCGAAGAAAAACGTGCCCCCATGACGCGCCTGCGTCAGCGCATCGCCGAACGTCTGCTGGAAGCCACCCAGACCACCGCGATGCTGACCACTTTCAACGAAATCAATATGCAGCCGCTGATGGATCTGCGCAGCCGCTACCGGGATCAGTTCGAGAAGACACATCAAGCCCGGCTCGGCTTCATGTCGATGTTCGTCAAGGCGGCGGCCATTGCGCTACAACGCTTTCCCGAGGTCAACGCCTCGATCGACGACAACGACATCATCTACCATAGCTATTGCGACATCGGCATCGCGGTCTCATCGCCGCGCGGGCTGGTGGTGCCAATTCTGCGCAATGCCGAAACCATGAGCATGGCAACCGTCGAAAGCAGCATCGCCAGTTTTGCGGCCAAGGCACGCGACGGCAAGCTCGATATCGGCGACCTCACCGGCGGCACTTTCACCATCACCAATGGCGGCGTATTCGGCTCGCTGTTTTCCACGCCCATTCTTAACCCACCGCAGAGCGCCATTCTCGGCATGCACGCGATCCAGAAACGTGTCGTGGTGGAAGACGATGAGATGGTGATTCGCCCGATGATGTATGTCGCCCTCTCCTACGATCACCGCATCATCGACGGCAAGAGCGCCGTGCTGTTTCTGCGTACCATCAAGGAACTGGTCGAAGATCCCGCCCGCATCCTGCTAGAGGTGTAGCCGGCATTGTGCTTCCAAGTAACTTCTCACCAAACCGGTCGCATGGCAACCTCGTTTCCCCCTTTGCCCGCCCGAGCATCGCAGGCTCAGTCGGGATCAGCCCGAAGGGGCAGGCCATGGATGGCCTGCGTCGGCCGTCACGAAGGGACGTGTCGGCCGACCCCCGGCTGGGCCGAGAAGCGCAGGAACCAGCGGGGAATCGGGGCGATATTGATGTACAGGGATGTACTGAATGCTGCGATTGCAGGATGCAAGAGAGCAGCGCTTTGGTACCTTTTTGTTGCTGTTGACAAAAAGGTACTCGGGGCCGTGGCAGAGAGCCGGGGCGGAAGCAGCAAAGCTTGATAGGCCACGAAACAATGCCACCACGCTTTCCAAGTTCTGAGGCCAACAAACCTGATCTTCCACTTGGTGTCCTCACTATTTATATCAAGCAAGGTGGTATAGGTTTCGCGCTCATCAGCGCTACGATTCTTCCAACCGATTCTCGCACAGCGCGAGTTCCATTTTTTGCTCGTCCAAAAAACGGAACCCAAAAAAGGACGCCCCACACACGCTTGATTCCGCTGCCGGGTACGCCTTCCGGGGTCAGCTTGAGCGGCTTCCTGCCGCGCAAGCTTCAACCGGCCATCCATGGCCGGTTGCCCCCTCCAAGCGCACCCGTCAGCGGCGCGTGTGAAGGGGAAAAAAACCAAGTGGCCGGGTGGCTATTGAATGGCTGGCTCAGTATCATTTCGTTACTTTTCGGTGTGTGCCTGCTACGCGGGCTGGGGCGCTGAGTAGTTACCTGGAGGTTTAAGTCATGACGACAAACTACGATGTCATCATCATCGGCGGCGGGCCCGGTGGCTACGTTGCCGCCATTCGCTGCGCCCAGCTCGGCATGAAAACCGCCGTGATCGAAAAATGGATCCGGCCCGGCGGCGACCCCGCACTCGGCGGCACCTGCCTCAACGCCGGCTGCATTCCATCGAAAGCGCTACTGGAAAGCTCGGAACGCTTTGAGGAGCTAAAATCCGGCCATGCCGCTGCCCACGGCATCAGCGCCGACAATATCCGCATCGACATCGCCGCCATGATCGCGCGCAAGGAGAAAATCGTCAGCGAGCTGACCGGTGGCATCGCGCAACTGTTCAAGGCCAACAAGATCGACTGGCACCAGGGCCACGGCACCCTGCTGGCAGACCATCAGGTGGCGCTGCTGCTGAACAATGGCGACGAGCAAACGCTGCGGTCTGACAACATCATCCTGGCACCCGGCTCGATCCCCGCAGCACTGCCGTCGGCCCCGTTCGACGGCGACCGTATCGTTGACAGCAGCGCCGCGCTCGACTGGACGACTGCGCCGCCACGACTCGGCATCATCGGCGCAGGCGTCATCGGGCTGGAACTCGGCAGCCTGTGGCGACGCCTCGGCAGCAAGGTCGTGATTCTCGAAGCACTGGAGAATTTCCTGCCTGCAGCCGATACGCAGATCGCCCGGCTGGCCAAACGTGAACTGAGCAAGCAGGGGCTCGACATCCGCCTCGGCGCCAAGCTGGAAAGCGCGGAGACAAACGGCAACGCAGTCACGCTGACCTACAGCGGTAGCAAGGGCCAACAGTCGCTAACCGTGGATCGCCTGATCGTCGCCGTCGGCAGAAAGCCCAACACCGCCGACTGCATCAGCCCTGACGCAGGCATTACGCTGGACGACGCCGGCCGTATCGAGGTCGATGAGTTCTGCCAGACCGGTCAGCCCGGCATCTGGGCCATCGGCGACGCCGTGCGCGGCCCGATGCTCGCCCACAAAGCCTCGGAAGAAGGCATCGCCGTAGCCGAACGAATCGCGGGCCAAAAGCCCGACATCAACTACGACGCCATTCCCTTCATCATCTACACCCAGCCTGAAATCGCCTGGGTCGGCGCCACCGAGCAAACACTCAAATCCGCCGGCACCGACTACCGCAGCGGCAGCTTCAACTTCGCCGCCAACGGCCGCGCCACGGCCATGCAAGCTGCCACTGGTCAAGTGAAAGTCCTGGCCGATGCGCAAACCGATCGCATCCTCGGCGTTCACATCATCGGCCCCATGGCCTCCGAACTGATCGGCCAGGCCGTCATCGCCATCGAATCGGAAAACACAGCGGAAGACCTGGCACGCAGCATCTTCGCCCACCCCACCCTGTCGGAAGCCCTGCACGAAGCCGCGCTCGCCGTGGATGGCAGGATGATTCATGGGGTCAATCGACGACGATAAGTGATAGTTGATGATCTTGGTTGGTGCCAAACAAACCAAAGCCTGGCGTAACTATTCAGCGCTCGCTCAAGTAGAACCGTAACTGCTCAGATTGCCGCTGGAATGCGTCAGATCAAGGCGGGAAATGTGAGTTTACGCGTGTAAATGACCATTTCCCAACGCAGAGATGGCGCATTCCAGTGGTGAGCTGAGTAGTTACAGCCTGGCCTATAAAACGCGCCTTCAGCAGACCTCAGGGGGCGTTTAAAGAATCAGTACATTCCCAGCCAGCATTGGCGTCCTGCGGGTTTCGCCCCCTCCCGTGGGGCGAGTTACTTTCTTGCCAACAGCTGCAAGAAAGTAACCAAAGAAAAGCCGCCCGACTTGCCTGCCGCTTCCTGCGCTTCTCGCGTTCAGCCGGGGTTGGCCGACGCGTCCATTCGCGCGGCCAACGCGGGCCTTCCCTGGCCCGCCCCTGCGGGCTGATCCGGCTGAACACTGCGATGCTCGGGCAGGCAAACGGGGACACAAACAGGCTCGCTACCGCTTCGCGCCCTCATGATATGATCCACACTATAGTTTCGAGGAAGCGACCAAAGAACCAATATCTACCCAGGCCAGCAGCCGAGCGCTGCCCGCCCAAGCACGAGAACAACAACATGAATCTGCACGAATATCAGGCCAAATCGCTGTTTCGTGACTATGGCATGCCGGTGCCGGCAGGCATTGTCGCCACCACAGCCAAAGAGGCAGAAACCGCTGCTGCGGAGTTGAGTACCGAACGGGTTGTCGTCAAAGCGCAAGTTCACGCTGGCGGACGCGGCAAGGCCGGCGGCGTGAAGCTGGTCAACTCGCCCGAGGAAGCATCAGAGGTGGCGGCAACACTGCTCGGCACACGACTGGTGACCTTTCAGACGGACGCCAACGGCCAACCGGTCAACAGCGTACTGGTCGAGGAGACCTGCGAGATCGGGCGTGAGCTCTATCTCGGTGCGGTACTCGATCGTGCCGCGCGGCGCATCACCATCATGGCCTCCACCGAGGGCGGCATGGAGATCGAGAAGGTCGCCGCCGAGACGCCGGAGAAAATCCACAAGACCCGCATCAACCCGATCGTCGGGCTGATGCCCTACCAGGGCCGCGAACTGGCTTTTGCGCTGGGTCTGGAAGGCGCCCAGGTCAAGCAGTTCGGCCAGTTGCTGGCGGGGCTGGCGCGGTTGTTCAAGGAAAAGGATCTGTCGCTGCTGGAGATCAATCCGCTGGTGGTGACAACGGGCGGTGACCTGCTGTGCCTCGACGGCAAGATCAATATCGATGGCAGTGCGTTGTACCGTCACCCCGATCTGGTGGCGATGCGTGACAAAAGCCAGGAAGATCCGCGCGAGATCCGTGCCGCCGAATGGGATCTGAACTATGTGGCGCTGGACGGCAATATCGGCTGCATGGTCAACGGTGCCGGGCTCGCAATGGCAACCATGGACATCATCAAGCTGCAGGGTGGCGAACCGGCCAACTTTCTCGATGTGGGCGGTTCGGCCACGGCTGAGCGCGTCGCCGAGGCGCTGAAGATCATTCTTTCCGACGATAAGGTGAAGGGCATACTGGTCAATATTTTCGGCGGCATCGTGCGCTGTGATCTGATTGCCGAAGGCATTATCGCGGCGGTCAAGGAGGTGCATATCGACGTGCCGGTGGTGGTGCGTCTGGAAGGCAATCATGCCGCCGAAGGGGCAGCGCTGCTGGAGCAGAGCGATGTTTCACTGATCAGCGCCAGCGACCTCACCGACGCCGCCAACAAGATCGTCGCTGCCGTGGGAGCTGCATCATGAGCGTACTCGTCAACAAGGAAACCAAAGTCATCTGCCAGGGTTTTACAGGCAAGCAAGGCACCTTCCATTCCCGCCAGGCCATCGAATACGGCACGCAGATGGTCGGCGGCGTGACCCCCGGCAAGGGCGGGCAGACACACCTCGACCTGCCGGTATTCAATACGGTGAAGGATGCCGTGGCCGAGACTGGCGCCGATGCCAGCGTCATCTACGTACCGGCGCCATTTTGCAAGGATTCGATCATCGAGGCTGCCGAAGCTGGCATCGAGCTGATCGTCTGCATCACCGAGGGTATTCCGGCGCTGGACATGCTCGAAGCAAAAATGGTGGTGGACAGCCTCGGCCTGCGCCTGATCGGCCCCAACTGCCCCGGCATCATCACCCCCGGCGAATGCAAGATCGGCATCATGCCCGGCCTGATCCACCAGCCTGGCAAGGTCGGCGTGGTCTCGCGTTCCGGCACCCTGACCTACGAATGCGTCAAACAGACTTCCGACCCCGGCTACGGTCAGAGCACCTGCATCGGCATCGGCGGTGACCCAATCCCCGGCATGAGCTTTATCGATGCGCTGGCGCTGTTCGAGGCCGACCCGCAGACCGAAGCCATCCTGATGGTGGGCGAGATCGGTGGCACCGCCGAGGAAGAAGCCGCCGAGTTCATCCAAAGCGAAGTGAGCAAGCCGGTGACCGCCTATATCGCCGGTGTCACCGCGCCCAAGGGCAAGCGCATGGGCCATGCCGGTGCGATCATCGCCGGTGGCAAGGGCACTGCGGAGGAGAAATTCGCCGCGCTGGAGAAAGCGGGTGTCCACACGGTACGCTCACCGGCATTGCTGGGTCAGGGCGTCGCCAAAGCCACGGGCTGGTAGTCGCTGCCGGCAATGCCGCCGGGACGGCGGCGGTCCCGGGATGCGCAGCCATGTTTCTGGCGATTGGAAATATCCCGACCAATTGCCGAAATTTCCGCAACACCAGTCCCGGTAGGGTAAAATCGCTGCTGTTTCCTAGTTCTTCGTCCGCGCTGCTGCGGCGAACGTATATACCGATATGACGAAAAAAACCGTAACCCTGATCGACGACAGCACCGGCCGCGAGATCAAACTGGATGTGCTCGAACCCACCGCTGGCCCGCCTACCATTGATGTGCGCCCGCTCTACAAGGCGCTGGGGTACTTCACCTACGATCCGGGCTACGTCTCCACCGCCAGCTGCGCCAGCACCATTACCTACATGGATGGCGAGCAAGGCGTGCTGCAATATCGCGGCTACCCGATCGAACAGCTCGCCGAGCACAGCAGCTATCTGGAAACCTGTTATCTGCTCTACTATGGCCGCCTGCCAACCGCCGCCGAACTCGACACTTTCATCGACACCATCAACCAACACACGATGGTGCACGAGGCACTGAAGCGCTTCTACAGTGGTTTCCGGCGCGATGCCCATCCGATGGCGATCATGATGGGGGTGGTCGGCGCACTGTCGGCGTTCTACCACGAGCACATGAACATCCACGATCCCCACGACCGCGAGATCGTCGCCCACCAGCTGATCGCCAAGATGCCGACCATCGCTGCCTGGAGCTACCGCTACGCCAAGGGCCTGCCGTTCATGTATCCGCGCGCCAAGCTGAGCTATGCAGAAGACTTTCTTCACATGATGTTCGCCAATCCCACCGCGCCTTATACGCCCGATCCGAAATTTGCCAAGGCGCTGGATCTGATCCTGATCCTGCATGCCGACCACGAACAGAACGCTTCCACCTCAACGGTACGGCTGTCTGGCAGCTCGGAGGCCAACCCCTTCGCCGCCGTCGCTGCCGGCATCGCCACGCTCTGGGGGCCGGCGCATGGCGGCGCCAACGAGGCGGTGATCCGCATGCTGCAGGAGATCAATGAATCCGGCAAACCCATCGAACACTATGTCGAACGCGCCAAGGACAAAAACGACCGCTTCCGCCTGATGGGCTTCGGCCACCGCGTGTACAAAACCTACGACCCACGCGCCCGCATCATCCGCAAGATCTGCCACGACATCCTCGACAGCGAAACCGATGGTGAACACCAAAAGCTGCTCGACACCGCGATGAAACTGGAAGAAATTGCGCTCAACGATCCGTACTTCCAGCAGCGCAACCTCTACCCCAATGTCGATTTCTATTCCGGCGTCATCTTCGTGGCGATGGGCATACCACTGAACATGTTCACCGTGCTGTTCGCGATGGCCCGCACCATCGGCTGGATCTCGCAATGGAATGAAATGATGAGCGACGAGAAATCCCGCATCGGCCGCCCGCGGCAGCTATATGTTGGCGAGGCGACACGCGACTATGTGCCGATTTCGCAGCGCTGAGATTTCGCAGCGCTGAGATGTAGCCACCCGACTACGCTATAATGGAGTTGAGAGAGACCCCGTTATTTGCCAAATGGCGAGGGGGGTTTTGAACAGCGTCGAGTTCACAGCAAGCCCTTGAAAATCTCCCTCAAACCCCCCTTTGAAAAAGGGGGAAGCTGTCAGGGCAAGCAGCAATGTTGGCGAATAGCGCCAACATTGAACCGATGAACTCCGAACCTGAATTGCTTTCCATGCCGGGGTCTCAGTCCTGCCGCATCAGGATACCGCCCTGCACAACTGATCAATGTCACGACGGACGAACGCTCCCGTCGAAATAACCCATTTCCAAGGAACACCATGACCACAAACATGCTTGAAACCTACCGCGCCCATGCCGCCGAACGTGAAGCCAAGGGTATTCCGCCGCTGCCGCTCAACGCCACGCAAACCGCCGACCTGGTCGAACTGCTGAAGCAGCCACCCGCTGGCGAAGAGGCATTTCTGCTCGAACTGTTGAGCGATCGGGTGCCGGCCGGTGTGGACGAAGCCGCCTATGTGAAGGCTGGGTTTCTTGCCGCCATTACCCGTGGCGAGGCCGAATCACCGCTGATCGACAAGGAAAAAGCGGTCGAACTGCTGGGCACCATGCTGGGTGGTTACAATATCGAGCCGCTGATCCAGTGTCTCGACGACGACGCGCTGGCATCCAAAGCGGCTGACGCGCTGTCCCACACGTTACTGATCTTCGACGCCTTCCATGATGTGAAGGAAAAGGCTGATGCTGGCAACCCGCATGCACAGCGGGTTCTGGAGTCCTGGGCCGAGGGCGAGTGGTTTACCTCTAAAGACGAGCTGCCGGAAAAAATTACCGTCACGGTGTTCAAGGTTCCCGGCGAGACCAATACCGACGACCTCTCCCCAGCCCCGGATGCCTGGTCGCGGCCTGATATTCCGCTGCACGCGCTGGCCATGCTGAAAATGCCGCGCGACGGCATCACCCCGGACAAGCCGGGCGAGATCGGCCCGATCAGCACCATCGCAAAGCTCAAGGAAAAAGGCTATCCGCTGGCCTATGTCGGCGATGTGGTCGGCACCGGCTCGTCACGCAAATCGGCCACCAACTCCGTACTGTGGCACATGGGACACGATATTCCGCATATCCCCAACAAACGCGCCGGCGGCTACTGCCTGGGCGGCAAGATCGCACCGATCTTTTTCAACACAATGGAAGACGCCGGTGCGCTGCCAATCGAGCTGGACGTATCGAAAATGGAAACGGGCGATGTCATCGACATCTATCCCTATGAAGGCGTGGTCAAACGTCACGACAGCGACGAAGTCATCAGCCAGTTCAAGCTCAAACCCAATGTCATTCTCGACGAAGTTCGTGCGGGTGGCCGTATTCCGCTGATCATTGGCCGCGCGCTGACCGCACGCGCCCGCGAAGCGCTCGGCCTGCCACCGTCGACCCTGTTCCGCACACCGGAAACGCCGGCACAAAGCAGCAAGGGCTTTACCCTGGCGCAAAAGATCGTCGGCAAGGCCTGCGGCATGGAGGGCGTGCGCCCGGGCATGTACTGTGAACCGCAGATGGCCACCGTCGGCTCGCAGGACACCACTGGGCCGATGACCCGCGACGAGCTGAAGGATCTCGCCTGCCTCGGCTTTTCCGCTGACCTGGTAATGCAGTCGTTCTGTCACACCGCCGCCTACCCCAAGCCAGTGGACGTGGACACCCAGCATACGCTGCCCGACTTCATCATGAACCGCGGTGGCATCTCGCTGCGCCCCGGCGATGGCGTCATCCACTCCTGGCTCAACCGTATGCTGCTGCCCGACACCGTCGGCACCGGCGGCGACTCCCACACCCGCTTCCCGATCGGCATCTCCTTCCCGGCCGGTTCCGGGCTGGTCGCCTTTGCCGCAGCCACCGGCGTCATGCCGCTGGACATGCCGGAATCGGTGCTGGTGCGCTTCAAGGGTGAAATGCAGCCCGGCATCACGCTGCGCGACCTGGTCAACGCCATTCCCTACGCGGCCATCCAGAAAGGGCTGCTGACCGTGGCCAAGGAAGGCAAGAAAAACGTCTTCTCCGGTCGCATTCTGGAAATCGAAGGATTGCCGAAACTGAAGGTCGAACAGGCCTTTGAACTGTCCGATGCATCGGCCGAACGCTCCGCCGCCGGCTGCACAATCAAGCTCGACAAGGAACCGATCATCGAGTACCTCAACTCGAATGTCGTCATGCTCAAATGGATGCTGGCCAGTGGCTATGGCGACGCCCGCACCATCCAGCGGCGCATCGACAAAATGCAGGCCTGGCTGGAAAATCCTGAACTGATGCAAGCCGACGCCGATGCCGAATATGCCGAAGTCATCGAAATCGACATGAGCGAGATCACCGAACCGCTGCTCGCCTGCCCCAACGACCCGGACGACATCAAACCACTGTCAGCAGTCGCCGGGCGCGGCATCGACGAAGTCTTCATCGGCTCCTGCATGACCAACATCGGCCACTTCCGCGCTGCCGGTAAGATGTTCGAACAAACCAGTGGCGCTGTACCCACCCGGCTGTGGATCGTACCGCCGACCAAAATGGACGAGCAGCAACTGATCGAAGAAGGCTACTACAGCATCTTCGGCCGCGCCGGCGCCCGCACCGAAGTACCCGGCTGCTCGCTGTGCATGGGCAACCAGGCCCGCGTCGCACCGAACAGCACCGTCGTCTCCACCTCCACCCGCAACTTCCCCAACCGCCTCGGCGACAACGCCGATGTCTTCCTCGCCTCCGCCGAACTGGCCGCCGTCGCAGCCATCATCGGCCGCATCCCCAGTTTCGATGAATACATGGAATACGCAGAAAAAATCGACACCATGGCCGCCGACGTCTACCGCTACCTCAACTTCGACCAGATCGACAGCTACCAGGAAGCCGCCAGGAAAGTCATCCCGATCGAAGCAGTGGTCTGACAACGACAGGCGATCCAAGTATCACGGCACAAAAGTTCAGCTAAATACGACACCCTCAAAGAAAACGCCCCTGGGACCGCCGGCATCCTGCCGGCAAACCACCGGGCGGGGAATCATGCGCTTGATCAAGACCTGCCCCCCCCGAGACCTCCGCCAGCAACTAAACCCAGCCGCGCATTTTACTGTGTCGGCTAGAATGATTCCTTATGCATACATAAGCCGACCCCTTGGCTCCGGCACCTTGCGGCCAAGTTCCTTCGCGGTCTCTATCCATTGCTCAATAACCAACTGAGCATTGGCTACTGCTTGCTCATAGCTCTCTCCATCAGCCATGCATCCTGGCAACTCGGGAACCTCAACCACAAACGACTGATCCTCTTCGCTCCAGTAAACAATTAACTCATACTTAATCGACATTGCTCTCTCCCAAATGATATTTCACTAGAATCATTCTTACCTGTTTGATCTGGTACGGTTTGGACTTGCTGCCTTTAGGCTGCAAATTGATAATCTCATCCACATCATCATGGGTGAAAATATGATGCCCACCCTTTACGCGCTCGTTGAAACCTAAGCGCATCAGCAAATGACACAAAGCAGAAAAATAGATATTGCCATCTGCACTTCCTGACAGTATTTTTTCTCTGAGTCTTGAGTACTTTCCCATTTGGCAATTCCTGATCCCCTAACCCTCTACAATTTACGCCTAACGCCGCAAATCAGCAACGACAAAAAGCAGCGCGAAAAACAAATCGGCTCTTTTTTACGTCCGAGCGCATTTAGATTGTTATGCCATTTATAGATTCAGAAACCACTGCCTATCAATACTCACTTTCTCTACCATTTCTGTTTGCACCCCAAGATTTAACTCCTTTAGCTTTTCAGCTAAATTCTCACCATCAACTAAATCTACAGGTGGCGCACCATCTCTGGTGGCCTCCTTGATTGCGGCCGGGGTAAATGTTCCAGTTGTAATGAAAAGCCCTTTATCTGCTCTACCAACCATTGCCCCACGAAAATCTCTAATTGCACCAGCGGAAACAGAACCTTGGTATTTTTTACATTGAAAAATGACGTGGAAACTCATTAAACCATTTATTCTAGCTATACCTTTGCCATCTATTCCGCCATCTCCAGTCTTTCCAGTAACTTCCACTTGAACGAATCCCGATTCTCTTAGAAGCCTTTGCGTAAGACGCTCAAAAGCATCAGGACTAATTTCCTTCGTAAGAAGGTGGTGTAATTCCTCTCTCCATACTTTCGCTTCTTCCGGAGATTCGTTATCGGCTAATTCAATATTCGCGCCCGCTCTTTTCTTTTTTTGGTTGGGTTCTTTTTTATCCAGCGCCCGAACATATTTGAGTACCTTTTCTGGCGAAACTTCCTTTTCTTTTTTTGCCTTTTGCGTGAGCGTCCAGATTCCCCTGCTTGAATTTTCAAGAAAGCCGTATTTTCTGAGATATGTTCTAGCCCATGCCAACCGATAAGCCACTTCCGTTTGATTGCTTTTCTCAGGATTATGAGGAACAGATAGTATTTCCTCGCCAATATCTTCTATCTCCGCAACCTTTTCGTATATTTCATCGATTGACCCTGAACCACCCAACTGACTGAGTGCTTTCAGTAGTGGATTCATCAGCGAATCGAATGTAGGAATTTCTTTCATGTCTTTCCTTTTAGGGCACAACAAATCATTCTTAAGTCTCTCGACAACCACACCTGAATCCTGAGAATCTCTTCAGCAGCCCCTCCCTCTACAACGAACACCCCTAACTCGACACCTGCCCGATCAGCTGTTATTACGGTAAAACTCTATACTAAACGATGCTAGATCAGCCTTCCAATCCGACTCGGGAGGCTGGTGTCACTCTTTCAGCACCAACTTCTTCTTGATTTCCGCAATCGCTTTGGCGGGGTTAAGTCCTTTGGGGCAGGCGTCGGTGCAGTTCATGATGGTGTGGCAGCGGTAGAGTTTGAAGGGGTCGTCTAGGGCTTGGAGGCGTTGTTGGCTGGCGTCGTCACGGGAGTCGGCGATCCAGCGCCAGGCGTTGAGCAGGGCGGCGGGGCCTAGGTAGCGATCGGGGTTCCACCAGTAGCTGGGGCAGCTGGTGGAGCAGCAGGCGCAGAGGATGCATTCGTAGAGGCCGTCGAGTTGCTTGCGCTGTTCGACGCTCTGGCGCCGTTCGCGTTCAGGGGCTGGCGCATCATTTTTCAGCCACGGTTCTACCGAGGCGTATTGGCGATAGAAGTTGTCGAGATCGGAAACCAGATCCTTGATGATCGGTTGGTGGGGTAGCGGATAGATTTTGATGTCACCGGCAATATCGGCAATGGGTTTGGTGCAGGCCAGGGTGTTGCGGCCATCGATATTCATCGCACAGGAGCCGCAGATGCCTTCGCGGCAGGAGCGTCGCAGCGCCAGCGTCGGGTCGATCTCGTTTTTTATTTTCAGCAGTGCGTCGAGCACCATCGGGCCGCAGTGGTCGATGTCGATCGTGTAGGTATCGGTGCGGGGATTTTGCTCGTCTTCGGGATCATAGCGATAGACGATGACGCGGCGGATATTTTTTGCGTTGTCAGGCGCAGGCCAGGTTTTTCCCGGCTTGACCACGGAATTGGCGGGGAGGCGGAATTCAGCCAT
Source organism: Gammaproteobacteria bacterium (assembly GCA_026981985.1). Taxonomy (GTDB): domain Bacteria; phylum Pseudomonadota; class Gammaproteobacteria; order UWMA-0217; family UWMA-0217; genus JALSHZ01. The sequence continues at coordinate 14,130 of JALSHZ010000136.1, read as the reverse complement.
CAATACACCCGTTTTTTTGGCGGTATCACTTCGCATTCCTCGGTGAGGGTGTAGAGGTGAACCGGGCGGTAGTCGAAACGCACCTCGCCCGATTCATGCAACCAGGCGAGGGTGTGTTTCATCCAGTTTTCATCGTCCCTGTCGGGGTGGTCGTCGCGGGCATGGCCGCCGCGGCTTTCGGTTCGATTGGCGGCACCGTGGATAATGATCTGCGCTTGTTGCAGCAGATTTTCCAGTTCCAGCGTTTCGACCAGGTCGGTATTCCATTGCATGCCCCGGTCGGTGACACGCACGTCACGAAATTCGGCGGCGATCTCACGCATTTTAGCGATGCCCTGCTGCAGGATTTCGCCACTGCGAAAAACGGCAGCGTGTTGCTGCATGGTACGCTGCATGCGGTCACGGATGGCGGCGGTGGGATGCTCGCCATCGGCGTGACGCAGGCGGTCGAAGCGGTCGAGCACGGCGTCGGTAACGGCATCCGGCAGCGCTGCGTGAGGCTGACCCGGCTGCAACTGTTCCGCAGCACGCAAAGCAGCAGCGCGGCCAAAAACGATAATGTCCAGCAGTGAATTGGAGCCAAGCCGATTGGCACCGTGGACCGAGACGCAAGCGCCTTCGCCGATGGCCATCAGCCCCGGCACGACGGCCTCTGACTCCCCATCTTGCGGACAGACGACTTCGCCGTGGTGATTGGTGGGAATACCGCCCATGTTGTAATGAACCGTCGGCAGCACCGGGATCGGCTCGCGGGTAACATCGACACCACCGAAAATTCGCGCGCTTTCGGCGATGCCCGGCAGGCGTTCGTCGATCACCTCACGCCCGAGGTGCATCAAATTGAGATGCAGATGATCCTTGTGCGGCCCGACACCGCGACCAGCATTGATCTCCAACGTCATCGCCCGTGAGACGACATCGCGCGAGGCGAGGTCCTTGGCATTCGGCGCATAGCGTTCCATGAAACGCTCGCCATCGGCGTTGGTCAGATAGCCGCCCTCGCCGCGCACGCCCTCGGTGATCAGGACACCAGCGCCATACACGCCGGTGGGGTGGAACTGGACAAATTCCATGTCCTGCAATGGCAGCCCGGCGCGCAGCACCATGGCGTTGCCATCGCCAGTGCAGGTATGCGCCGAGGTGGCGGAGAAGTAGCAGCGCCCTGCCCCGCCGGTGGCCAGCACAACTCGATGACCGCGAAACCGGTGCAGCGTGCCGCCGGCCAGATCCCAGGCCAGCACGCCTTTGCAGACACCATCATCCATCAGCAGGTCGATGACCACATATTCGATGTAGAACTCGGCGCCATGCTTGAGCGACTGCTGGTACAGCGTGTGTAGAATCGCATGGCCAGTGCGGTCGGCGGCGGCACAGGTACGCTGGGCGACGCCTTCGCCATTGTGCGTCGTCATGCCGCCAAAAGGACGCTGATAGATGCGTCCATCCTCGGTGCGCGAAAACGGGACACCGAAATGCTCCAACTCGATGACAGCTGGAATGGCCTCGCGGCACATGTATTCGATGGCGTCCTGATCACCGAGCCAGTCGGAGCCCTTGACGGTGTCGTACATATGCCACTGCCAGCTGTCTTCACCCATATTGCCGAGTGCGGCGGAAATGCCGCCCTGGGCCGCCACGGTGTGGCTGCGGGTGGGAAAGACCTTGGTAATGCAGGCGGTGGACAAGCCGGTAGCTGCCATGCCGAGGGTGGCGCGCAGCCCTGCCCCACCCGCACCGACGATGACGACATCGTGAAAATGCTCGACGATGGGATAACTGTGGCTGATCACGATGGCTGCACCTGCATGACGCGAAAAAGAAAAAACAATCCAAGCATTATCAGAAAAACCCGCAGAAACTTGAGCGATGCAAGTAGGAAGCGCTGGAATCGTCCGGGGGAAATATAGTCCTCGATCACCACCTGCACACCCAGTTCGCCATGATATAAACCCAGCATCAGCGTCAACGCAAATAAAATGGCATTGCGAGGCAGCTGCAACCAGGCCACGATATCTGCGTAATTGGCGCCGGGCAGTTTTGCCAGAAAAAAACAAAACCAGATCACCAGCGGAATCAGCGCCAACGCAGTCAGGCGCTGCGACAGAAAATGACGGCTGCCGCGCATCAGGCCAACCCCCAGGTTAGCAACGTCAACAGCACGGTCGCGGCAATAACGATATAGCCCGAACTGCGCAACGACGACAATTCCAGCCCTCGCACGGTATCCCAGACGAGATGACGAACGCCGTTGCAGAGGTGGTAATAAAATATCAGCGTCACCAGAAACAGAGCGCTTTTTCCCAGCGTGGATAACAATAATCGTTGCAGCCACGACCAGGCAGCCTCGCCGGCAGCGATGATGCCCAGCACCACAACCAGCGCTACCATGACAAAATACAGCAGCACCCCGGCGGCACGAAACAGAATCGACAGGCGCGCGGTCATGGGCAGGTCGTAGACCTGCAAATGGGGAGACATCGGGCGTTTATCGTTCCAGCTCATAGGGCGTCTCGCGGTGATGACGGGCAAAATATTCCCGTGATTGCATTTCGATCAAGCGGCTGCTGGTGCGCTGAAACACTTCCCTGAGCCGGCTGCCAGTATAAAGCCCCTCCGGCGAAGCGGCTGCCGAGACAATCAGATTGACATTGCGGTCATAAAATTCATCGACCATATTGATGAAGCGACGCGCGACGTCATCCTGCATTGCATCCATGACATGAATATCGGAAATCATCACGGTATGAAAAAACGTGGCGATTTCGATGTAATCGCTGGTGCCCCGGGCAGTAGTACACAATTCCTCGAAGGCGAACCAGACTATGCCATCGGCCCACATCTTTACCGGAATGCGGCGGTGGTTGATGATGATATCGGTGCGATCCGCATGCAGGTTGATGCCGCGCAGTTTCATGAAATGCTGCCGCATCAATGTTTCTGAATGATCATCGCCGGAAGGCAGCCAGACATCGAGCTGCTCCATCAGCCGCAGCCGGTAATCGATGTCACCGCCAAATTCCACCACCTTGCAGTAACGCTCCAGCAGATCGATGGCAGGGAGAAAACGCGCCCGCTGCAGGCCGTCGCGGTAAAGGTCGCGCGGCTGTTCGTTCGACGTGACGACCAACGTGACACCGTGGTTGAACAGATGCTCGAACAAGCGCCCCAACAGCATGGCGTCGGCGATATCGTTTACTTGCAATTCATCGAGACAGATCACCAGCGCCCGTGCCGCCATTCGCTCGGCGACGGGCTCCAGTGGATCTTCCAGATCGCCCAATAGCTTCAGCTCATCATGGACGATCTGCATGAAACGGTGGAAATGCAGACGCAGCTTCTCATGAAACGGGAGCGTGTCGAAAAAAAGATCCAGCAGATACGTCTTGCCGCGGCCAACTCCACCCCAGAGATAGAGCCCGGTGACGGGTGCAGGACGCGTGGGTTTGGTCAAACCGATCAACGCCAGCCACTTCATTGGCCCCGACTTCGCACCCAGCCATGCTTCCCGCTGCACAGAGAGTTCCTGGCAGAGCTGATCGAGCCGCTCTACGATGCCATGTTGCCAGGCATCCGCCACCAGTTCGCCCGATGCCAGCCGAGCTTGGTAATCAGCCATCATCGGGCCAGTCTCGGCGCGAGGCAACATCGCAGCCTTTGCGGGCTGCATGTTATCTCCGTCTGGCATGTTGGCTGACTCGTTCATCGTTGTGGTTCTTGTACCTCAGGCTTCGCCGCTTATCAGAGCCGTGCCACGATTGTTGGGCACGCTGCACTTTACCCAACCTGCCGACGCACTGCTTCCCCTCTCCCCCGGGAGTCGGTGGATACTGAAACTTATGTTGAGTGATACGCGGCTGGAAGCGCTTTAGTGTCCGCCCATGGTAGCAAGAGCGGCGACCTGCCTGCACACAATATCTCACCCTCGCACACCGATAATGGTAACTATTCAGTAGGCAGAAAAATAGAAGCGTAACTGCTCAGATTGCCGCTGAAACGCGTCAGATCAAGGCGGGAAATGTGAGTTTACATGGGTAAATGACCATTTCCCAACGCAGAGATGACGTGTTTCAGTGGTGAGCTGAGTAGTTACTGATAATGAACATAAAAAACACCAATACCCGCCCTACCATCTTCCACCACCGGCGTCACGGCCAGCCGACAGCCGTCGCTAGCGAATCATACGAATCGGTGTGATCACTGTTCTGACCTCGGCAGTCGCTTGATGTTCACACTGGCTGCGGGTCTCCCGTCTCTGGCCAACTACGGGCAACGGAGCCCATTTCACAACCACGGATGACAGCCATGAACACATCGCGCCCCTCTTTCACTAGAACACTGCTGACGCTGACCATGCTCAGCCCCCTCGCGTTGAATGCGGCGGAACAACAATTGGCACCAGGCACGATCTGGCAATACGGTGACAACGCCTCGGGTGAATCATTGGCGGCAAGCCCCAGCGGCGGTCTCTATGTCGCAGGCGAGTTTCTCGGCAGCATCGACAACCAGGATAGCCACGGTGGCAGCGATGTGTTCGTCACGGCGTTCTCGGTGCGGGGCGAGCGTCTGTGGTCACGCGTGTTGGGCAGCGACGACCACGACTATATCGGTGCCAGCACCGTCGATGGCAATGGCAATCTCTATATTACCGGTACGACACCCGGTGCAATGACAGAGGCCGAACCTGCTGGCTCCTTTGATGTGTTCATCTCACGGCTCGATGCCGACGGCTCTATTGTCTGGACACGCCAGTTCGGCTCCAGCGAATATGACAACAGCCAGGCAATCACCAGCGATGGTGAGGGCAATATCTATGTTGCGGGCCGCACTGGCGGTGCGTTGACGGAGGCCGGGTCCTTGGGTGGTCACGATATGTATCTGGCGAGTTTCACACCAACCGGCGAGCAGCGCTGGCTGCGTCAGTTCGGCACCGCCGAATCCGACATTGCCACCGCGCTGACACGCATCGGCGATACCATCTATCTGGCTGGCAACAGCCGTGGCAAGCTCGACGGCAGCCCGAGCAACCGCAAACCCGACATCGTATTGCGCGCGTTCTCAACCGATGGGAAAGCGCTTTGGTCAAGGCAGTTTGGCACGGCCCGCCCCGACTATGCAGTCGCGCTCGCGCCCGCTGACAATGGTGATCTCTTTCTCACCAGCTACAGTTATGGGGATCTGGAGGCACTGCCCAACCAGGGCGACGCCGATATCTTCATCAGCCGTACTACCGCCAGCGGCGAGCGGCTGTGGACACGCAGCCTGGGCAGCGATGCGTCGGATATCCCCAAAGCCATGACCATTGGCAAGAATGGAACCCTGTTCGTCACCGGCTACACCCACGGCACACTCGGCAACAACGACCGCAGTGGCAACTACGATGCCTTTACTGCCGCATGGACACCCGAAGGCGAGTTTCTTGGCGTCGATCAATATGGTGGTCGTGGTTTCAATCAGCCCAACAGCATTGCAGCCACCACCTCGGGTGCCGTGTTTGTACTCGGCAATACATCAACCGACCTGGACGACGATCCCGCTACCGGTGACGGCCGCATCTACCTGGGGCGGTTTGGCGAAGCAGTATCGAATGGTGCTGTCGACAACTGGCCACCCAACGTCATTCTGCGTCGCGGCGACAACGGGTTCGAGGGCTTTGCCGGCGACAGTGAAGACCTCGATCTCAGCGGCACCCTGTCCCCGCGGGAGGACCTGAACGGCAATGGCGCCATCGATTTCCGCAGCGAGGACAGCAACAGCAATGGGCAGCTCGAACCCGACGAAGATATCGACGGTGACGGCCTGCTGAATCAGGATACCGGCCTGGCATCGCTCACCCTGGATTCGACATCGGACAACCTGGTGCTCGACGTTACACCCTTCACACCTGGTGCGAAGGCAGCCCGCTTCAGCATCCGCCGCAGCGACGATAACCTGCCCGGTCGCGGTCGACTGATCATTCGCGACCTTGCCGGTAATGCCGTCAGCCGCGACATCGATCTTTCCGAGCGCTTCTGCGCCACGACCATCGATCAGATCAATATCGAAAACGCAGGAAACGTCCACATCCCACAATGGGCGATGAGTCCACGCGATGACGACGAAGAGCAGCCAAACGACACCCTCTGGATCACCCGAACCGACAATACCGCGCTATTCGACGTGCTCCCGCACGTCAGCTATCCATCCTGGAGCCTCGAATACACGCTGAAACCCAACGCCAGTGGCAGTGCCACCGTCTATTACGAAGTGGTCGACTACGCCACCGGCGGCAAGGAATACTATTGCGGTGAAGAAAGCTTTCAGATCACCGTACTACCAGAGATTGCAAAACCCGCTCCGCCAGCGCCTGAGCAACCCCGCTTGATCGCCATCTCTGGCGAACCGACAGAAATAGACCTGACCGCTGAAGCAGACCTGAGCGGCCTCATCAGCGCCGTCAGCCAACCCTTACATGGCACCGTATCGCTCAACGGGAATATCGGCACCTATGCATCAACCGCTGGCTACACCGGCCCCGACGCCTTCAGCTATTGGGTCAAAGATGACAGCGGCAGGGAAACGGCGCACCGCATCCTGCTCAACGTCGTGCCCGGCGCGGATAGCGAATCGCGCGTCGTCGTCTCGGTTAAAGGCGACTCAGGCGCCAGGAGATTCACAGCCCAGGGCGGCGGTGTGTGGCATTGGGTAATGCCTTTGCTGTTACTTGGAATACGCCTATTTCGGAGGTCATGAGAGAAAGCCGTCAAGAGCTGTTTTGAGTTTGTCGATATCGACAGCAAAACTTTCCCTCTGCCCCGCGGCCATGGTGGAAGCCGGGTTGTCGACATCGGTAACCAACGCTTTGTAATTCAACCCACCGAGATACGCAACATTGTAAAATGCGGTATGCACAAATCCCGTTGAAAACAATTCGATAACTGCGCAGTCATGGGGAGCGAAAAAAAGCTTGGAAAGACCTGCACCACTCGCAGATACAACTATCTCGGCAGAACTGAATAAGGTCACTTGGTCACCCATAGACAGCTCTGAAAGCACGACGCTCTCGAAACCATATTTTTTCAATAGGCTTTCTACTTCCGCTTCGTTGATAATTCCTCGATAGCCTGAGTCTTTGCGGCTGATATAAATTCGCTTCCTCTGTCCACTCCCATCTTCTTGCGTATCCAGATAGCTTGAGCGAATAAATTCGTATACCCAAGTCGGGAGAATAAAACTCCTGTTTCCCCGTGGATGTGATGTGGCGACAAGTCTTTTCGCGACGAGATGCATATCTCTCGATCCGGGAATAACCTTGCTTTTATCGATTCCGAAACGACCAAGTGTATATTCATGATACTCGGTATTATAGGCAGGAACGACGAAGTAGTCGATTTCATCAAACACCCCTGCTTCCATGAGAAGATGGATACGAGGAATCGAATCATATAACCAATGACTCACATTATGCGTCGCACCATGGCCTGCCAGTAATGTTGCAACAGTGCCGTCGATATATTCAGGCTCGGTAAAATAACGCTGCTGAAACAGATCATTCTCGGATGCAGACGCTCTGCGATCTACTCTGTACTGATAAGAAACCCTCTCAACGATCTCATTCTGATCAGTAATTATTGAAATATTGGACATGTTGTTCGAAGACAGCCGTCCACCAGAAATACTGACTACCTCATAGCTGTCTCTGTATGCCAGATATTTATGTCCATCAGGACGTGAATGGACTTCGTCATAACAAGCAAACGTCGATAGATTGTCACTTAACTCGACCGGAAGCGGCAGAATCGTCTCGTAGTCCTCATACACGCGCAGATAATTTACCTTGGCGGCACCTTCTCGCGCCGCCAGGTCTTCAGGGGCGATCGTGCCGCAAGGCTGTAAATGTATCCGATAAGGGACTGTTTTTTTGACAAAATTTTTCAGCCTGTTCTTTACTGCCTGGCTATAGCTCTTACTCATAGTTCCTTCCCCGTTGTCCTTCAAGCAGGCCCCGGATATCCTGACCTAGCAAAACGACCGGCACACGCCGACGCCCTGAACCCCGCCGGAGTCTAGCAAAGCAGCCATTCATCACGAAGCCCGCACCAAGACGAACAGCCAACTCAAAGATCAGTCCGTGACCAGCTTCTCAAGATTGTCCATAGTTTCCCTATGGCCACAGCCTCTGTCATCGACCCACGGGTAGGAATTGGATCGATAACAGAGGCTGTTCGTTTCTACCGAAACGCCATGCTACAATCTGTCTCCGAAAAAATTCAACTCGGAGTGTAGCTCAGCCTGGTAGAGCACTGCCTTCGGGAGGCAGGGGCCGGAGGTTCGAATCCTCTCACTCCGACCACTTTTCAGTTGGCGTCACTCTCTTCTTGCAGCGACATCACCGTTTCATGGTAGGCATTTTGCAGCAGTTCGCGCTGATCGGTAGCGATGTCGTGCGCATCTAAACAGCGTTGAAACACGTCGAAAACGTCGAGGTCATCCAGCGTTTCATCCTCTCGCATGCGGCCCAGAGCTCTTTCGACGATGCGGTTGTTGCGGATACGGAGAATTTCCAGATTGCTGCCTTCGATGGCGGTTTCCAAGCGCTGCCTCAGGTCTGAGATGACATCTTCGCCATCATAGTTGATCTCAAGCCAGGCATTACTGTTGTCATCGACGAGTTTGGCAATGCCGGTTGCAAGCGCCTCCCAGTCTCCACTGAACCGGCACAGGGCTTGGAAACAGGGGATATCCAGTGTTCGGATTTTGGGCTGACAGCCGTCGAAATCGATCAGGCAGACTGACTTCTGCTGCCTTGCTTCACCAAACCCCATCGGCAATGGCGAACCGGAATATCGTATGTGCTCATGGCCACCCACCTTCTGCGGCACATGAAGATGGCCAAGGGCAACATAGTCGAAACAGTCGGGAAAGATCGCGGCAGTGATGTGAGCCAGCGAACCGACATAGAGTTCCCGCACGCCGTCGCCTTCAATGGTTTGCCCGCCGGCGGTAAACAAGTGACCCATGCCGACGATGGGAATGTCACCGCCAAGCGTTGCACGTACAGCAGAAGCAGCCTCACCCACCACCTCATAGTGCCGACGAATACCCTCCACCAGCTTCTGCTCCTTGCTGGCAGGGCTCTCACCCGCCTCCACCAGCCGAATATCCCGATCGCGCAAATAAGGCACGGCACAGGCGATCAGCTCGGGCCTGCCGTCACGATCATGCAATACGATGACTTCCTGTTGCGGATCATCAGCGGCGGCGCCCACGACATGCACGGACAATGCCTTCAGCAGTTCGCGCGGCGCATCGAGAAACGAGGGGGAATCGTGATTGCCGGCAATAACGACAACATGGCGGCAGCTCGAACCGGCAATGCGGCAAAGAAATTGGTAGTAGAGCGCCTGAGCACGATTGCTCGGCGCAGCGGTGTCAAAAATATCACCCGCAACCAGTAGCACATCGACAGACTCAGCTTCTATTATTTGCCCAAGCCAGTCGAGAAACGCTTCAAATTCATCGTAGCGTTTGCGGCCATAGAGCGTTCGTCCCAAATGCCAATCGGAGGTGTGGAGAATTTTCACTGACATGCTGCCTCTGTCATCAGGCTGGCCATCGTCGCATGCCCTGGCAATGCTTCCACTGCTTCCAGCCAACGACCAATAGCCGGATAACCCGCAAGATAAAACCCACCCTCGTGCGCAACATGCGTATAGGCATAGAGACTGATATCGGCGATGCTCGGCTGCTCGCCCGCAACAAACGGGGATCGCGCAAGCTGTTGCTCCATCACCTTTAGCGCCTGATGACCGCCCTGCTGTTTCGCCTGATATTCTTCGAGACGATCATCAGGCAAGCCCAGGTATTTATTGATAAATCGCGCAGTGGCGATATAGGGTTCATGGCTGTACTGTTCAAAAAATTGCCATTCGAGCACCCGCGCCCTAGCCAAACGCTCCTTTGGTAGCCACGATGTGCCTTCGGCAAGAAAATTCAAAATAGCGTTGGACTCACTCAGGCTATCACCATTTTCCAGTACCAGCACAGGAATCTTGCCGTTGGGATTCATCGCAAGAAATGCTTCGGTCTGCGTTTCCCCGGCAAGAATATCAACGGCCTGCCATTCATGCTCGATGCCAAGAAATAACAGCAGCAGCTTTACCTTGTAGCAGTTGCCGGACTGAATATCACCATACACCTTGTATTTCATATTGCATCACCCGATCTTTGTTTTTATCCGATGCGAAATCCGGGCTAAAACGCCGATTTATCCATTTTCTCGAAAATGATTTTTTTCCATTGCGCTGGCCCCGTCTGGTGTACTGACGTCCCATTGGAATCCACCGCGACGGTAACCGGCATATCTTTCACTTCAAATTCATAGATCGCTTCCATGCCCAGTTCGGGGAAAGCGACGACATGCGCATCGGTGATCGCTTTCGACACCAGATAGGCGGCACCACCAACCGCCATCAGATAAACCGATTGATATTTTTTGATCGCTTCGATTGCAGATGGCCCCCGCTCCGCTTTGCCAATGCTGCCGAGCAAGCCGGTATCGGCAAGAATCCGTTCCAGAAACTTGTCCATGCGCGTCGCCGTGGTCGGCCCCGCCGGGCCGACGACCTCACCCGGCACCGGATCGACCGGACCGACGTAGTAGATAAATCGATTGCGCAGATCCACTGGCAGTGGTTCGCCCTTGTCGAGCAGTTCGATCAGCCGCTTATGCGCGGCATCACGGCCAGTGAGCATTTTTCCCGACAGCAGCAGCACCTCGCCGGGCTTCCAGCTTTTGACATCGTCACGCGTCACGCTGTCGAGGTCGACCCGGCGTGAGCCCGGCGCCGCTTCGTAGCTGATATCCGGCCAGATCGACAAATCGGGGGGCGTCTGCAAGGCTGGCCCACGCCCGTCGAGTACAAATTGGGCATGGCGGGTCGCAGCGCAGTTCGGGATCAGGCAGACCGGCAGCGAAGCCGCGTGGGTGGGATAGTCTTTGATCTTGACGTCGAGTACCGTGGTCAAACCGCCCAAGCCCTGCGCCCCGATACCCAGCTGATTGACCTTGTCCATCAGCTCAAGCCGCAGCGCCTCGACGCGATTGCGTGGGCCACGCGCTTTCAGTTCGTGAATATCGATCGGCTCCATCATCACTTCCTTGGCAAGCAGCGCGGCTTTTTCCGCTGTACCACCGATGCCGATACCGAGAATGCCTGGAGGACACCAGCCGGCACCCAGCGTCGGCACCGTATCGAGCACCCAATCGACAACACTGTCACTGGGATTGAGCATTGCCAGGCGCGCCTTGTTTTCCGAACCACCACCCTTGGCCGCGACTTCCACCGTGACCGTATCACCCGGCACAACGGACATGTGGATCACCGCCGGGGTATTGTCACCAGTATTGCGCCGCTCGCCCACGGGGTCGGTCAAGATCGACGCACGCAGCACATTGTCCGGCCACAGGTAAGCACGGCGCACCCCTTCATTAACCAGATCTTCAACGCTCATGCCACCTTCCCATTGCACGTCCATGCCAATGCGCATGAAGACAACGACAATGCCGGTGTCCTGACAGACTGGCCGGTGTCCTTCTGCCGCCATGCGTGAGTTAACGAGAATCTGCGTGATCGCGTCCTTGGCGGCAGGCGATTCTTCCTGCTCCCAGGCCCGCGTCATGGCCCGGACGAAATCCTCGGGGTGATAATAGGAAATGAACTGCAGCGCATCGGCGATGCTGGCGATGAGATCTTCGTTGCGTATCAGGGTCATGGCGGCACTTCGGATTACTTGGAACTCGATAATGCCCATGATAGCGGATTGGATGCAACTGCTAGCCCGGATTTCTCACCGGGTGGCGAGATGATCGCGCAGGGCTTTGGATTCATGAGGGATTTTGTGAAGGAGCGGAATAACAATGTGTCTTTCCGACGATGTACAGGGAAGTACAAGTGCCGCGTAAGGCAGGATGCCGGCAGCGGCCTGAAAAAAATCCCTTGTGGATTCAAAGAACAAGCGAGGGCTCGTCAATCCGGTGAGAAATCCGGGCTGTCAGCGTCTCCGGGACAAGCGGCGAAGCTCGGCCACGACCTCCCGCTGTACCACATCGGCAACATCGGCCCGACCCAGCAACACATCGAACAACTGCGGGTCACTCATAGCCAGCAACTCGGCAAACGCAAGCCGCTGCGCAGATGAGGCCGTGGGATAAGCGTTGTTGAGCCATGCATCAAGTACGACATCCAACTCACGCACGCCGCGCCGGCAGCGCCACTTCAAATGGCCTTGGTCATCCATATTTTATCAGTCGAGTTTCGGCATTCATCAGCGTTGATACCAGCGACATTCCTTGATTCAGCCTTGGGCCACCCCTCTCCCCAACCCTCTCCCGCGCGGGGAGAGGGGACCAACCGGCTCCGAAAATCGAGTATGTGGCACCCTTTAGAAATACCTCGCCAGTTCGATCTGAATAAAATCATCCTGACGCAGCGCATATTGAATATCTTCGCTGTCGATCTGTGAAAACAGCTGCGCTTCTCCCGTCAACTTCCAGTTCTGCCCGAGGCGCCGGTTGAATTCGACGCGAAAACTACGGCTGCCGAGATCGACATCGAACAGGCCGCCGGCGAGATAGTCAGTGCTTTGGGCATCGTTCAATGCCCAGCGCGCACCGACAAACACATCATTCTGAAACGGTGTCGGCGCGGACTTGCCCCGGCTGTCATGATGATATTCCAGCAATACGCCCAGATCGGACGCGCCTTCAGCGATACCGTAGAAGGTATATTCAAAACCACCGACGACAGCATCGAAACGTGCATCTGCCTGTTCGCGGTGAATGGCTTCGAATTTCCATAGCCAGTTGTCTAGCGTTGCCTGCACATCGAGACCGATCTGGTCGATCAGTGGATAGAATGGCGTCAAACGAGGGGCCGCCCCGGACATATCAACAACCAGGTCCGGCTCGCGGGAGGTGCCGGAGAAAAAGGACAAGCCAACGTCCCAGTCATCCTTGACCGTGCCTGCAAGGCGCAGCGCCACATCGAGATGACTTTCTTCATCATCCGACTCATAGCTGGCGTTATCGGTATCGACTGCCAGCGGGCCACGCAAGCGACCCTTGTCACCAGGAAATGTCCGCTCACGAAACCCGGGCATCAGGAACAACTCGACCGTACCCCAGTCGCGATACCACAGCCCATGCACTGCGGGCTGACCCAGTTTGTCTTCACCGTCGATATTTTCGATCTGATCGGTCTGATTGATGATATCGACGAGATGGCGTGATTCGGTGACACCCCAGAACACTTTGATCAAACCAACATCCCACTCCCACTCTCCCCTGGCCACATGCAGGCGAAATTCACGAAAATCCCAATGAGTACGTTCATCATCGATAGCGTCGTAACGGTAGAATGGCGTGATTGTCAGCGAATAATCGCTATCCTCAAACGCGTGATAGTACTCAGCCTCCATCGAGACCGATGGATAGAAGTTTTCCTGTTCTGAATACAGCCCGTCATTGAGAAAATAGCGCGCCTCCAACGCGGCATTGCCACGCCACGCAGCGGTAGCATCGCCAATCGTCGCTGCGGCCGCCAGCGTAAACGCAATGGCCAGCCACGCAGAAGAAAGTCGTCTCATTAACCGTCCTTGCTCAGCGAAGGTTCTTCAACTTGTTCTTGTTGAAGTCCTTGTCCTTCAGTCCGGTCTGGAATTTGTAGTTCTTCCATTCCAGGGTTGTACTCTTGCCGTTTTGCAGGTTACGCATCGCCATCTTGTCAGGACGGAAATAGTGGTCGAGGTATTGCTGGTAGCCACTGAATTCCAGTGTCTTGAGCGGCTTGTTCTTGCGGTCGAAAAATTCGACCCGCTGGATGCGGTACTTATCCTTATCGATCCAGACGAGCTGCCGCGTGTAGCCGGAATACTTGTATTTCGGCTTGCGCTCGATGACATGGCACTGCCACTCGCCACAGGGTTCCTCACGCAAATAGCGGTAACTGTATTTTTCCACCTCCTGAGAGCAATGCCATTAAGTTAAGCCCCAAGTCATTGATTTACATGGCCCGTTTATAACAAAGATAGAATGGCTGCCGCCCCGTAGCCCGCTTTTTTCGGACGAAGCACCTGTCAGGGCGTATTGCCGTC
>JALSHZ010000135.1 GCA_026981985.1 Gammaproteobacteria bacterium | reverse complement strand
CGTGTGCTAGATGCGCTGGCGTCCGTGCCGCGAGAGGCATTTGTCCCCGAAGAACTTGTCCCCTATGCTTACCAGGATCGGCCATTGCCGATCGAGGCTCAGCAGACCATTTCCCAGCCCTATATTGTGGCGTTGATGACTGCGGCGCTCGAATTGCGACCGCAAGACCGTGTGCTTGAGATTGGCACGGGTTCAGGATATGCAGCGGCTGTGCTCGCCGAGATCTGTGCCGAAGTCTACACCGTGGAGCGCTTTGGTGAATTGGCTGATAGCGCTCGGGAGCGACTGCAATCGTTGGGTTACGACAATGTTCATGTCAGACACGGGGATGGGACGCTTGGTTGGCCGGAGCACGCGCCCTACGATGGTATTGTTGTTGCGGCCGCCGCGCCCGAAGTGCCGGAGCCTTTGAAGCAGCAACTCGGCATTGGCGGGCGGCTCGTGATTCCCGTTGGTGCGACGCTCGACAGCCAGACGTTGCTTCGCATCCGGCGCATCGATGAGGAGCGTTTCGAGTACGACGATCTCGGTGGTGTCCGGTTCGTGCCACTGGTGGGTGAGGCGGGCTGGCGTGACGCTGAGGACGCAGCGCGTTGAACGATCAAATAGAGCACGCCGTTCGAATCATGGAAAGCTTCGCGCGTGATACGGGGCTTTCCGATCCGACACAAACACCAAGGCGCTATTTGTGGACAGACGCATTCGCGGTCTGCAATTTCTTTCAGCTGGCAAAATCGAGCGGCGACGAACACTATCGAACCCTGGCCTTGGCGCTGATCGATCAGGTCCACGATGTGCTAGGGCGACACCATCCGGACAGTGACCGACAAGGCTGGCTCAGTGGACTCGATAATGGCGAAGCAAGACAGCATCCCACCATTGCCGGGCTGCGCATTGGAAAAAAGCTGAATGAACGCGGCATCGGCGAGCCTTTCGATGAACAACGCGAATGGGATCGTGACGGTCAGTATTTTCACTACCTGACGAAATGGATGCATGCGCTGAATGTCGCCTTCGAGGAGACCGGGAATCCGGATTCTCTGCGCTGGGCCGTGGAACTGGCCCACACTGCCTTTGCGGCTTTCAGTTATTCCGTCGGGCCTGCGCAACCGAAACGAATGTACTGGAAAATGAGCGTGGATCTTTCCCGCCCGCTCGTCCCGTCGATGGGGCAACATGATCCCCTCGATGGCTTGCTCACGTTTCTCGAACTGGAATGCAATCGCAGTGAAGCCGAAGATGCTGGGTTGACACTGGCGTCAGAAATTGCGGCGCTTGAATTGATGTGTGCCGGTCAGTCCTGGGCGACGACGGATGCGCTCGGTATCGGCGGCCTGCTTGCGGATACTTGGAAATATTTGCAAATACGCCAACGTGGTGTGTCAACCGATGCGCTCAGCGTTGCCCGGCTAATCGACGACATTACATGGAGTGTGCAGCAATTGCTGCGGGAAAATTCGCTGGCGCTTCCTGCAGAGTACCGGCTTGCGTTTCGCGAACTCGGGCTTGCGATTGGCTTGCAAGCCATCGACAGGGTTTTCCACGCAGTGGCAGCGCATCCAGAATATGTGCCAAAAGCAGATCAAGCCGACAAACAACGTGATTTCCTCATGCGGATTGCGCCGCTACATACCGATATTGAAGCGTTCTGGCTTGCATCCGGCAATCAGCGTGCAGCGAGTTGGCGCGAGCACCTTGACATCAATCGCGTCATGCTGGCGAGCAGTCTTGTTCCTGACCGTTTGTTGATGATTTGATAACTCAGGTCGTCATTGGTTTTTTCTGCAGAAAAACTCCACGAGTTTGTCACCATGTTCTTCGATCTTGTCGATTGACTCGTGGGTTGCATCGTCGACCAGCAGCAGCTGACATTGGCCCTCTGCGCAGGACGAAAAAATCATCTCCGCATCGGTGTAAGGCACCGTGGTATCCGCCTTGCCGTGTACCAGTAACACCGGGCAATTGACCTGCCGAATGGTATTGACCGGGGCAATATCATTGAAGTCGTGCCGGATGACCCACTGGATGTATTTCAGGATAGCGGACACCAGCCAGCGCGGCAGGTGAAATCGGTGCAGGTAGCGGCGCATCAATAGATCGGGGTGAGCGAAGGCCGCCAGGCTGATGACAGCGCGATATCTGGGGTGGCGTGCTGCTTCGAGCAATACGGCACCGGCGCCGACCGAGTGGCCAATCAGATAAATTGCCTGTGTCGCGTCTGGCCTGGCGTGACTGATCCAGTGCCGCACATGCGCCAGATCGTCGGCAAATGCGGGCATCGAAGAAATGCCATGGCTGTCGCTAAGGCCATGATTTCGGGCATCGAATAGCAGAACATTGAAGCCGGCCCGATGAAACGGTGGTGCCAGTGGTAGCAACTGGGAGGCACTGCTGCCCCAGCCGTGCAAGACGATCACAGTGCGTCGTGAATCTTTGGCGGGAATCCACCAGGCGAATAGTTTGTGCCGTTTCCCGAGAGGAATGTGCAGTTTGTCGGCAATAAGACTGAAGTCTGCGGGTTGCTGGCGCAAGCGCAAGCGGCGTGCGCCGAGTGACCAGTGCAGCAACAGGATGGCGAGTAATGGTATTGCCAGTGCGATCAATCCGGCAGTTATCGTCCAGTTCATCCGGTTAGGCTACCGATCGCTGCGCAGAAACACCATTGAAACGAAGATGCAGATGATGCGATGAGGCGGGGGGAAGTAGCCGCCCTCCGTAGCAGGAGGGCGACACCAATCCCGTAAAACTACGTTTCAATTTCCTCTTTCGGGTTCGGCAATCCCGCCAACTTGCACAGCGTGGGAACCGGGCCTTTCGGAAACAGTTGATAGAGGTAGTCTCTGAATGCCTCTTCCTCGTGAAAATCCTTGCCTTCTTTTTTGGCGCGTTCCCGCAGCATCTTGTGCATGGTGGGATGAACCTGATGATCTTCATAGTAGTCGCGGAAATACTGGATCAGCGCCCATCCTTCGGCAGTGATTTTTGGGTTGCCTTCTTCCTCATACGCACAGACCAACGCTTTGGCGACATCTTCGTCCCAGTCATCAGGATTCAGCAGATAGCCTTCTTCGTCGGTTGCGATGGTTTTGCCATTGACTGTCAAGCTCATTGTCGTGTTCTCCTTGAATTTTTCTTTGGGTTGCCTGATTAATGGGGGTAGGGTGGCAGGATTGCAAGCAACTGGTGGCGATGTCCATGATAATTGTTGCTTCCGCTCCTGCCGAATGATGACATTTCGACTGACAGAGATAAGAGGTGGTAGAAAATGACAGAAACAGATAACAAGGCTCGCTTGCATCTGGCCATTGGTGTGTTCCGTGAAAGCAATAAGGCAACTGCGCTGGTCGAAAAACTGATTGCAGATGATTTTCCGCCGGACAGAATATCGCTGCTGCATCGTTCTGGTGGCAGCGGCGATGACATGCTCGGAATTTCTTATGCCAGCGACAATGAGCGTATCAAGGTGTGGGGTGAGCATGGTGCATTCTGGGGAGCGATCTGGGGCTTGCTCGCTGGGGCGACTGGAATGTTCGTGCTTCCTGGTGTCGGGGCGCTGCTGGCAGCAGGGCCGATCGTCGAGGCGATCGCTGGGGCCGTTGCCGGCGGGGTGTTGACGGGGAGCGCCATGGCGGGCGCGGCCGCCTTGACTGGCCTGGCCAGCGCACTTCATCGCATGGGCATTCCCAGCGATGCATTGCATGGGATAGAGAATGCGGTTGGGGAGGGCGCCTATGTGGTGCTCCTGCATTGCGACGCAGAAGAGGTGGAACAATGCTTGATAAAAATCCGCTGGGCCGGTGCCGATGAGAGCTATGATTTTCCGGTAACGATCTGACTATTGCTGAGACAGGAGGGTGTGACATGAAAATCTCGTTCCACGGCGCCGACCGTGGTGTAACCGGCTCCTGTCATTTGCTGGAGTGTTGTGGCAAACGTATTCTGATCGACTGTGGCATGTACCAGGGCGGGCGGGAACTGGCCGAGGAGAATGCACAACCATTCGGCTTCGAGCCATCTTCAATCGACTATTTGCTGTTGACCCATGCCCATCTCGATCATTGTGGCCGTATTCCGCTATTGGCCAAACAGGGCTTCAAGGGTGAAGTGATCAGCACGGCAGCATCGTTCGAGCTGGCGCGGCTGGTGTTACTCGATTCAGCAAGCCTGCAGGAAGAGGAGGCGCGCTATCGGCAACGGAAATTGAAGCGCCGTAGCGGGCGCAAGCCTTCCACAGCGGTGGGACCGCTGTACTCGATTCTGGATGCGCTCAACAGTTTCGAGGTTTTTGGCCGTCATGCCGAGTACCGCAAACCGCTGCGGATTGCGGACGGCATCAGTGCCACCTTTCTCGACGCCGGGCATATTCTTGGTTCTGCCAGTATTGTGTTGGCGCTTGAAGAGCAGGGCCGTCAGCATCGCGCACTGTTTTCAGGCGATCTTGGCTATCACGGACGAGTCATTCTCGGTGACCCGGATAAACCACCACCCGTGGATACGGTGGTGATGGAGTCAACCTACGGCGATCGTAACCACAAGGAATTGCAGCCTTCGGTGGCAGAACTCTATGACGCCATCAATGCGACGATGGAACGTGGTGGCAATGTTATCATCCCCACGTTTGCATTGGAGCGAGCGCAGGAGATTCTCTATTTTCTGCGCGAAGGTGTAGAACAGCACAAAATCCATTCACATATCAGCGTGTTTCTCGATTCGCCAATGGCGATATCCGCGACGGAGATATTTTCCCGCCACCCCGAGTGTTTTGATCACGAAGCCTTGGCGCTGACGCGTAATGGGCAGGATCCGTTCTGGCTACCGGGTCTGCATTTTACCCGGGAAACGGCAGAGTCCATGGCCATCAACAGCATCGACGGCGGTGCCGTGATCATGGCTGGCTCAGGCATGTGTACCGGCGGTCGGGTGCGGCATCACCTGAAACACAATCTCTGGGATCGGCGCAGCAGCGTGATATTCGTTGGCTATGCCGCTCAGGGGACGTTGGCAAGGCGAATCATTGACGGCGCGAAAACCGTCAAAATTTTCGGTGAAGAGATCAGCGTCAATGCAGAGATCTACACCATTGGCGGATTTTCAGCCCATGCTGATCAGCAGGATCTTGTCGCGTGGCACAGAAAAACCGGCAGCCCGCAGACGACCTATCTCGTTCATGGTGAAGAGGCATCGATGACCGCTCTGGCCGCCCATCTGCGAAACACCGAAATTCGCATGCCATCGTTGCATGATAGTTTTCCACTAGCGTGAATCTCCATTGCTCGCATTCGCATTGTCGGTCGCTGGCAAGTGTTACAATCCCGACCACTACCGCTTACTCGTTTCGGGCTCTGACATTGAAAAGCGTACATCGAAAGACATTGACTGAATGCGTGGTCGGAGGTGGGTCGTGGTTGACAAGCGTCTGGCGTTAGCCGCGACCGGTTTCGCGTCTGATTCACCGCTGCCGACATGGCCATGCACGGCGGAACCCCCGCTTGATCATGGCGTGATCAAGCAAACCCCCGCCGATTTTCGTGTTACCGAGTTACCCCTGTTACTGCCGGAGGGCGAAGGGGAGCACCTGTGGGTGAATATTCGCAAGACCGGCTGGAACACCGTCGGTGTGGCGAGCCTTCTCTCACGCGCGACGGGAGCGCGCAAGGGGGATGTCAGCTACGCTGGCCAGAAGGATCGGCAGGCGGTTACGGAACAGTGGTTCAGCATTCATCTGCCGGGCCGTGAAACGCCGCGATTGCCTGAGGTACTTGCCGACGGAGTTGAAGTGCTGGACCAGCAGCGCCATTCACGCAAGCTGCGTCGTGGTGCGTTGAAAGGCAACCGGTTTGAGATCGTGTTGCGGCAGTGTCGTGGCGATCACGAAGCCGTCGCGAAAACGCTGGCTCGGCTGCAAGCGCAGGGATTTCCGAACTATTTTGGCGAGCAGCGTTTTGGCAGGGATGGCGCGAATATCACCAAGGCGCGGCAGATGCTGCGTGGCAAGCGGCGGGTGAAGGATCGGGAACAACGTAGCCTGCTGATTTCCTCGGCACGCAGTCTGGTGTTCAACGATGTGCTGGCATTGCGCGTCGAACGGGGTAACTGGTATCGCCCATTACTGGGAGATTTAATGCTGCTCGGAGAAAGCAACAGCCTTTTCTCTGTCGACACGGTCGATGATGCCCTCTTGCAACGCGCCGAAAAGGGTGAGATTCATCCGTCGGACCCACTGCCAGGCACGGCCGGAAAGACACAGACGACAGGCGAAGCCGCAGAATTGGAGCAGCTCGTGCTGGAGGCTCATGCTGCTATCGTGAAAGGATTGAGCAAGCAACGCGTCGCGGCATCCCGACGTGCGCTGAGAGTGATGCCGCAACAGCTGCAATCCCAATGGCTGGATGAAGAAACACTCGCGCTCTCGTTTTCGCTGCCGCCGGGCAGCTATGCGACGGCGCTGCTGCGAGAGCTTGTAAGCCGATGATGCCGCAGATCAAGATTCCCGAGGATGAGGTTGAAATCACCGCCATTCGTGCCCAGGGTGCAGGTGGCCAGAACGTCAATAAAGTCTCTTCCGCGATCCACCTGCGTTTTGATATACGTGCATCGTCATTGCCAGAAACGCTCAAGCAGCGGCTGCTGCAAATGCATGATCGGCGGATCAGCAGAGACGGCATCGTCGTCATCAAGGCGCAGACGCATCGCAGCCAGGAGAAAAACCGGGACGAGGCCTTGCAGCGCTTACAGGCTCTGGTCAATCAGGCGGCGCAAACACGCAAGAAACGTATTCCGACGCGACCCGGCAAGGCAGCGAAGCGCAGGCGGGGGATAGCAAGACACGTCGGGGAAAGACAAAAAAATTACGCGGAAGGGTGACGCCCAATGGCGACTAATTCGACGATATTCAAGGCGGAGCTGATTATCTCCGACATGGACCGCAACTATTATCAGACTCACAATCTGACCCTGGCGAGGCACCCGTCGGAGACCGATGAGCGCATGATGGTGCGTTTGCTTGTATTTGCGCTGAATGCCGATGAACATCTCACGTTTACCCGCGGACTCAGCAGTGAGGATGAACCCGACCTTTGGTTGAAGAACTACCGTGATGAGATCGAGCTGTGGATCGATCTGGGGCAACCTGACGAAAAGCGCATTCGCAAAGCCTGTGGTCGAGCAAGGGAAGTCAAGGTCTACTGTTACAGCAGCCGTGCCTGCGATGTGTGGTGGACACAGGTGAAAAACAAGCTGCGGCGCTATGACAACCTTGAGATCGTGAAGATTTGTGACGATGTCAGCCAGCAACTTGTTGATTTAACAAAAAGAACAATGCGGCTACAATGCACGATCCAGGATGGTCTGATCTGGCTGGCGGATGACACGCAGTCGATTCAGGTCGAGATTTCCAAATGCAAGGAATGACGAGATTCATGACAAAACTGTCGAAACTGCTTCTGCTGATACTCCTGCTGCTGCCGCTACTGGCGCAGGCAGAGAAGAAGATCTGGAGCAATACCAAACCGCCAGTCAATGTAACGCATATTTTTCAGGGTGAGATCAATCGGCGCGGCAAGCCGGTGGGCTTTCATGCACTGTTCGACGGCAAGGCTGTTGAAACGGCGCGAATCGTCCGCATCAAGTCGAAGCCCAACAAGGCAGGTGTCTACACCGCACAGGTCGAGATCTACGATCGCCGGGAAAAAAAGTGGAAAAAAAAGTTTTCTTCCATGTTCCCTGATGACATGGCGCCCAAAACCATCATCAAGGCGGTACTCCATGCCTACAAGCACCGTGAAAAAGGCAAGACAACGCCGTGGCGCGGGCCTTCCGGGCATGGTTTCTCCATCGAGGGTTATCTGCTGAAAAATGGCAAGATCAATACCGCCTATCCTATTTACATACGTGATCGAAAAAAATGATGGTAATCGACTTTTATCGTGACAATGATGGCGCACCGCGTGCACGGGGCGAAGACACACGAACCCTGGCCCAATTTCTGGAATCGGATATTCAGGATGACCTGGAGACCTGTGACGAACTGGTGGAGATACTTGCGGACCCAGAGGGAAACACCCGGGAAAGCTACGATTTTGTTGGCAACAGTTTTGCGATGTCGTTTGATGGCGACGACGTAGTATTATTGTGCCATGCGCTGGAAGACGCGGAAGAAACCCGGCTGCGCCGAGCTACCGTGCTGAAGGCGTTGCAGGCATGGAAGGCGTTTATCGAACAGGATTGATATGGGCCGCTATCGTGCGCCAGCGCCGCCAAAGTCCGCCTATATTACCCCGCAAGGCTTCGCTGCGCTGAAGGCAGAGGAAAAGGCGATCTGGCAGCGCCGCAGAGAGGTGACCATCGCATTGTCGGCGGCGGCCGCCGAAGGTGATCGCTCAGAGAATGCAGAATATATCTACCGTAAGAAGGAATTGCGTGAAATAGACCGCCGTATTCGCTACCTGCAAAAGCGCCTG
Source organism: Gammaproteobacteria bacterium (assembly GCA_026981985.1). Lineage (GTDB taxonomy): Bacteria > Pseudomonadota > Gammaproteobacteria > UWMA-0217 > UWMA-0217 > JALSHZ01. The sequence continues at coordinate 31,864 of JALSHZ010000135.1, read as the reverse complement.
CCGATACTCAAGGTCGTCGATCGCTCACCAGCCAGCAATGAGCGTGTCTATTTCGCTGCCTGGGTAACCCTGGCCAATGAGTACGGTGAGGAAGTTACCTACCGCATTGTCGGCCCCGACGAGATCGATCATCAGCCGGAATACATCAGCATGGATTCGCCCCTGGCCAAGGCGTTGATGGGAAAATATGAAGGCGATGAGGTGGAAGTACACACCCCCTCCGGGCTGCACAGTTACGAGATTGTTGAAATTCGCTACAAGCCCGTAGCTTGAGCCACAGCCCTTTTCGTAGGGTGCACCACAAACGCCAGTTGGCGAGCACCTTGAAGTGGCGCTGCCCCTACGAGCTGGGCATTATCGTGGTGCGTGCCAATTCCTGCTTTTTATCTTTCGACAGTTTCTTGATATCGATTTCCCGCTTCAATGCCGCTGATTTGTCATCACAGGCTTCCTGATAAACCAGCGTGACCGGTCTGCGGCCCCGCGTGTAACGTGCGCCTCGCTTGCCGTTTGCATGTTCCGCCACCCGGCGTGCAACGTCATTGGTGATGCCAGTATATAAAGAGCCGTCGCTGCAGCGGAGCATGTAGACGTACCAGGCAGTCATCGAATGCGTCGCTAGCGATGATTGAATGCGAACCAGGCGGCGCCGAGCAGGCCGGTCAGTTCGTTCAAGGAGAGATTGACCGGCATGTCTTGCAGGACGGCGCTGAATCGTCCCTTTTTGCTGAATCCCCGCATGAAATGGCCGTCACGCAGCAGCGGAAGGATTTTTGGTGCAATGCCACCGCCGATGAAGACACCGCCACGGGAAAAACTTTTCAACGCCAAGTTGCCAGCTTCGGCGCCGTATATCTCGGTAAACAGTATCAGGGCCTCCAGTGCAATCGGGTCGTCTTTCTTGAAGGCGAGTTCGTTGATTGTCTTGGCATCGGGCAGCGGCGGTCGATCGTCGCCAGGCGTCGCCCGTTTTTCCTCTAGCAGGAATTGATACAGATTACTGATGCCGGGACCCGCCAAGATCCGTTCGATGCTGACATGTTCTGGGTAGCGGTCTCGTAGCCACTGCAACAGACGGTCCTGTAGCGCATTTTGTGGGCCAAATTCGCAGTGTCCACCCTCGGTTGCAATCGGGTGCCAGCGATCTTCTCCCTCATGGTAGAGAATTGCCTCGCCCAGTCCGGTTCCCGCTGCGATGACGGCGACGTTACCACTCACTTTGCTGCCTTTGTTCAGGCAGCAAAAGTCGTTGCTGGGCAGATGAAGCATGCCATAGGCCGTTGCTTGCAGGTCATTCAGCAAATATGCCTTGTCGATCTGAAGCGACTGTTGCAGTTCAGTGGTAGAAATGACCCATGGCAGATTGGTCGTGACACAGTGCTGGTCGATCACCGGGCCGGCGACGCCGAGGGCGGCTGCCTCGAGCCTGCGTGGATTGGTAGCGTGTAGAAATGTCTGTAACAGATCGGAAAAATTTGCGTAGTCGGCGCTGGGATACTGTTTGCAGACGACTTCGTTCAGTTGCTTGGTGCCTGGCTCGTAGAGAGCCAGCAAGGTTTTTGTGCCGCCGATGTCGCCCGCGAGAATCATGGGAATCTGCTATCCGAGCAAGTGCTCAAGTGTCTTTTCGTAGATCGACGACAAACGATCGAGATCGTCTACGCTGACATGTTCATCGACCTGGTGAATGGTTGCGTTGAGCGGGCCGAGTTCGACGACTTCGGCACCCGTTGGCGCGATGAATCGACCATCCGATGTGCCGCCGGCGGTGGAGAGTTCGGTGTCGAAACCCGTTTCGTCACGAATGGCTGCGGAAACAGCGTCAACGAGCTTTCCTTCCGCTGTCAAAAATGGCATGCCGGAGAGGTTCCATTCAATACGGTAATTCACATTGTGGCGGCGCAGAATTTCCTCGGTGCGCTGCTTGATCTGTTCCGGGTTGAGTTCGGTGGAAAAGCGGAAATTGAACTGGACTTCCATTTCGCCGGGGATGACATTGGTTGCACCAGTGCCAGCATGAATATTGGAAATCTGGAATGTGGTCGGCGGAAAATGCGCATTGCCTTCATCCCACAGGGTATTCGACAGTTCGGCCAGCGCAAATGCTGCCATGTGTACGGGATTTTCCGCCAGGTGAGGATAGGCGACATGCCCCTGTTTGCCGATGACAGTCAGCACAGCGCCGAGCGAGCCGCGGCGCCCGTTCTTGATGACATCGCCGAGGCGCTCGGTGCTCGACGGTTCACCGACCAGGCACCAGTCGATCTTTTCGCCGCGTGCTTGCAGCGTTTCGATGACCTTCACCGTGCCATCCACTGCCGGGCCTTCTTCGTCGCTGGTGATCAGCATTGCGATAGAGCCGCGCGGGTTGGGGTGGTTGGTGAGAAAACGTTGCACCGCCGTGATGAATGCCGCGACGCTGCCCTTCATGTCAGCCGAGCCACGGCCATAGAGTTGTCCTTCATGAATCGTCGGCTCGAAGGGGGGAAAGCGCCAGCTGCTCTCGGGGCCGGTGGGAACGACATCGGTATGGCCGGCAAAACAGAACAAAGGCTTGCTGTCACCAAAACGCAGCCAGAGATTGTCAACATCACCAAAACGCATTTTCTCTGGCGTGAACCCGAGCGGCTCGAGTTGCTCGATCAAGATATCCTGACAGCCTTGATCGTTGGGTGTGACGGAAGGGCGTGATATCAGCGCTTGTGCCAGTTCCAGGGTTTTTGTCATGCCGGGTTTCCTCGTGCGCCAAGCGCTTCGTTGATCTTTTGCTCATCGAACCCGACGATCAGCCCGTCTCCGGTGTCGATGACGGGCCGCTTGATCATTGCCGGGTATTTCAGCATCAGTGTAATTGCCTTGGCCGCGTCGATATCGGCTTTTTCATCATCCGGGAGTTTCCGCCAGGTCATCCCTCGTTTGTTTAGCAACACTTCCCAGCCGAGCTTGTCCACCCATGCCGTCAGCAGCCCGGGTGCGAGGCCATCTTTGCGGAAATCATGAAAACGGTATTCGACGCCATGTGCATCGAGCCACTTCCTGGTCTTGCGGATCGTATCGCAATTACTGATGCCATATACCGTCACCATGTTTATCAGCCTCAGATGTCGCGCAGCAGTTCGTTGATGCCCACTTTCGAGCGGGTTTTTTCATCGACGCGTTTGACGATGACGGCGCAGTAGAGGCTGTATTTTCCATCCTTCGATGGCAGGTTGCCGGATACGACGACCGAACCCGCGGGGACACGACCGTAAATGACTTCGTCTTTTTCGCGATCATAAATCCGCGTGCTCTGGCCGATATAGACGCCCATGGAGATGACAGCGCCTTCCTCGACGATCACGCCTTCAACGACCTCGGAGCGGGCGCCGATAAAGCAATTGTCTTCGATAATGGTCGGTGATGCCTGCAAGGGTTCGAGCACACCGCCGATGCCGACGCCGCCGGACAAGTGAACATTTTTTCCGATTTGAGCACAGGAGCCCACGGTTGCCCAGGTATCGACCATGGTGCCGGAATCGACATAGGCACCGATATTGACATAGGACGGCATCAGCACCGTGCCGGACGCAATATAGGAACCGTATCTGGCGGCGGCAGGTGGTACCACGCGAACGCCTTCGGCGCGGAATTGCTCGCTAGTCTTGTCGGCGAATTTTGGCGCGACCTTGTCGTAGTAATTGGTGTAGCCGTCGCGAATTACCTGATTGTCGTTGATGCGGAATGACAGCAGCACCGCTTTTTTCAGCCATTCGTTGACGACCCACTGACCATCCTTCTTTTCTGCGACACGCGCGACGCCGCTATCGAGCATGGCAATCGCCTCGTTTACCGCAGCGCGCGTTGGTGCGTCGACATTGGCCGGCGTAATATCGGCGCGGCGTTCAAAGGCTTCTTCAATGACGGTTTGCAAATCACTCATTAGCTTGTTCTCCGTTATAAGGTTTCAATCGTTTGCTTGATTCGGTGAGCGGCTTCTACGCATTCATCGAGCCCTGCGACCAGAGCCATACGTACGTATCCGTGTCCCGGATTGCCGTTGACCGTATCGCGTGACAGATAGCTGCCAGGCAATACGGTGACATTTTGTTGTTGCTGCAGCTTGCAGGCGAATTCCTTATCGTCGATCGGCGTCTTTGCCCAGAAATAAAAACCGGCATCGGGCATCTGCAACGGTAGGGTATCTGCCAGAATATTCTTGAAGGCCTCGAATTTTTCACGATAGCGTCGGCGATTATCGGCGACATGTGTCTCGTCGTTCCATGCAGCGATGCTGGCGAACTGCGCAACAGGTGACATGGCGCAGCCATGATAGGTGCGATACAGCAGGAATTTCTTCAGCACCTCGGCATCGCCGGCAACAAAACCCGAGCGCAAGCCCGGTGCATTGGATCGTTTCGACAGACTATGAAAGACAACGCAGCGTGAATAGTCGGTATTACCCATGGCAGTAGCAGCGCCCAGCAACCCGGCCGGTGGCCGCTGTTCATCGAAATAGATTTCGGAATAGCACTCATCACTGGCGATGATAAAATCGTATTTTTCCGCCAGTGCGACCAATTTTTGCAGCGTCTGCTCATCGATGACTGCGCCGGTAGGGTTGCCGGGTGAGCAGAGGTAGAGCAACTGGCAGTCTTGCCACTGTGCTGCATCGACACGGTCGAAATCGGGAATAAAGTGATTCTCAGCGGTGCAGTCCAGCAATACCGGCCTGGCAGCCGCCAACAGGGCTGCGCCTTCATAGATCTGGTAGAACGGATTGGGCATCAGCACGGCGGGATCGCTGGTGCTGCGATCGACGATACATTGGGCGAAAGCAAATAGTGCTTCCCGAGTGCCGTTGACGGGCAGTACATGGCGCTCGGGGTCGACGCTGCCGTCGGGCAGGGAGAAGCGCCGCGTCAGCCAAGTGGCGATGGCCTCGCGCAATGCCGCCATGCCGATCGTCAGCGGATAGCTGGAGAGCTGCTGCAAATGTTCGATGATAGCATCGTGAATGATATCGGGCGTTGGATGCTTGGGCTCGCCAATCGACAGACGAATCGGGGATTTGTCGGTCGGTGCTTCACAGTTCTCGAACAGCCTCGCCAGTTTCTGGAAAGGGTAGGGCTGCAATTTTTGCAGGTCTGGGTTCATGCGGCGAGCAGGGGTTAGAATGAAGCCGCCGATTATATCAGCATATCTGCCGTGGGGAGGCGAAATGCCAGAGAGTCTTTATCTTGGAATGCACCATGTCAGCCTGCTGGTGGACGATCTTCAACGTGCGCTCGATTTCTACTGCGCTGTGCTTGGCATGGAAACAGCGGATCGCCCCGAACTGGTGTTCGATGGCGCCTGGCTGGAGGTGGGTGATGGCCAGCAGATTCATCTGCTGGTACTACCAAACCCCTGCGCCGGGGCGATACGCCCGGAACATGGTGGCCGCGATCAGCATGCCGCTTTCAGGGTGGCTGACATTGATGTGCTGACTGAACGGCTGGAGCATGCCGGGGTTGCTTATACGCGCAGCCGGTCCGGGCGTCAGGCGCTGTTCTGTCGCGATCCGGACGGGAATGCGCTGGAATTTATTGGTGTTGGCTGACGGTTTGATCGGCAGGCATATCGGTGTAGCACCGTCCTCTACCGAGTCCGCCGTTCAGCTGAAATCTCCAGCTGACTGTTCAAAACGGTAAAAGCCTGCCCGAATCCGCGTACCCAGGTACCGCCGTTTACGGAAAAGCGGAAGAGGTGAAAGTCGGGCAGCGACATCAACAAGTCGATGGTGTTGCCGTGGCGTTCACGCATCTGCGTCATCAGCGCAGCCCAGTCTTCGTGTTCGCGTGAAAGATGTTCTGCGGTCGCTGCAAGGATCAGCCGACGACGGGCAAACAGGTTGCGTGATGCTGATTCATCGGCAATGAACATCAGACTGGCTCGTGGGTTGGCGAAAAGATTACGGGTGTGGCTGGCCAGCTCGGAGACGAAAATGGCGATTCGGCCGTCTGCATCGACGATGCAAGGGGAGTAGCTGGCATCCGGAAGCGCATTATCATCGCTGGTGGCCAGCAGTACGGTGGCAAAGCCATCGCGAAAGGCTCGGGCTTCCTGTTGTAGCTCGGCAGGAGAGATTTCTTTAGGCATCGAAATAAATGGCCTGGCGTGGCCAGGCCATTAGCGCTACTCAGTCTTCCTCCGGAATCCGGATGACCTGGCCAGGGTAGATCAGATCGGGGTCTTTGATGACCTCGCGATTGGCTTCGAATATCTTCGGATAGGCACTCGCCTTGCCGTAGAATGCCTTGGCGATGGCGGAGAGCGTGTCGCCTTTCTGGATGGTGTAGAACTCGACGGTTATAGTTTGCACGGGTGCGGTCACGGCGCTGGTATCGACGGCTTCGACGCCTTCAATATTGCCGGCCATCAGCACGGCTTTTTCGAGCGCGTCAGCCGAGCTTGCGTTGCCGGCGATGACGACCTTGCCGCCTTCGTAAGTGACTTCCAGGTCATCGATGCCGGGGTTGTCTTCTTCGATATGTTCCTTGATTTTTTCTGCTGGATCTTCATCGCCGCCGAACAGCTTCTTGCCCATGTTGCGCGCAAAATCGAAAAGTCCCATGGTGTTGCTCCTCTGAGTGTGGTGTCGTTATGGAAACTGCTTAACTTGACTTCGTTTCCGGTTATTTGAATATCATCCGCGCGGCCATGCCCATGACATCGTCGATGACTGAGCCATCATTGTCGCGATCGAGAAAGGATGCCAGCATGCCCATGGCCTGCTTTTCCTGTCCGCTACCGCCGAGCATGCCCAGCAGATCGTTCAGGGCGCCGCCATTGGAACGGGTCTGTGTGCTCATTGCACCCATGACCATGGTGGCAATCTGTGGCAGCATTCTCTTGATGATGCTGTCACCAATGCCGGTTTCGGCTGCGGCGGCTGCGGCGAGTTGACGGCTTCTGTCCTTGCTGCCCAGCAGGTGGCCAAGAATGGCGTTCCCGTCCTGAATGGCTTGCGGTGTAAAGGCTTCGGTTTCACGTTCGAGATAGCGCTGGTGGCTACCGGATTCCAGCGCTTTCATTAGCGATTCGAGTCCCTTGGGCGCGCTGCTGTTGGCTTTCATTTGCTGGGTCAGCCCGGGGACGAGCTTGGCAAGAATATTGAGCGCGGATTCAGGGTCGACGCCGTTGCTGTTGGCCAATTGTTTGACCAGTGCGCCGCCCTGGGCGGAGATGATGGTTTCCAGCAGACTCATTGAATTGTTCCCCCACTTGGACAATTGCTTTTCAGTCGCTCGATTCTACAAGTAACTGAGGGATACGGCCAGACAAGCGGGTGGGTTTGCCCGATATCATTCCTTGTCTTTCGGGTTAACCTTTGTGTCGTACTTGTCCAGTTCGGATTCGAGGTCAAATTTGATGTCGAGTCGGTCGCCAGCGGGTTCCGGGTCGTCGATGTTGATGGGTTCGAGCCGTAGATCGGTGTCGGAAAATTCCTCGATATGGTCTTCGTGAACGGTCTTGTCGTCTCCTTCGGTATCGATTTCGAGTTTTGCTTGCCTGAGCTCCATGTCTACCGTCAATGAATCAAGATCGGAGTCAGTCAAGTCCTCGTCGTCCAGTTCCAGGCTGGGGGCTGTATCGGAAGTATCACGCAGCGGATCTTCGAAAACGGTTTCTTCGAGGTTTTCGTCCAGACTGGCGAGGTCGAGGTCAGGGAGCGTCTCTTCAGACATGTAGTCGACGATATCGTCCGCATAGGTCGCGCTCAGCTTGTCTGCCTCGACCGACATCTGTGCCAGGGTGGGATCGGCAGCTGCCGGTGTTTGCTGCGTTGATTCCGGCTGCACGGGCACAGCATCCTGGTCGCTGAGGGTTTTCTCCCGCATCGCCTTCTTCGTGAAGGCCTGATTGGAAATGTTCTGTACCTGCTGATGCATGCCGTTGTCCGGGTCAGGGTACTTTTGCAGCAGGTCGATCGTGAGTGTTTGCAACTCGTTCATTCTGCCCGTTTCCGCGAACAATTTTAGTTGCAGGAGTTTGTGACGATCGTTGTCGGGATCTTTGGCGAGGAGCTTGTTGATGGTTTCTTCCGCCAGCGAAAACTGACCATAGGCGAGATAGATTTCTGCTTCCTCTGCGCTATCGAGGTGAGCGTCGTCACCGCTATCGAGGTTGAGAATCTGGGTGGCTTCATTTTCTGCGTCACCTTGCTGCGGGCGCATGGTCTCCTGGGTATCGCTGGCCACCGGTGCGTGATCGATCTCATCGAGTGCAGGTCGCAGCAGTGAGTCCAGATCGCCGTCGAGTGATCCGGGTTCCGTAGCCGACAGTGAGGGTGAGGCAATGGCCTGGACCTGGTCAGGGGGTGGTGCGGCGCCCATGGTCATGGTCAAGGTATCTTGCGGCTCTGCCTGGCTGGCGTCGCTGCTTGTGGTGGTGGGTTCCGATAGCTCAGATTGCACCGGGTTTTCCAGTGCGTCGATATCAATCCCACGCGAGGCGCTTTCTACGGTCTCTATGTCGTCGCCGAGGATATCTGCCGGGGCTTCGCTATTGACAGCGCCGTTGCCCGCAGGGGGGATTGGCGTGGCCGGCGCGGCGATTTCATCGACGGATTCGGCGCGACGTCTGCGCCAAGCCAGAAAAAGCAGCAATGGCAGTAGCGGCAGCAGTAGCCAGGGGAGCCATTTGGCCAGCAGCGCACCATAGTCGCTTGTAGTGCGATCGCCAAGCGCCTTGGTGAGTGCCTCGATTTTCAGCTCCAGTCGGTGCAGGGCTTCTTCGGTGCCTTCGAGTTTGGCTTCGGTCGTGGCTACGCGATCGAGCAGTTTGTTGCGTTCGGCCTTCAGGCTGGCGACTTCAGTGCGTAGCGCGGCAATGCTGCCCGCAAGATCATTCTTGTTGCCACTGCTTTGGTCTGACGCGATGGTGACGGTTTCGGCGACCGATGGGTCGTTGTCGACTGTTTCGACCGGCTCGGTTACCGGCTTGCTGGCATCGGCCTTGCGATCGAGTGCTGCCATCCGCTCCGACATGCGACGCGAAATGGCGGCGGCGGTCTCGTCTGGGGGCAGAATTTTCAGCTCGCCGCGGGGTGATTCTGCTACGGTAACTGGAGGTGTCGGTGAAGGTTCCTCTGGCTGGTTGGCGCTGGGTTCGGTTGCTGGGGCGGCGGCAGGCGTGGTCACGCTGTCATCGATGACGATATCGTTATCGCCATCCACGGTAACGACGAAATCACTAATGCCGATCGCTGCCGATGTAGCGAGATAGCTTGCGCCGAGAGAAATATCCGTCTCTGACGGGATTGCCAGATAAGTGCCTTTTTCCAGCGCATCCATCGAGCCGGCAAACGCCTGTGGGTTGGCCGCATAGATGGCATCCATCAAGGCCTTGACGGTTTCCTTGCTGGCGCCTGGGCCGGCCACCCGGCGCGCAATCTTGCTGAGGCTGTCACCGGCTCTGACGGGGCCGTATTGGCCGTCTTTCAGTGCGGGTTTGTGGACGGCTTGTGTTCTGGCACGGGCAACTTTCTTGCGAGTCTTTTTCCTGGGTTTCGTCTTTGCTACAGGCGTTGGTGCAAGGTCGTCCGGTGCTAAATCGTAGACATCGGTATTGAGTGACCTGCTTGGTGAGACCGGCGTTGGTGTGCCGGTAAAAATCGGCTGGTAGCTGTCGGTTTCGGCGAAGGAGGATTCGGCAACTTGGTTTGGCTCTGGCAGCGGTGTTGCCGGGACGGAGTTCGCAACGGCTTTCGGTGGGGTGACGGGTAGTTGCTGGTAGCCAGGCGGGTCGAGCAGCAGTGCAACTTCCTTGTAGAGTTTTCCCTTGCCCCAATCCACTTCGAGCAGGAAATTCAGCAGCGGCTCCTTGATGGGGTAGCTGGTCGTTGCGCGCACGAGAAAGTTGCCATTGCCCTGTTGCGTGACGCGGAATTTCGCGCCTCTCAAGGTGGATGGATAGTCCAGCCCGTATTTGCTGTGTTGTGCCCGGCTGGCGGCGCGGACAGTCAGATCACTGGCGCGAATGCCCTCGCTCTTGGAGGCGAGGATCCTGATTTGCGCCAACAGTGGCTGATTCAGATGCGACTGAATATCGATATCGCCCACACCGATCGCATGGAGTGGGAAAGGCATTGCCAGCGTCAGGGAGAGAACCAGCGAACGGGTCAACGGGCGCTTGGGGAACATCATGTTTCCAACGAGATCCAATAATGCCGAAATAATAACATAATCATTGACCTGGGTTCGTTATCGAGAAAGACAGCTAACTTGGGCACTTTTCCGGGGCAGGGAGGCCGCACAGGGTTTTCTCGTGCCCGGATCAACTACTACTGTTTCTCATCTTGCTGCATCGACCAGAGCTGCGCATACAAGCCCTGAGCAGCGAGTAGCTCACTGTGGGAGCCGCGTTCAAGAATGCGTCCTTGCTGCATGACCAGAATCCGGTCGGCGTTGACGATGGTGGACAGGCGATGGGCGATCATCAGTGTGGTGGTGCCCTTTGAAGCCCGCTCCAGTGCGGTGAGTATGTTCTGTTCAGACTGGGTGTCGAGGCTGGACGTCGCCTCGTCGAACAGCAGGATGCGGGGTTTTTTCAGGATTGCCCGGGCGATGGCGATGCGCTGTTTTTCCCCCCCGGAGAGCTTCAGCCCGCGTTCGCCGACGATGGTTTCATACTGTTGCGGCAGTGACATGATGAAATCATGAATATCGGCAATGCGTGCGGCTGCGTGGATCTCTGGCAGCGTCGCATCGGGGTTGGCGTATTGCAGGTTGTGCAGCAGTGTGTCGTTGAACAGCACGGTATCCTGGGGCACGATGCCGATGGCTTTGCGCAGGCTTTGCTGCGTCACCTCGCGGATATCCTGTCCGTCGATGCAGATGGCGCCGCCGGTGACATCGTAGAAGCGAAACAGCAAGCGCGCCAGCGTCGATTTTCCCGAGCCTGAAGGCCCGACGATGGCCACCTTTTCGCCTTCATGCACGGTGAAGTCGATGTCATGGAGAATCGGGCGATCCGGATTGTAGTGGAAATCAACATGGCGGAATTCGACCTTGCCGCCGTTTGCCTGTAGCGGTTTGGCATCGGGGGCGTCAGTGATCTCGGGTTTCTGTTCCAGCAGCCTGAACACCATGTCCATGTCGGCCAGTGCATAGCGCAAGGCACGATAGATGACCCCAAGAAAGCCCAGCGGCAGGAACAGTTGCAGCATCATGGTGTTGATCAGCACCAGGTCGCCCAGCGTCAGCTCACCATCGACTACCCCACGAGCAGCAAACACCATCACACCGGTAACACCGATGGCAATAATGGCGCCCTGACCGGCATTGAGCAGCGACATGGTTGCTTGGCTCTTGATGGCCGCGTCTTCCCAACGATCGAGCGTGTGGTTGTAGCGTTTCAGCTCCAGTGCCTCGTTGGTGAAATACTTGACGGTTTCGTAGTTCAGCAGGCCGTCGATCGCCTTGCCATTGGCCTCCGATTCCAGCCGGTTCATCTCATGGCGGAAGTGCATACGCCAATTGGTAATGCCCAGCGTAAAAGCGACGTAGAGGCCAACGGTTGCGAAGGTGACGATGGAGAAGACCACGTCATAGCGGCTCAGCAAAATGAATGCGACGAGCAGGAACTCGGCTGCCGTCGGGACGATATTGAACACCAGGTAGTTCAGTATCGAGCTGACGCTCTGGGCGCCGCGGTTGAGATCCTGCGAAATGTTGCCGGTCTTGCGTTCCAGGTGGAAGCGTAGCGGCAGCTCGTAGAGGTGGCTCAGGACTTCGGCCGAGAGCCGGTGCATGGCATGGTAGCGCACACGCGAAAAGATCACGTCACGCAGCTCGTTGAAGGCGCTGTTGATCAGCCGCAGAACACCATAGATGAGCAGCAGGCCGATCGGTAGATAGAGCATCTTTTCGGGGGCACCATCGAGCGTATCGACGATCTCCTTCAGCACCAGTGGCACGCCGACCATCGCCAGCTTGGAGATGACCAATGCGGCCAGCGCCAGCAACACCCGCCCACGATAGTCCCAGATATAGGGCAGCATCTTGCGGATATTGGTCCAGCTGCTGTTGGCAAGTGGTGGTGAGTCGGTACGCTTGGCGACTGGGTGCATTATTGGATTGAATCAGAGGTTGGCAATGAATTCATCGACTGCCTGTTCGGCGGAAATGTCGCCGCGCAACACGGCGTCGCGGTAGCGCTGGTGCCAGAAGGGTATCAGGCTTTGTGCGCGGTTCCATTCCTCGTAGATCAGCCGGGCAATGGGGCCGCCCTCGTCGTAGAATCCGGAGCTGAAATAGTCTTGTCTGGCGCGGTCGCGGTCGTAGGGGAAGCGCTTGATATCAGCCTGCCAAGCTGATCCCGTCCAGACGAGGCGGGCGTAGCTGGCACGAGGGTCACCATCGAAGGGTGAGCCAACCGAACCAATGTTCAGCACTTTCGTCTGACCGACCTCACGGTAGATCGGGCGATGGGTATGGGCAGTAAAGAAATAGTCGACGCCCTGCGGGATCACGGCGGCAATCTCCTCATCGGACATCTCTTTGCGAATGCCGTGACGATTGTCTTGAAGTGTGCCGTGGGTAACATGAATCCAGCGCGTCATCTCCCGCGGTGCATGGAGCAGCAAATGATCGGGCCAGGGGCGGCATTCGCCGACACGTTCACCCAGCTGTTTCACCGTCCAGTCGGTAAATGCACGGATCGCGGCTTCGCCGGGTGACGCGGGGGGATGCTGGCTGCAGTAGTAGACGAAGTCTTCGTGATTACCGCGCAAGGCGTGGCAGCGCCGTGAGGCCGCGAGCTGCTGCCACAGGTCGAGACAGGCGACGCTGCAAGGCCCACGGTTGATCAGATCACCATCCAAAATCACCAGATCCGGATTCCAGTCTTCGATTTCTTCGAGCATCGCCTCCATTGCCGGAACATTGGCCTGCACGTCTGAAAACAGCAGAATTTTCATGGCCGGGATCATAGCCTGTCTTGGCCATCTCGGCACAGAAATTCATAGTCCCGTTGCCTTCTCAATTTTCGCCGTTTTTTCGACTCGCTTTCCGCGTACAGGGAGAGCGTTGGGTAGAAGGGCCAGATCAATTCCCGATTCGGATTTATTTGGGATTCGGGTACACTAAAGGCTCGAACGTTTAGCCAAACTCACAGGGTGCCGGATATGCGCAAACAACATGCAGAATTGAATCAGCCTTCAGGTCAGCCGCAAGTTGGGGCGGTCAGACGGTTGGCAGTGGCAATAGCCGGTGCTTTGCTGGTGTCGCTAGCGTCCCATGTGTTGGCTGATGGCCATGAACGGGATCTGCACATGTATGCGGAAGCCATCGGGCTCGAAAGTAACCTGGAACATGGCAAGCAGGAATACAAGGTCTGCGTCGTCTGTCATGCGCCGGAAGGCTGGGGCACGAAGGATGGTCAGTACCCCCAGATTGCCGGTCAGTTGCGTGGCGTGATTATCAAGCAGCTGGAAGATATTCGTTCACGCAATCGGGACAATCCGACGATGTTTCCATTTGCTACCGGGCAGATGCTCGATACGCCGCAGAACATCTCCGATGTCGCAGGCTATATCGCCAAACTGCCGATGACGACGGACGTTGGTCATGGTAGTGGGGAGGATCTGGAACACGGCAAGAAAATGTACGAGGATCACTGTGCCGAATGTCATGGCAAGCAAGGCGAGGGAGACCCAGAAGATCTTGTACCATCGCTGTACGGCCAACACTACAAATATATGGTTCGCCAGTATGAGTGGATACGTGACGGTAAGCGGCGAAATGCAGATCGGAAGATGGTGAAGCAAGCAAAGACATTCAGTGAGCGCGACCTGAAAGCCGTCATGGACTATGCCTCGCGTCTGCCTGTTCCCGAGGAGAAGCGAGCGGCACCCGGTTGGAAGAATCCTGATTTTCCAGAGTACGTTCGCTAACCGGAGTCGTTTGCGGGAACGGTACGTCGGTTGGTTTCCTCCAATGGAAAAGCCCCGCGAGAGGAAATGGCACTAAGTAGAGTCTCAGAGTAACTATTCAGCAGGTAGAGAAATAGAGCCGTAACTGCTCAGATTTCACCGAATCAACAGGTACACCACCTCAACTACATGCTCCCTGTCATTCCGGTTTGACGCCGGAATCCAGCATCAGAGAGGGCAGCTTATGCCATTGCTCCACATCTCTGTGACTGGATTACCGTTTCCAGCGGGGGTCACGGTGCCGCACCACTCCTGCTGAGTGCGAGAGCTTCGGTATTACGAGGCGGGTGTTTTTTCCGTGAGTAGCTTGACGATGTCGTCATGCCCCTTTTTCTTTGCGATGGCCAATGCATCTTTGCCGGCACTGTTCTTAAGTGCTGGATCGGCCTTGTGCTCAAGTAGTAACTTCACGATATCGGCATTGCCCGCATTGGCGGCCTCCATCAGCGCCGTGGTGCCGTCGGCATCCTGAATATCAGGGTTGGCACCGTAGTCGAGCAGCATCTTGACGACATCGCTGTTGCCTTCGCTCGCAGCCCAGATCAAGGCGGTGGCGCCGTCTATGTCTTGCATATCCACATTAGCGCCCTTGTCGAGCAGCAACTTGCATAGTTCTGTGTTGCCTTTTCCAGCAGCAACCATCAACAGTGTGGTGTGATGATTGTCTCGGCAGTTCACTTGGGAGCCCGCTTTGAGCAGGCGGGCGACGATATCGGTATGCCCCTGTTCAGCAGCGAGAAGGCTGGCAGTGCGTCCTTTCTTGTCAGCGGCACGGAAATCCGCGCCCTTGTAGAGCAGTTGCTCGACCATGTCCGCCAAGCCGTAGTTGGCCGCAAGCATCAGTGCGCTCCAGCCGGCCCGGGTACGCGCATAGAGGTCGGCGCCGCGTTCCAGTAGCAGCGCGGTAATGACGAAATGGCCGTTTTCTGCGGCAAAAGTCAGCGCCGTCTCGCCATCGTGATCGCGGATGTTGACGTTCGCCCCACGATTAAGCAGTTCGCTGACAACATCGATGTGGCCTTCGCCCGATGCCAGCATCAGTGCGGTTACGCCGGCTTTGTTCTGGCTGTTGATATCGATGTCTTCGGTATCGAGTAGTCGGGCGACGGTCTCGACATCGCCATCGGCCGCCGCAGCACGAAGCTGCGCCTCCAGTATGGATTTCTCTGCAGCGATCAGCGGCAGTGCGAACAGGGCGAGCAGCAACAGAGCCGCTATCTTCAAGTGCTTCATGGCTGGTGCCTGGCAATAGATTGAATTGAATTCAGCATAGTTCATATGGGATTTTACCGCGATGACCGTTGTCATGCGCCGCTGCTTCAGGTTGCGTCCTCGTCTTCATCGGGTTCGTCGGGTTCCTCATGTGCGATACCCTTGTGACAGTCGATGCAGGTCTTGCCCTTGTCTGGTGCGCTGGCATGTTTTTTCCGGGCGCTGCGATCCTGCTCGCTCAAATCCATGGCCTCGAAATCGTGGCAGGTTCTGCATTCTCTGGAATCATTTGCCTTCATCTTGGCCCATACGCGGCTGGCCATGTCCCAGCGGTGCTGCTCGAATTTTTCCTTGTTGTCGATGGTGCCCAGTATCTCGTGGTAAACGTCTTTAGCGGCGTAGACCTTGGCAATCATTTTGGGAACAAACTCCTTCGGCACGTGGCAGTCAGAGCAAGTCGCGCGAACGCCTGATGCACTCTTGTAATGGACGGTCTCCTTGTATTCTTCGAGATTCCACTGCATCGAATGGCAGGAAGTACAAAATTCCATTTCATTGGTGTAATGCAGCCCGGCACTAAAGGCGCCAGCGAAGACGATGCCGCCAAGAAATACCAGTGCCAGAAGGATCCAGGGAAGCTTTCTGCGCTTTGTCGGGGGGGAGTCGTAATCCATCATTGCTGAGCCTTTGGTAAGAATCTGTTGTTGAGCCAGTGCCCGGACTCCCTGTTCACCCAATGGGTGGTGGTCTGAAAGGGGGGCGAAGGCCGTCTGTATCGCCGGATCCGGTGTTGCTGTCACAACCCGGGGGCGCTAATACTTGTGGGCATGTCTGCTGTGAAGCGAATCACGCCAGCGTTGACTTTCAGTTGCAGACCGGGAGGGTCTTTATGATTTTCCTAACGCTGCTGGGGGATACTGCGGATTCTTCGCGTATCGCTTCAGGATCGCTATCGGTATCGATAGTACAAAAATACCCTTGCATTGTAAAAAGCTTTGCCCTGGACGATTCCGGGATGATGTGATCAGCCGGCGGCAGCAGCTTGTTGCATCCTGGCGCAGTATCCGCGCTAGAATACTGTGCAATTCAACTTGTGTGGCGCCTGATCTCGGCGCTCCTCATTTCAATATCGGGAAATTTTCCCAAGTAATTCAAACAAACCAGAGAGAACACGATATGACAGTCAATCGAGTAGTCACGATTTTCGCGGGATTCATGGTCATGCTCAGCCTGGCGCTGGCGCATATGATGGGGCAGATCGACATCACCAAAATGAGCTGGCTATGGCTGACTGCCTTTGTCGGGTTCAATCTGTTTCAGTCGGGCTTTACCGGCTTCTGTCCGCTGGCCAGTATTCTGCGCAAGATGGGTCTGAAAGACTGATCTGTTCGCATCCACCTGTTGCAACTGCTTGTGCAACAGGTGGATGCCATCCTGCCAACCTCCGGGCTCAGAAGCCCGCCATCAGTCCAGCAAACCCCAGAAAATCGACCGTGTCCCCAATAGCAACAATTTGCTGCTCAGGAATCACTACCAGGCCATCCGCCCACGCGACGGAGCTGGATACATCGGATCCCATGCGGGGAAACAGCACGGCTTCGAGCATATTGTCGGCATTGACGGAAACCCTTGCGCGGGCGAACTCGCGCCTGATCCCCGGTTTGTTCCAGTCGAATCCCGCCTTCACGGGAATAGGTTCGGCCAGGTAATCGCTGCAGCCCTGGGTTTTCAATAGATAGGGGCGCACAAACAGCAGGAAGGTGACGAAAACACTGACAGGGTTCCCTGGCAGTCCAAACACGGTGGCATCACCGATGGAACCGAATGCCAAGGGTTTGCCCGGTTTCATGGCGATCTTCCACAGGTCGAGCGTTCCCTCGGCTTCGATGGCCGGTTTGACGTGATCTTCGCCGCCAACCGATACGCCGCCGCTGGAAATGATCAAATCTGCCTGCTTCGATGCATTCAGAAACGCGGTACGGGTGGCCTCGAAATCATCCTCCACATGCTGATCCACGGTGACGTCGATACCGAGCGCCTGTAACAGTCCGCGCAGGGCGTAGCGGTTCGAGTTGTAGATCTGCCCGGGCTGGAGTGGCCGGCCTGGCTCGATGATTTCATCACCAGTGTAGAGAATCGCTGCCCGCAGACGTCGGAAAACGGCAAGCTGATCCACGCCGACACCTGCTGCCAGCGACATCTGCGCCGGCCCAATCCGTGTGCCGGTTTCGATGGCGGTCTGACCAACTGCCATATCATTCCCTTGTGGCCGGATATTGAGGCCGGGTTCCACGGTCTGGTTGATGATGACGCTATCCCCGTCAAGTACGCAGTTTTCCTGCATGACAACGGCGTCGGCGCCGGCTGGAATGGGCGCACCGGTAAAAATTCGTGCAGCCGTGCCCGCTTCAACCGGTAAGCCGGTGCTGCCTGCGGCAATCCGCTGGGTAACCCGCAGCATAGTTCCTGCTGCCGTGATATCAGCAGATCGCACAGCGTAGCCATCCATCGCGCTGTTGTCATGGCCCGGGACGTCGATGGTCGAGACGACATCCTCGGCAGCGGTGCGCCCGAGTGCATCCAGAATCGACACGGTTTCTGTTTCGGAAACGGGATGAGCGGCGTCCAGCAAGCGTTGTAGCGCGGTGTCGGCATCGATCATGCCATTCATCGGGGTGTCACAAGTTTGTGGTGTGCTGTTTGTCATGGAAAAGGCCGATTACGCTACTGGGCCCGCTATTATGCCGCAGAGCTGCTGTCACCAGAACCAGCTTGGTTAGTTTGCTCAGGCTGATGGCGTTTTGAGCATTGGTAAGCTGAACATCGTGTTGACAAGCGGTAGACTTATCCCACGATCAAGGAGCAGTCGCATTCAGATGAGTAAGGTACAACCTTCCACCGGCATCGTTGTTATCGGCAGAAACGAGGGCGAGCGCCTGCGCGCCTGTCTGGAATCGCTGGCTGAATTGCGTGTGCCGGTGGTCTATGTCGACTCAGGTTCTACCGATGGCAGCCCGGAGCTGGCCGCGGCCCACAATGTCGATGTCGTCAACCTCGATCCTGCCATCCCTTTCTCGGCTGCGCGTGGTCGCAATGAGGGTTACGCGCGGCTGCGGCAGCGCAACCCGCAGGTCCAATATATCCAGTTCATCGACGGTGACTGCAAGTTGGCTCCCGGCTGGTTGGAGATTGGCGAAATCAGCCTGCGCAACAATCCGGACTACGGCGCGGTGACCGGCCATCTACAGGAAATGGAACCGGATGCGTCGATCTATAACCGCATGTGTGCGCTGGAGTGGAAGTCGGCGGCGGGTGAAATCACCGATATCGGCAAGTTTGGTGGCATTTCGATGATTCGCGCCAACGTGCTTGATGAGGTTGGCGGCTTCAACCCCGACCTGATCGCTGGTGAAGAACCTGAACTCGCCACGCGTATCAAGGAAGCGGGTTATAGCATTCACAAGCTCGATCATGCGATGGCCTACCACGACGCCGAAATCAGCACCTTTCGGCAGTGGTGGACACGTGCTGTCAGGGCAGGGCACGCCATCGGCGCCTGGGCCAACCTGAATCCAGGCCGACGTGACCGTGAAGCGCTGCGTGAGGAATTCAGCACCTGGTTCTGGGGCTTGCTGGTTCCAGCAACCGCCTTGCTGCTGGCGCTGCCAACCCACGGCATGAGCCTGCTGCTGCTGCTCGGCTATCCGGTATTGGCATGGCGGATGTACCGCTATCGTCTCAGTGAGGGGGATACGCCAGAGCATGCAATGACTTACGCCAAGTACACGCTGATTGGCAAGTTCGCGAATGTCATCGGCTTGATGAAGTACTATCGCGACAAGCGCCGCAACAGCTTCGAAATCATCGAATACAAATAGCTGGAACAGAATAGCTAGACATAAAAAAAGCCCTGAACATCAGGGCTTTTTTTATGGTTGCGGCAACACCGAACCGGAATTTGGCTCCCGACGTGGACTCGAATCAAGTTAATAGGTAACGGATAGTAAAGGAAAATAGTGTTTTCTCTCTGTTCGGCTGCCCCCAAAGTTGCCCCCGGATTGATTGTGCTACCCCCTGAATGATTTGGGCCGGTTAACGCTTCAAAAAATTTGAACTTGCGCATTCATTGTCCGGCAATTGCTGCCGATCTGATAAGGCCGGCTGGCCGTTGCACTCCGACTGCGAATGAGTCCCAACAGTATCTTTTCACTTCGCTGCTTATCCTTGGGGCGGTCGCTGCTCATTGACTGGTGGCGGCTGATCGAACGGCAGGGGGGCGCCGGGTACGTCATTGCTCACGGGGTTTTGCCTGTGCATGCCCGGCCTGACTGTTCTTGCGCTTACAAGCGTATCGACGATCAGTTGCCACGTTTCCCGATCCTCGCCTTGGTTGTCAGTCCAGTGGTTCAAGGTGATTCGCCCTGATGCCGCCACCATGTCTGACTTCTGGTGCCGCAGCAGTCTATCCGCCATGGTGCCAAACGCGACCAGATCGAGCCATAGCGTTTCCTGCTCGCTTGGTTTGCCAACATCGACGGCGACACCCACCACCGCCATTGCCTTGCCCGATTTGGTCTGAATCTCTTTCACGTCACGGCCAAGGCGGCCGTATATGCTTGCTGTCATCATTGTCTGTGTCTCCGATTTACATTTATGTTGTCTGGCGTGTCATCTGTCAGTCCGGTTCATTCCCGGGTGAGGGGGTAAGCAGTCATCCGCAAAAGCTGGCTGCATCTGTCATTTGTCAACCATGGCTCCGGGTTGATCTCTAGGGGTATTTCGCGCGTCACCCAGCCGAAACACGCATAGGCTTCCCAGTACCTTTTCCTTTCATCCCTCACGCACCAGGGCGCAGAAGCCTTCCAGGCTGAGGGTTGCCGCATACGTCAGCCCGTCGTCGGTGATGGTGTCCATCAGTGCAGCCAGTGGCACGACAACGCGCCACGCTGCTCTGTTGCCCCGGTAGGCAAGGCAGGGCAACGCGCCCACCTCTTGGGCCTGCTGCTCGGTTTGACGCCACCAGCGGCCAATGAGTGAATCAGTGGGCTTGCTGTAACGCTTCACCTCGATGGCATAGCGGCGCAGCATGTCGGCAACGGGGCCAGCTTCATCCGGGTGGGTGATCAGGTCATGCCCTCCGCTGCGGGATTGTTCGAGATTGCGCACCAGGCGCACACCAAGATGATCGTGGAGCAGCCCGGCAAACTCACGCTCGCCACTGGCGCCCTTGGTTCTGCTGCTGGCGCCCATTACCTAACCCCCCGATAATCGCTGCACTCGATCCACTGATCAGGGCTTGCAGTGCTGGAGCGCAGACAGCGCCGCGCCCGATAGTGGCGGCAAGCCCAGCAGGTCACCTTCCCATGGCTGGAAGGGTGGGCGGGGTCTTGTGCCAGCTGTTGCGCGAACAGGCGAGCGTAGGCTCTGGCTGTCTTGGCGGGAATTCGCCCGGTAGCGCACCACATGGCTTCGTCGTCATCGATGACTGCCCTGAACTCCTGGGGCAGGATCGCCAGCCCGATACAAGCCTGCTCCATTGCCTGCATGATGGCCGGCTCGTCCAGCTCGATGCCGGTGGCGGGGTTCACGGGAATCACGATTGCACCCGTTGAGTGGGTGTTGCCCTTGGTATCGGCCGCATTGTCAGGGCTTTCGGTCTCCAGCATCTCCAGCCACTTACCCATGATCCACCCCCCTTTTTTTCCAAATACGCGGGGGTAAGCAACCGACAAAACCTACAAAAGGGGTTCTGTCGGTTTTGTCGGGGCACGGGTAAGGGGTTTTCGTGAAATTTGTCATGACTCGCCTCCATCAATCGCTGGGTTCACGTGGTACTCGGTCGATGGCCGGCCGCCAGTGGCTCGGCGGGAAGTTATCGGTTGAATCCACCCATAGTCTTCAAGATTGCTCAGGGCGTCGCGGATTGCCTCTGCTGAGGTAAGCCCGCTCCAGTCTTTCCGTTGGATATCGCGTTGCTTGAATGGTCGGGGTAGTTGGCCCAGCTTGATCTTGGTGAGGATTGCTCGTGCGTTGGTGATGCCTGTATCAGTTGCCATTCCATAGACGCGCCGGGCATGGGATTCGAGGTAGTCGCACCAGGCAGCTGCGCGCCTAAAAGCGGTGGCTGATACTTGCTCTGCGTCTCCTTCCGCCAGCTCGATGACCAGCGCAAGCGATGGGGCAAGGCTGCGGTATTTGGCAAGGTGTGCCTCGATGGCCGGGTGAATGTCCGGTTCCCTGATCTTGCGTTCCAGCTCGGTCAGCCAATCGATGAACAGCTGTTGTGCTTCTTCGTCGAATCGGATGAACCAAACATCATCACCTTCAAGGGGTGCCGGTGGTTCCATGCAGGCCAGCCGCTCGAACACTTCCCGCGCCATGGCTTTCGCCTCATGCGCCGGGAAGTTGTCGCGGTAAGCCCAATCCTTACGGCTATCCGGGTAGACCATCAGCTGAAAGCGCTGAATCAGGCCATCGTCCCCCATGCCCTGGCGTACTGCGTTGCCCACATAGGGAATCAGCTTGCCGGGCTGGATGGTGCCAATGATCGACAGGCAGACGGCCGGCACGTCGATGGTGCCGCGCCCAATGCGGTCATAGGTGTAACCCCCGCGCCCATTGAAGGCTTCCAGGTAAAAGGAACGGTCGTTGCTGCGGTCTTCCCGATCCAGCCCACGAAGGAAGCCTGATATCTCGTCACGCTCCAGCAACAGGCCGGTCGGGTTCTGGTTCAACAGCTCCCCCAGCTTCTCCACCGTGGCATCGTTGACGATATAGCGGCGGCGGGTTGGCTGCTCCGGGATTGCCTCCTGTGCCTGGCGCAGCAGGTCGCGGGCCAGACCGTTCTTGCCCTCCTTGACGGCGCGCCTTGCCTCCTTGGTGTCCTCATCCTTGCGCATCTCCGCCAGCTGGGTATCGATGGCGTGCTGCTGCAAATCCTGCTCATGTTGTCCACGCGCCTTGGCTTCCAGCTGTTTCAGCGGCTTGAGCGCTTCCGCCATGGCCGGGCTTTTGAGTTCTGATGGTCGCCCGATCAGCAACCCCCACAAGTTGGGGATCACCTCGAAGCCGTCATCACGCGCTTTGGGTCGAATCCCCACCTTGCGGCCAATTACGGAAGACAGCCCGACCATGGCGGCCACAGCGGGATAATCTGGCGGGCATTGCATCCGCCGGGCAATGTCCATCACCCAGGGCCGCAGCGACTCGGGCAACAGTTTGGCGGTGAACTGCGCCACTTCGGGAAGATCAGACGGTAGCGGGTCGGGGTCGGGCCAGTCTGTTGGTGGCGCGCCTGGCGAATTCGCCTGCATGTGGCGATCAACGGCTGCAAGGGAGCGCTCGTAGTCCTGTATGGGATTTCTCATTGCGTCACCTCTTTCACCGCCTGAATGCGTCGGTACGCGATACCCAGGCGGCGCCGCTCCTTGGCGTCCAGCTGTTCACCCCGGGCCAGTGCGCCAGCGGCAGCCATGACCAGGGTCGATTCGTATTCCAGGCAGTTCAGCGCATCGCGCAGTGATAGCCGTGGCCTGCCGTCTCGGGTGGCGGTTATTTCCATGTCAGGGGCCAGCTGCTTGACGGCTGCGAGGAAGTCCAGGCCATCACGCTGCATCACGTAGTCGATCACGTCACCGCCCTTTGTGCCGCAGCTGAAACAGTGGAAGCCGCCAGTGTCGAGGTTCACCTTGAATGATCCAATCTTCTGATCGGCATGGAAGGGGCATAGCCCACCGTCCACCCATCCCGCTTGTTTGCGGGTAGGGGGCATGGTGCCATTGCGGGAGCGGTAGAATTCGAGTGCGTCGATTCTCGCCTTGAGGGTGTCCATATCGAATTTTCCCGGGGCGGTGGTATTATGTTCACTGTTACGCGACACCACTGCACTGCGCCCGGCCCTTGTTGCCGGGCTTTCTTTTGGTGGAATCATTTTTCTTGCTCCTTGCCCTGAAGCTTTTTCATCAGGGCGTCAGCCGCAGCGCGTTTGTTCTGTGCGCGAATGTCGGCCAGTTCTTCTGTGGTCATGAAGCCCATCATCAGATCGGGCGCATAGAGGCGGGCAAAAAAGGCGGCGGCGCGGTATCGCAACATCAGTTCAGGCATGCTGCGCCATTTGCTGCCGGATTTATTCAGCCAGCCCTCGGCTTTTGCCATGGCAATTGATACGGCTGGTCCTTCCACGGTTTCAGCTGATTCCAGGTCGGTGGCATAGGCGATGCACTGGCGCCCGTCACCCTCTCCAGTCATGCGGAAGCGCAATGGCGAAAATCGCCCGCAGCTGTTGACGACAGAAATCATGAACTGCGCGCTGAAACCGGGCTTGCCGTGGATGATGTGCAGGTTTTGCATGACGGCCATAGGGCTGGTGCCAAGACGTTGCGCCAGCTCCAGGGCAATCAATACATTTCCCATGTTGCGCGCGCCCTGAAACGACTCCGGCACGATTGAGCTGCTGTTCAGCGCCTTGGCTGCCCGCATGCTGGATTCAAGGGCCAGATCGTTCGAGAAAGGCGCGGGGGTCTGTTCTGCCGCTGCTGGTTTGATGATGTGCTGATCAGTCATTGATCCGCCCTCCCTTCGCCCAAGCGGGCAGGTCCAGCATCCGCAATTCATCGGGATAGCCGGGCCACTCTCCTTTTTTGGTGCATGCCTTGTAGGTGTCCAAAAGCTCACCAAACAAAGTATCTCCCGCGCCGATGAGTTCGGCACTGGCAAGAAAGCAGGCGACGCCATGGGGCGGGGCGGATTCCACCACGATAAATACAAATGCCTCGGGTTCAGTGCCACGCACTTCCCGGTAAGCTTCCGAATAAATCGCGGCCTGCAAATGGTATTGCAGGTTATATGCCTGGCGCTGAAACTGGTCGATGGGCGTGCCGATTGTTTTCAGGTCCACAATAATCCCGTCGGGTGAACAGGCATCGAGGCGCGCCTTCATCCGTACGTCATCGGCTTGCCAGAAAAAGGAAGTTTCGCGGGTGGCGCACTGCTCCAGTAACTTCGTGGCCGTCGCGTTTTCTGCAATCGCTGCCGCCATGCCTTCGGCCAGCTCCATTTGCTCGGCCGTGACGATGGTCTTGCCTTCAGATGTTTCGAGAAATTCCGCATATTCGGCCTTTCCCGCCTTGGTGCGGCGATCCACCTGCGGCGTAACCGCATAGTGACGGGCAATGCTCGCCGGTCCTTCAAGTGCCGCCGAATGCAGCAGGGAGCCCAGGGCCATGGCCGGTGTGGTTGTGTGCGGTTGCTCCAGCGCGTGCAGGAAGTGTGCCGGGCTTTTGCTCAGTGGCTTGAGCTTTGAACAGCTCAGGGCCGGGTCGGCGTGATAGTCGGCTTCCGGGAGGTTGTGAATTTCAGGCATTGGAATCCCGTCCTGTACGCTCGATCAGCGTGCGGATATCCTCGGCGCGCCATGCGGTGCAGCGAGCCGACAGCTTGACCGGCTGCGGGTAAATACCGTCCTTGATGCCTTGCCACCAGGTTGTTTTGCTGATGGGGAAAACACCAGGCTGGCGCTTGTCGCCGATGATTTGGGGAAGTCGAACAAAGCCCGTTTCTGGCAGGGCTGGAATGGATGGCGCTGCGGGTGCGCCTTGCTCACAGTTTTTCATCACTCACCTTTCGAGTTGGTTGAAGGTGAGGCGGTTAGATTGGGTTCTATTGCGTCCGCCTCATGTGGGCGAACCCTATATCTCCCCTGAACTATCCCGCGTGTACAAAATCGCTTTTTTTGTACATGCCGGCATTAGAGCTTTCCCTTGCGGATGATCTCCTTGGAGATACCACCGTTGGCACATTCCGGCTCATCCGAAAAAACGAGATTGGTCAGCGCCGCCAATGACGTTGCTTTTTGTGCTGGGTTCCCATTCAGCATTTGTCTGGCAAACCACCTCAGGCGGTCCAATCGTTTTATCTTGGAAGATGCCGGGTCTGCGAGGGTGTTATCTGGCGGGGTATAGTCCTGTGCCCATCGGTGCAATTGCGCTAACCCCCCTTGAATATCAAAGCCGTTTCGATAAGTCGTTTCTCTGCGATCATCTACGAGTCGCCATCCCTTAGGTTCGCGTGGGATCTTCTCTTCGATACCCGAAATCAGTTCCGATAGTTCGGCCGATTTTTCCTGAATCTGTACCAGCCGCGCGGGCGTAATGATTGAACGCTCATCCCAGCGATTCAGCGCAATATCTGCTAAAAAAAGACAGCGGACGAATGACTGCTGTGCAGCCTGTGTCGAGGCAGTTTTATCCTCTACGGTACGTCCATTTAGTGTGAGCTGGTAGTGTTTTGGAGAAAAGAAAGTCCATGCTTGCCGGGCTTCATCAGTCGTGCTGAGGCATAGCGTTTTTGCAATTTTCTTTTGCCCGGTGATGGGGGCCAGCCATTGGCCGTCTTTCACCCACCTCCACGCAATAATCATGGCCTTGATGTGTTCCGGGACATACTCACTGAATTCTTGTCTGCGGGGCATAGCGTACCTTCTGCACCAACCCTCAATAAGACGCCACACCAGGCCGGTGAAGGTGGACCGGCTTTTCTCCCCGTCGGGATAGGTGTGGCAAACGGGTTACAGCATGCCGCGCTCGGCCAGCGATACAAAACCTTCTGCGCCAACTACGATGTGATCCAGCACACGAACATCTACCAATTCCAGTGCATCCGCCAGCCTACGGGTGATGCGCTCATCTGCCATGCTGGGTGAAGGGTCACCGCTTGGGTGATTGTGGGCGATTATCACCGCACCTGCGTTCAGTTCGAGTGCCACGCGCACCACCTCCCGCGCGTGAACGGATGCACCATCGATGGTGCCAAAAAACAGCTCGCGGTACTCGATCAGGCGATGACGGTTGTCGAGAAAGGCAGTGGCGAATACCTCTTGCTTCTTCTCTGCAAGCTTCAGCTGGAAGAATCGCCCGGTCATCCCCGGATTGACCATCTTGTAGGGTTCTCGGTGGCAGCTCTCCCGGATACAGTTCAGCGCCGCACTGATCAGGGCGTCGGCGTCGCTCAGTTCGTAGCGGTATTGCCTGGCGCCAAGCTGAACCTTTCCAAGTGTCGCGCTCATTTCGATACCCTCCGCTGTTTTGCAAGCCGAATCAGGCGGCCGCGTATGCTCTGGTGGTGGGGCTCTTTACCCTGTTCGGTGCGCAGCTGCTGCGCGATCCGGTCGGCGTCCACCTCAGTAACCAGGCCGTGATATTCGTCTGGCATGGAGATACAGCGCCCTTCACGGGTGCCATCGCGCCAATTGATCAGGAAGCTCATCACGCATCCTCCACGTTGCCACTGAAATAGCGCTCGATGGCGTCAACCTCGTTGCGCTCTTCGAGCCATGCAAGGGCTTCGTCGGGCGATAGTGGGGTGATTGCATTGGCATCTCCGGTCCAGCCACCACCAAAGGCAGGCCGGGAATACTTGCTCATCGGGCCGCCTTTGCCTTCGGTGAACCAGTTGCCGCGCAGGGTAAGGTAGAGCTGTTCAGCGCAATGCTGGAGATCGCTAGGTGGGTAGTTGTTCGACCACCGCGCCACGAGTGTGGCGGTTTCGGTGTTGTAGCGTTTGCCGTCTATAATGCGGATCGTCATGATTTGAGCCTCCTATTCAGGCTTGGGTTGTGAAAGTCCCGGTCTGGCGTTGCCGCGCCTTCCCGGGGCGTCTATAAGTTACTGATTCTCGGGTTTTGGGGGTTTTGTTGCGTGCTTACCCCCGCGTATTCGTGTTTTTTTGCCGGATAGGTACCACCTCCGCGCCGCTTCTCAGTTTGTCCAGGTAGTCGGCCCACCATTGCATCATCTGCTTGCGTTCTTCGAGGTGCTGGGCGTAGTTGTAACTTGCCCGCACGCTATTTCTCTCGCCATGGGCAAGCTGGCGCTCGATCACGTCTGCATGCCACAGCCCTGACTCGTTCAGTCGGGTGGATGCCATGCTGCGGAAGCCGTGGCCGACCATTTCGCCTTTTTCGTAGCCAAGTCGGCGTAGCGCGGCGTTGATAGTGTTTTCACTGATGGGGCGTGAGGTGGAGCGTGCGCCGGGGAACACCAGGTCATGACAGCCGGTAAGGGCATGCAGTTCTTCGAGGATGGACACAGCTTGATGCGGCAGGGGGACGATGTGTTTTTCCCGCATCTTCATCTTCTCGGGCGGGATGCACCACAGTTGTTCGTTCAGATTGAAGTCTGACCATTCGGCATGCCGCAGCTCACCGGTGCGCACAAAGAGGATGGGAAGCAGTTGCAGGGCGCAGCGCACGACGAAAGAGCCCTCGAAGCTGTCGATGGCGCGCATCAGCTTTCCGATTTCCACGGGGTCGGTGATCGTGGGGTGGTGCCGTGTGACTTTTGGGGCAATAGCGCCTTTCAGATCGGCGGCGGCGTCGCGTTCAGCGCGTCCGGTGGCGATGGCATAGCGGAATATCCGGCTACAGTCGTTCCGCGCCCGGTGCGCCTTCTCCAGCGCGCCACGCGCTTCTATCCTTCGCAACACCTTGAGGAGTTCAGGTGGTGTGATGTCGGCAATGTCGGTCGCCCCTATCCAGGGGAACAGGTCTTTTTCCAGCCGGGTAAGCAGTTTGTTGGCATAGCCGTCTGACCACTTGGGGCTGAACTTGCTGAACCACTCCCGCGCGACACGTTCAAAGCTGTTCTCGCCGGATTCCACCTTCTCGGAAAGCTTGCGGTCCTCCGAGGGATCGACGCCCCGCGCCAGCAGGTCTTTGGCCTTGGCGCGTTCTGATCGGGCTTGCTTCAGGCTGATCTCCGGGTAGGTGCCAAGGGAGATGCGCTTCTCCTTGCCCCCATATCGATACTTGAGCCGCCACCACTTGCCCCCATTCGGGCGAATCTCGATATAGAGCCCTTCACCATCGAAAACCTTGTAGGGCTTGCCCTTGGGGGTGGCGTTCTTCAGAAAGACGTTGGTAAGGGCCATTTTGGGGGCAACTCCTTTGGCGAGGGGGCAACTAGGCCAAATGTTGCCCCCGGGTTGCCCCGGTTGTCAAAGGATTGGGCCGTACAAGCACGGACACACAGGCATAAAAAAAGCCCTGAAATCAGGGCTTTAGATCGAAGCTGAACGTCTCCGGGCGTATATTTGGCTCCCCGACGTGGACTCGAACCACGGACCAATAGATTAACAGTCTACTGCTCTACCAACTGAGCTATCGGGGAATTGAGGCGCGAATAATATAGATTGGATTCGCGATGGTCAACACTCGTTTCAGCTGGCGAACAGTTTTGCGATTCGGCTCAAGGATTCCTGCAGATTTTCCATGCTGGTGGCATAGGAGACGCGGAAATGACCGGGCAGGCCGAAGGCGGAGCCGGGGACGACAGCGACTTTGGCTTCCTGCAGGATGTACTCGGCCAGTACGACGTCATTGTCGATACCGTCGACCGCTTCGATGGCACCTTGGGCATTGGGAAAACTGTAGAAGGTGCCATCGGATGGCAGGCAGCTGAGGCCGGGTATGGCATCGAGCGCTTTGTAGACGAAATCATGGCGCTTTTCATACTGCGCGACCATGTCGGCGATACAGCTCTGGTCACCGCTGAGCGCGGCGGCTGCGGCGGCCTGGGAGATGGAGCAGGGGTTTGATGTGCTCTGCGACTGCATTTTCTTCATTGCCTGAATCAGCGGTTTCGGGCCGCCAGCGTAGCCAATGCGCCATCCGGTCATTGCATAGGCTTTGGAGACACCGTTCAACACGATGGTGCGTTCATAAAGCTCCGGGCAGGCCATGACGATATTGGTGAACTGCCTGTCGCCAAAGAGAATGTGTTCATACATGTCGTCGGTGGCGATCAGTACGTGGGGGTGCTGCAGCAGGACATCGCCGAGCGCGCGCAGTTCGTCACTGCTGTAGCAGACACCGGTTGGATTGGATGGGCTGTTGATGACGAGCAGCCGCGTCTTGGGCGTGATCGCTGCATCGAGCTGTTCTGGTGTCAGCTTGAAGTTCTGCTGCTGTGAAGCCTCGACGATCACCGGCACCGCATCGGCCAGCAGGATCATATCCGGGTACGACACCCAGTAGGGTGCTGGCACGATGACTTCATCCCCGCTGTTCAGCAAGGCTTGGCAGAGATTGAAGAAGCTTTGCTTGCCCCCGCCCGATACCAGAATCTGATCGGGTTCGTAGTCCATCGCGTTGTCGCGTTTGAACTTGGCGATCACGGCTTCCTTCAGCTCGGGCGTGCCGTCCACTGCCGTGTAGCGGGTCTGTCCTCCGCGGATGGCCGCAATTCCCGCATCCTGTATGAATTTGGGGGTGTCGAAATCCGGCTCGCCGGTGCCGAGGCTGATGACATCGACACCCTCGCGTTTCAGTTTGGCTGCGTTGGCAGAGATCGTCAGGGTGGGGGAGGGTTTGACTCGCTGGATACGTTCGGAGAGGTCAATGATCATGGAGGTTTCCCGGATTGAGGCCGCTTGTCGTGTAAGATTGAGTGCCCATTTTCACACATTCCGCAAACATGTCGAAGTCGTTTCAACTGGTGACCGACTACCAGCCGGCCGGAGACCAGCCGGAAGCCATTACCGCGCTTGTCGATGGTCTCGAATCGGGGCTGGCATGGCAGACCTTGCTCGGGGTGACCGGCTCGGGCAAGACCTTCACCATGGCCAATGTGATCGATCGGGTGCAGCGTCCCACGATCATCCTCGCCCACAACAAGACACTGGCGGCGCAGCTCTATGGTGAGATGAAACAGTTCTTTCCTCGCAATGCGGTGGAGTACTTCGTTTCCTACTACGACTACTACCAGCCGGAGGCCTATGTGCCATCCAGCGACACCTTTATTGAGAAAGATGCGTCGGTAAACGAACATATCGAGCAGATGCGGCTGTCCGCAACCAAGGCATTATTCGAGCGGCGGGATGTCATCATCGTTGCATCGGTGTCGTCGATCTATGGCCTGGGCGATCCCGAATCCTATCTGCAAATGGTGTTGCATCTGAATCGTGGTGACCGCATCGACCAGCGCAAGCTGCTGCGTCGTTTGGCGGATTTGCAATACAGCCGCAATGACCTCGATCTGCGTCGAGGCACTTACCGCGTGCGCGGCGAGGTCATCGACATCTTCCCGGCCGATGAAGAGGCTGAAGCGGTTCGGGTGGAGATGTTCGATGATGAAATCGAGAACATCAGCCTGTTCGATCCGCTGACGGGCGAGGTCTCGGCCAAGCTGCCGCGGGTGACGATCTACCCCAAAACGCACTACGTCACGCCGCGCGAAATCATGCTGAACGCTGTCGATCAGATCAAGGACGAGCTGGCCGAACGTCTGAAGGTGCTGGAGGCGGAGCACAAGCTGGTCGAAGCGCAACGTCTGGCACAGCGCACCCAGTTCGATATCGAGATGATCGTCGAACTGGGCTATTGCAACGGTATCGAAAACTATTCGCGCTATCTTTCCGGGCGAGCGCCGGGCGAGCCACCGCCCTGTCTGTTCGACTATTTGCCGAATGACGCCTTGCTGATCATCGACGAATCGCATGTCACCATTCCGCAGCTCGGTGCCATGTACAAGGGCGACCGCTCACGCAAGGAGACGCTGGTCAATTATGGTTTCAGGCTACCGTCGGCGCTCGACAACCGGCCACTGCGTTTCGATGAGTTCGAAATGCTTGCGCCGCAGGCCATCTTCGTTTCTGCGACACCTGGCCCTTATGAAGCCGAACATGCCGCAGCCGTCGTCGAACAGGTGGTGCGCCCCACCGGGCTGGTCGATCCGGAGATCGAGATCCGTCCGGTCGATACGCAGGTTGACGATGTGTTGTCGGAAATCACCGAACGCGCTGCCCGGGATGAGCGGGTACTGGTGACGACGCTGACCAAGCGCATGGCAGAAGACCTCACCGAGTATCTGCAAGAGCACGGCGCGCGGGTGCGCTATCTGCATTCGGATATCGATACCGTGGAACGGGTCGAGATCATTCGCGATCTGCGCTTGGGCGAGTTTGATGTGCTGGTCGGTATCAACCTGTTGCGGGAAGGGCTGGACATGCCGGAAGTGTCGCTGGTCGCCATTCTCGATGCCGACAAGGAAGGGTTTCTGCGCTCTGATCGCTCGCTGATCCAGACCATCGGCCGGGCTGCGCGTAACCTGCGTGGCAAGGCCATTCTCTATGCCGACCGGATCACCGGATCAATGCAGCGTGCTATCGATGAAACCAACCGCCGACGGGAAAAACAGCTCGCCTTCAACAAGCAGCATGGCATCGTCCCCAAAGGCATCAGCAAGAAGGTAGCCGACATCCTGGAAGGGGCGCATGTGCCGATTCCCGGCAAGGCACCCACGCGCAAGGTTGCCGAGAGCAGGGCGGTCTACGATATCGTCGACCCTGCCGAAGCGGCGAAAAAGATCGCCCGGCTGGAAGAGCAGATGTATCGTCATGCCCGCGATCTGGAATTCGAGGAGGCGGCCAGACTGCGCGATGAGATTCATGAAATTCGGGAGGGTATGCTGCAGTGATGATGCTTACTTTGGACTGAGGTTCACGCCAGTTTTTCATGGTGGCGCGATGCTGTGCATGGCGCAGTGTGAATTGACTCCGGGTATTCGCGCATCGATTCCGGGTAACTACTCAGCCCATTAAATCAAAATGGGGTAATTTTCCCGCAAAAACCAACGCCAACGCATCGGATGCACTCAGCCCTTGTTTTCGACAAGTGGATAAATAGCCCCGAATACGACAAAACAT
>JALSHZ010000134.1 GCA_026981985.1 Gammaproteobacteria bacterium | reverse complement strand
AGTATTCGGCACGGCTCTTGCGGTTGACTGTTGTAGACATGGCTTTCTCCTGTCGAACTTGAAGACAGGGGAAAGTTTGGCGCGCGTGGTGGCGCAGGGGAAGGTGCTGATTCTTTGGCGCTTACGCTGCGGTGACGCAAGCGCGTGCGACAGGTGAGGGCGGTGCAGTCGGCGTGACGCAAGCGCATGCCGCCGGTGGTGGTGCGGTTGGCCTGGGTTGGCTGCTGATATTGACGGCATTCGGCCGCCGACGGGTACGCGGGAAGCAAAAGCCTCCCTTTCGCAAAGGGAGGTTTGGAGGGATTGGTACCGCGGAGCTTTGGTCTGGTGAGGTGGCTTAAACCCCTCGATCCCCTTTGGGAAAAGGGGAAGCGTGTCAGTCGCGGGTAGCCCTCCCTGGCACTGGATTCCGGCGTCCATGCCGGAAAGACGGCAGTTCGTCATCCCCGCGGGACGGGGATCCAGTTACAGGGATGTATGCCACCATCGGTGGAAGCTCCCCCCCCCATGCCGGAACGACGGCAGCTCGTCATCCTCGCAGGGGAGCGGTTGGGCTCGCTACAAGCCTTGGTGAGAGACTCGGGCTAGGTGGCTGCGCTTCATGAACGACTCATACAGCAGCGGCACGATAAACAATGTCAGTGCCGTCGATACCACCAGTCCCCAGACGATGGCGGTGGCGACCGGTCCCCACAGCAGCGATTTGCCGCCCAGGCCGGTGGCGAGTGAGAACAGGCCGGCGATGGTGGTGAGCGAGGTGATGAGGATGGGCACGACACGTCGGCGGGCGGCGTAGAGGGTGGCGTGTAGCACGCTCATGCCCTGTTCCAGCCGGGCGTTGGCGGCAGAGATTAGTACGATCGCCGCGTTGACGGCGATGCCGGCCAGGGCGACGACGCCGTAGAGCGTGTACAGGCTGAGTGGGTTGCCGGTGACCAGCAGGCCGATAACGACGCCGGTGAAAGCCATCGGTACGGTGACCAGGATCAGCAGCGGCTGGAAGTAGCTGCGGAACTGGGTGCCGAGAATCAGATACATCAATAGAACCCCGAACAGCATCAGCTTGCCGATCGACCCCAGTGCCTCCTCGATGTCGTCCAGTTCCCCGGAGAAGTCGAGGCTGATGTCGGGATAATCGGCATTCACCTCGCGCCAGTAGTCCTTGATCGCGTTGTTGGCGGTGAGGGTGTCGATGCGGTCCTTGTCGATGTCGGCCTCGACCGTGATGGTGCGACGGAAATTGTAGTGGCGGATATTGCCGAGCCCCTGTTGCACCGTTGGCTGAAACAGCCGCGACAGCGGCACCATGCTGCCGTCGGGGGCTGGAATCTCACGCTCTAGCAGCGTGTCAACGCTTGGTAGCGAGTGCTGCGCTGCTTGCACCCGCACGTGTACTGTTTCACCTGCGTCGCGTAGCTGGGCAACGATCTCGCCGTCCACCAGCAGGCGCATCGCGCGCATGGCCTTGTCGGGGCTGATACCGGTGGTCTGAAGGTTGTCGAGGTTGGGTTTGAGCACCATTTCTTGCAGGCCGGGGCTGTCGTCGTCGGTGATTTCCATTGCCCAGCCGGCGTCGTGCAGAAACTGTTTCAGCGTCGCTGCGGCGCGGCGCAGTTCGGTGATGTCGTCACCGCGCACCTTGACGCTGATGGCTTTGGTGGTGGGTGGCCCGCCCGAGAGTTTCAGAAACCAGGTTCGCGCTGGCCCGGTGATGCCGAGTACGTCGTCGCGCATGGCGTCGATGATCGCTTCGACATGGCGGCCGCCAGCAGCGCGTGGTGCCAGCGAGATCATGATCTGGCCATAGTGGGAGCCTTGAAATGGCGCCATTTCAGTGAACATCTGGCCGCTGAAGCTGACGACACTGCGCGCTTCGCCTTCCTTGAGCTGCGCTTTGGCGCGGGTTTCGATGTCCGCGACGGTACGCATGGTGCGCGCCAGCGGGGTGCCATTGGGCATTTCGATGTTGATATAAAAGATGCGCAGCGTGTCGGCGGCGAAAAAATCGGTCTTGACGAGGAAATGCTTGATCACCGGCTGGTGCATCAGTCGCGGATTGACCTGCCCGGCAAAAGCGGCGAACAAGGCCAGAAAGAACAGCAGCGTCATCAGCGTGAGCAGGGTTTTCGGCCGTCGCAGCGCCTTGCTGAGTATGCGCACATAGCCCAGCCGCAATCGATGCAGAAAACGCTCGCGCCAGCGCTGGATGCGGCCGGGATTGTTGAAGCGGATGCCCGCGCCATGAATATGCGCGGGCAGCATCCAGTAGGCCTCGATCAGGCTGATGGCCAGCGCCACCGTGACCACCACTGGAATCACGCGCATGAAGTCACCCAGAATACCCGGCAGCAGCATCAACGGCAGGAAGGCGGCCATGGTGGTCAGTACCGCAGCGGTGACGGGGGCAAAGACTTCACGAATCGATTCGAGCACGGCCTGCATCGCTTCCATGCCCCGTTGCAGACGGTAGTAGATACTTTCCACCACGACCACCGCATCGTCCACCAGCATGCCGAGGCTGATGACCACACCCAGCAACACCGATACGTTCAACGTGTTGCCGCTGCTTTGCAGCACCCAGAAGGTGCCGGCAAGGATGAATGGGATGCCGATCGATGTGAGTAGCGCAATCTTGCTGCCGAGGAAGACCCAGGTGACGAACAGCACCATCAGCAGGCCGATCATGGCATTGTTTTGCATGATTTCCAGCGCACTGCGGGTGATCTCGGTCTGGTCGTCCGCGAGCACCAGCCGTATGCCGGTGGTTTCGCTGAAGCGGTTGCGTGCTTCGACAAAGGCGTTGATGCGGGCCACCAGATCCAGCGTATTGACGCCAGCCTTCTTGGTGATCGAGATCATGGCGGCGGGCTGGCCGTTGTGGCTGACCAGATAGCGCGGTTTTTCCCGGTCGCGATAGACCTTGGCGACGCTGCCCAGGCGGAGGTCGTCGCTGAGGCCCAGTATCGGCAGATTGGCCAGGTGGGTGGCGCTGGCATTGCTCGCGCTCATTCTGACCAGCCAGTTCGTGCCGTCGACTTCCGTTTCACCGGCGGAGAGGTCGCGGTAGTAAACCTTGACGGTATCGGCGACTGCCTGAGCCGGGACGCCGATCGCTTCCAGCAACTCGGGATCGAAGGCCACCTTCAGCTCGGGATCGTCGATACCCATGACCAAAGTGCGATCAACGCCTTTGATGCGGTTGATGTCCTTGCGTAGCGCCACGGCTTTCTTGCGCAGGTTTTCGTCGCGTGCGGGGCCTGTAATGACCACGGTCGCGGTGGGAAAAGCGTTGGCACTGGTGATTTCGAACACGAAGGGTGACTCGGCCTCGGTCGGCAATTCATCCTCTGCGTTGCTGAGTTCGCGGCGCAAGTCATTCAGACGCTTGTCGAAAAGCCGTGGTGGCATGTCGTTGAAGCGCACCAGGATATGCGAGAAGTTCTCGCGGCTGTTGCTGGAGACGAACTTGATGTCGGAGACGTTTTCGATCGCTTCTTCGAGAATATCTGTGACCCGTGTTTCCACATCTTCCGCCGCCATGCCCGGTACTACGGTGCTGATGTCGATCCAGTTGAAATTGATTTCCGGATCTTGCTCGCGGGGCATCTGCAAGAATGAGAGAAAGCCCACCACCAGCACCAGCACGAAGGTCAGATTGGCGAGCACATGGTTGCTGTAGAAGCGGGTCAGCCAGCGCGGTGGTGAGGTCGGTGTCATTGGGTGATCTCGATCGGGTCGCCGTGTTTCAGGCCGAAACGCCCGTTGACGATGATCATCGTGTCAGCCGGCAGCGTGGTGGCGGCAGGGTGGCCGATCAGCGCGTTTTGCAGGGGATGAAAAACGGCCTTGTGATCACGCGCAATGAAAATACCCGTCTGGCCGTCACGTTGGCTCAGCAGGTCAGGCGGGATATGGGGTGTGGTCAGCGTCCACTGCAGGCGACCGCTGCTGCCTGGCAGCGCCTTGTCGTTGTTGAAGGTCAGGCGGATTTCCCTGTTCTGACTTCCAGAATTCAGCTGTGGCAGCGCTTCGCGCATCGTCACGGGGAAGTGCTTGTCGTCGAAGCGGAACAGCAGGTTTTTCGCCGCCGATACGGTGGCGATATCCTGATTCGGGATCTGGGCGCTGACTTCGACCGCATCGGTGTCCAGCATGTTCAGCAGTGGCGTGCCGGGGGCAGCCAGTTCGCCCACGGCAGCCAGTCTGCGCACGATGACGCCATTGAATGGTGCCGTGATGCGGCAGCGCTGTACCTGGAGGGCTGTCTGCTTTTCATTGACGCTGGCCTGAATCTCCTCGGTGATGGTTTGGTTGTAGGTCTGTTCCGCGATACTGCTCGACTGTTGCAATGCGCGGGCGCGCTTGGCGTTCTTTTTTGCCAGCGACAAGCGGGCGGTCGCGGCCTGAAGTGCAAGGCGGGCATCGCGGCAATCGAGCCTCGCCAGCGTGTCACCCTTTGCGACGGCATCGCCCGCCTTGACGGTAATCTCCTCAATCTGCGCCGAAATTAGCGCGCTGATGCGGGTATCGTTGAGGCTGATGATGCGAGCCGGGGCGGACTGTTCAGGGAAAACGAGAAAATCCTTTAGCGGCGCGACGGTCACGCGCGTGGCGGCGCTGGCGACGGACGATAGGCAGGCGAGCAGCAACGCCGCGGTTTGAATGAGGCGGTTCATGACGAGGGTTCCTGTGACGTGAATTCTGCTTTGCGCTGTTCAATGAATGCCAGAGATGCCTGGTTGATGGCAATCCCGTAGTCGAGCGTGAACAACTGCCCCCTGGAATGGCCGCCGCAGTGACGGATCTCTGTCAGGGTATCGATGATACGGCGCAATGTTTCTTCGTGCTGCTCCAGCACGGCGGTCAGCTTCTCAGCCGAAAGATGCTCGGCAAAAAACATCAGCAAGATGAAGTCGGAGCGGAAGGTCTCTGCGCCGTTCGATGCGTGCAGTGCCCCGATGAAGTGCTGACGCCCCGCCTCGGTCAGGCTGTAAACCGTTTTATCGGGCCGTTTTTCCTGCACCTCGACCCGTGATGAAACCAGCCCCTCGGCTTTCAGCCGCGTCAGTGCCGGGTAAATCGCCGCGAAACTCGCCTGCTGGAAATGGCTGAATGTCGTCTCGAAGCGCTGCTTGATTTCGTAGCCACTGGCATCACCGAGAAACAGCGCACCGAGGCAGAGTTCTTTGGTATTCATGTTTGAAATATATCAGGATGATATAGGTATGGAAAGTGTGGGCCAAGACGGTACTCCGTCATCCCCGCCGGACGGGGATCCAGTTGCAGGGATGTATGCCACCGTTAGTGGAAGCCTTCCCTGGCACTGGGTTCCAGCGTCCTGCCGGAAAGACGGCACTTCGTCATCCTCGCCGGACGGGGATCCAGTCACAGGGATGTGAACCACGGCAGGTGGGAGCCCTCCCTGGCACGGGATCCCGGCGTCCTGCCGGAAAGACGCCACCTCGTCATCCTCGCCGGGAAGCGGGGTCCAGGTTACAGGGATGTATGCCACGGTAGCCGGGAGTCGCCCCTGGTGGTACGACGAAGGTACGTTAAAGGATGGTTCTCGACAGCGGCGAAGCCGTACTTTCCCATTGTTGCTTGTGCCGAATATCGGGTGACTCCCCGGTGAATATCAGCAGGCTGTATTTGCCGTAGTGGGGCAGTTTTCTCGTGAGGCCTGGTAGGGCAGCGGCCGTGTCGCTGGCGATGATCAGGATGGGTTGCTGTTCTTTGCCGGGTAGCATCAGGGCGATGCTGTCGTTGGCATGATTGACTGGTTCTGTGCCAAGCCTCAGGTGGTCGTCTTGGTTGGATATACGTTCGTGATACTGCGCAAACAGCGGCTTTCTGAAGAGATTTTTCCAGCCAAGCAGGATGACAGCGCCGTGCTTCGGCAGGGTTGCCAGTTGGCGATCGGTGGTGATTGTCCATTTTCCTGCGCGTTTTGCCTGCCACTGTTCGGCCAGTGTCCGGTAACCTTGTAACAGCGCTTTGTCTGCGTCAGCCGAGAGAACGATGGTGACATCATCGCTGCCGAAAACCGCCGACAGTGTGAGTGGGTTTTCTTCCGGGTAGAGGTGACGGAAGCAGTCATATTCGGGGTCGACGTCGATACGTGCTGGCCGGCTCGGGAAAGCCAGGTGGATCGGCTGGCTGCGGCTGGTCATGTCGATCAGCTGGGTTTGCGGTTCGTGCCCGTCAACAAAAGAGATGCGCAGTGGCACCAGCAGCGGGAAGGGGGCTTCCTGCTGGATCTGTTGCAGGGTTGCGGTCAGCAGAAACTGGCCGTTGTCGGATTTGACTTCGAGGTTGTTCAGCGCCAATTTTGGTGCGCCCGTGCGGGTCAGCCATTGCTTGAAGAAGCTATGCAGGTCGGTGTTGGCGGCCTGTTCCCAGTGATCGCGCAGGTCGTCGTAGCTGGCAGGTTTGAAGCGCTGATCGCTGTAGAACTGTTTCAGGCCGGCGAAGAAGGGTTTGTCGCCAAGGCGTTTGCGAACCATGTGGAAGAACATCATGGCCTTGCCATAGCCGACGGCCTGTGATGCATCGCCATGGCGACCGCGAAACGCAGTCAGCGGGAAATCGTTGCCGGCGCGAACATGGTCGGCCCAGGTTTTCAATGTATCACGCCGATAGGCGGCCGCCGTGCCTTGCTGCTCTCGCAGCAGATGGTCGGCGAGGTAGGTGGTCAGCCCTTCACTCCAGTTTCCCCGTGACCAGTCCACATAGACGCCGTTGCCGAACCAGTTGTGCAGGATTTCGTGTGGATAGGATGTGTGGATGATGAATGGCAAGCGAATGACGGTGGGGCCGAGCAGGGTGAACGAGGGCATGCCGTAACCGCTTTCCCAGAAGTTTTCGACCAGGGCGAACTTGCGGTAGGGATAGTCTCCAAGCAGTTCGTTATACAGGGCGATATACCGCTGCGTGGCGGCGAGGTAGCGCTTTGCCAGCGCCTCGTCTGGCTGACGCAGATAGACCAGCGCCGTGGTTGGGCCGTCGCTGGATGCGTAGCGATGATATTTCCCTGCAATCAGGTAGATTTCTTCCTGTGGTTGCGTTTCGCGCCAGTGGTTCGGCTGTTTGCTTGACGCTTCCCCCTGGCTGATCGCGTACCAGCCGTTTGGTAGTTCGACTTGCAGGTCGATGCGCAGACGGTGATTGTCGATTTGTGGATACCATGCCGATGCGCCACTGAGAAACACGCCCTCGGCGCCAATCCAGCCGCGGGTGCTGTGCTGGGCCTTGCCGGCCGCATTCGAAATATCGGTCAGTGCGTGACGAATCTGGCCCTGGTATTCGAGCGTGAGGTCACGCTGCCTCGGCGGGAGTGTGATGGTATGGAGGCCGGGGCTTTCTGTGGTAAGTTGTCCGCCACCGGTTTTTCTGATGGTCAGTGCCGGATGAAGTCTGAAAGTAACCGTTTCGCCAGCCAGTTGCTTGGGTAGCCGTATCCTGTCCGTAACGGTAATCATGCCCTTGCCGGGTGAGATGACGACTTGCAGCTGATGCTCGACAAGGTCGTCGCTGTGAGCGTAAGCCGGTAGCCATAATAGAAAAATCACTATGCCATATAGAAACTTGTACATGCCTTTGTTTCCCGTAATGCGATGGTCGGCCCTGTCGATTGGGCTGCTGGCGCTGGTCAGTTTAACAGCCTGCAAGACCATGCCGCTGGCAGCGATGCCCGCGACGATGGTGAAGTCAGCGGTGGCTGATGAGACGGGGCCTGGACAGTGGAAGGTGATCGACTATGCGCGGGCGCCGACGGTAGATGACATCATTGACGATCTCACCAGCCGGCGAGTGATCTTCGTTGGTGAGTCGCACGAGCGTTATCATCACCATCTGTCGCAGCTGACCATTATTCAGCGCCTGCATGCGCGTGGCATTCCGCTGGCGATTGGGCTGGAGATGATCCACCAGCCGTTTCAGCAGGCACTCGACGACTATGTTGCCGGACGCATCGATGAAACCGAGATGCTGCGGCGCACGGAGTATTTCGACCGCTGGAAGTTCGATTTTCGCCTTTATCGGCCGATCTTTGCATTTGCGCGCAAACATGGCATTCCGCTGCGGGCGCTGAACGTGCCGTCGGAGGTGACCCGAGCGGTTGGTGAAAAAGGGATCGCGGCGCTGCCGCCTGAGTTGCGCCGCCAGTTGCCTGAGAGCCTCGACCGTGATCTTGCAGGGTATCGCGAGCGCATCGCAGCGGTGTTTGGCCACCACCCTGGCGCTAAAGACCGCAATATCGAGCATTTCATCGAAGTACAACTGATCTGGGACGAGGGCATGGCCGAAGCCGCCGCACGCTATTTGCGAGAGCATCCCGAGCGCACAATGGTGGTGCTGGCCGGTGCGGGCCATGTGGTCGACACGGGTATTCCGCAACGCTTGCAGCGTCGCCTCGCCGTGCCGATGGCGACGGTGTTGCAGCTCGATAGTGGTCTCGATCTGTCGGCGGCGCCAGCAGACTATGTGATTCTCGCCCAGGCGCAGGAGTTGCCGCCAGCCGGTCTGATTGGCGTGGTGCTGAAGCAGGCTGATCGGGGCATGGAGATTGCATCCATCGCTGAAGACAGCCATGCCGCCGAGGCGGGTGTGGCCGTCGGTGACCGCCTGATCGAGATCAACCGTGCACCGATTGAAAAACTCGCCGATGTCCGTTTGCAGTTGTGGCACCGCAAACCGGGTGATCGTGTGCAGTTGGTGTTGTTGCGGGGCAAGGGCGCCTTCGTGCGAACACTTGAAGTGGAAGTCGAGTTGAAATAGCCATGTTTTTCCGTCTGTTTCGAATATTTGCCATTGTTTCCTTGCTGGTCGTCGCTGTTGTCTTTGCGCCGCGTTGGTGGCAGGAGCACCAACTGGAGCAGAAAGTCGCCCAGCTCACGCAGCAATTGGCTGCGGATGGCCTGGATGGTATTGATGTGTCTGTTGCTGATGACCGCCTGCATCTAAGCGGCAAGGTCAGGGTTTCAGCCCAGCGTGATCGCGCTGTGCGTCTTGCCACACACCATTTTCTGCCGGAAGTAATCGTCAATGAAATCGTTGTTGCACCGCCGGTGAGCCCGTATCGTTTTGTGGCGCAGCTGGAAGGCGGTCGCTTGCTGTTGCAAGGCTATGTGCCGGGCGAACAGCAGCGCCAGGCGCTGCATGACTGGTTGGCATCCCAAGGGTTAGTGCTGGCGCAAGACCGTCTCCGCCTCGCCGAGGGTGCGCCTGTCGACTGGGAGCCAACGGTGAGAACCGCGCTCGACGCGTTGCAGGCGATCGGTGAAGGCGATGTCGAGATTGCCTGGCGTTCTGTACGGTTGCGTGGCAAGGGAATTGCGCCACGTGCGAGTGTACGGGCAAGGAAGCTACTGGCATCACTGGCGCGCGCTGGCTACGAGACCGAGCTGCGCTCTGTGCCGGTACTGAGCTGTCTCGATCGGGTGCAGGCGCTGGCGGTGGCCAGTCCACTGCGATTCGAGGCGGGTCGTGCGGTGATCAGTCCGGATAGCAAACGCTTTCTCGATGAGCTGGCTGAAGTTGCCAGCAGCTGCCCGGAAACGGTTTTCACCGTACACGGTTACACGGACAATCGCGGTGATCCCGAAGCCAACCGGGCGCTGAGTCAGCAGCGTGCCGAAGCAGTTATCCAGGCGCTGGTGGCGCGTGGCGTATCGCCCGATCAGTTCAATGCCATTGGGCATGGTTCGGCATCACCGATTGCCGACAATGCGACCGAGGCCGGCAGAGCCAGAAACCGCCGGATCGAGTTCACCGTTAATGAGTCCACAATATCAGACCAACAGAAGTGACGTGTGTCGCGAAAAGCACTACGCTTGCGGCCATCGTCTATCAGGGATCGAAACCATGAAACAGGAAAAAACTACTGCAACAATCAAGCGCTTCGGCGCAGTCATCGCAATGTCAGCGCTTCCCGTGCTGGCCAGTGCGGGCAATAACTTCAACAGCCTTAGTCTGCTGACACAGTCGCAATTCTCCACGCTGGCGGAAAACCTCTCAGCAGCTACCAGCTATAAGGCACTGGCGCCAGCGGAATCACTGGGCGCGATCGGCTTCGATCTTGGCCTGAGCCTGAGTGGCACCGAGATCAACGATGAAATCTTCGATTTGGCGTCACAAGGTGGCTGGGATCTGAGTACCCTGCCGGTTCCACGTTTGCATGTGCAGAAGGGGCTACCGCTGAATGTCGATGTGGGTGCGTTCTACACTGGCGTGCCAAACTCCGACATCAAGATATGGGGCGGTGAGCTGAAGTATGCTTTTGTCCCTGGTGGTATCGCAACACCAGCGGTCGCCCTGCGCCTCGGCTATAGCAAGATGGAAGGTGTCGATGAAATCGACCTCAGCAACAAGAGCATAGAACTCACCATCTCCAAAGGCTTCGCCATGCTGACACCCTATGCCGGCGTCGGGCGCATCTACAGCGAGGTAGAAGCCGTCGACGCCACCACGCTGAAG
The DNA here is from genome assembly GCA_026981985.1 of Gammaproteobacteria bacterium. GTDB lineage: Bacteria > Pseudomonadota > Gammaproteobacteria > UWMA-0217 > UWMA-0217 > JALSHZ01. The sequence goes on along the minus strand of JALSHZ010000134.1, from coordinate 29,893 downwards.
ACAGAAAAACCCGAACTGAACCGCGTCTATGTCGGTCTGAACATCAACCTGGGCGTCAACCTCGTCCTCGAAGCGGACAAGACCGGCGACTACTCAACCTACAGCGCAAAGGTCGGTATCCGCTTCTGATCGACTTGCTTGGTACTCAACAGGTCGTCCTGAGCTGTTGAGTACGCACTCTTGCCTGACTGTGATATCGCCCGCAGATACGGTGCAGCAGAACCCATCTTTCGACCCAAGCTCCGTAGCCCATCTCGGATAGTGAGGTCCTGTTCTCAGACCGCTGTCGCTAGTCTGCCTTAAAATAATCCGCCTCGAATCTGGAATGGAACCTGCTGTTATGACTTTGTTGAAACGGAATGCTGGCTTGGTCTTGCTGCCACTGATTGCATCGCTCTCGTCTGCCGCACTTGCCAAGGGGGAGGTGACGGAGATCGTTACGGAACTTCGTGCCGCTACCCCGATGACCACTCCATATGCTTTTGATGGGAAGAATTATCAATGGGGGGTTGGCCAGGAAGTAATTCTCAAGTCCATCAATGTGGGTGGAGAACTGCTGCCTTATGACAAGGTGAAACCTGATGCCGTTGTTATCCGTCGAGTCGCAAACTCCGTGGCCACTGGCAAGCCATGCGCTGTTTTTGCCGAGACGATGGGGGAGGGTGATGATTTCAGTTTTCAAGCCTCCTATCCAGGCAATGAGACAACGGGTGACTGTGACTATGGTGCAGTTATCAGCAGTGATGTGATTAATATTGGGTCATTGGATTTATTTGCGAATGCTGAGCGCCAATCATCGATCAAGAATATTGAACGTGTTGATCTTGTTTTCAACAATGGACTGATTGCAAAAGCAGATGCGATGAACAAGACGGGTTTCGCGGTAGTGGAGAAACATGGCAATAATCACGTGAAGATTGCTGCGATTACGGAGTTGGACAAAGATGGCAACCCCAAGGCTTATGGTCCGTTGGTAATGGTTCAGCCAAGTGAGTATGCTGATTCATCTGCGATTCGCTACGGGTTGGTTACGGATGGCAGATATATTTCCACGAAGCGGTATGCCTTTTTGTCCAATAAGAATGCGGCCCCTCACGGTTATTTAATCGAAAGAAAGGTGGATGTTGAGCCCATGGGGGTTGCATTCGTCTCCGTGGCCGATCTTGGGCTCACGGCGGAGCAGACGTATTATGGTATTTCGCTGTTTGGTGCCGATGTCGATCCGAAAGTAAGTAACCTTGTTGATCCGAAGACTTTCCCTCTTGATACTGGTGTTGAGAACCCCGATGTGGCGTTGGCTTCCGGTGAATTTGCGAAGAACGCAGGCGACGCGGATCTCATCGTTGGGTCTGTGGGGGATATTGTGATAGCGAAGGCAGCAGATGGTGGGGATGGAACAGCTTCGGGTTCCGGTACGCCGAGCAATGTCGCGCAGGATACTGAAACCAAGGAGGTGCTCGATGTCGTAGAGACGGACAGTGGTGTCTCTGCGAGCAGTAGTGGCGGTGGCTCCATGGGGTTGCCAGCGCTGTTTGCGATTCTTCTAGCGGCTGGAGGTTTTGTCTCCAGGCGACTACCGCATGTTGTGACAGGTCAGCAGCGCGGTTGATCAGGTGTTGACTAAAAGGGTAGCTTAATCGTTGTTCGAGTGGTGGCGGGACATACGTTGCCCGGAATGTTAGCTATTCCTGATTGTGCCTCAGAAAAGGGGCATGGCATTGATTCTACGGTGCCATGCCCCTTTTGTCTTTGTACTGTATGAAGCGTGATTTTGTCACGGAAGCTGCGTACTGACTCAAGTGTGTCTATGAGTGCCGCGGCACGGTAGATGTGCTCTCTTATGCGTTTTGTATATTGCGTCGTGCATGTTCCTGCAACTGATTTGTCGTTTTGTCTATGCAAACTTCTTCAAGTGATTCTATTGCGATGCTGCTGACGATTTTCCGTTCGTTCATTTTTATTGAGCGGTGATAGGTCGGATCGTAGTGGGTTTCGAGGAGCTGTTTTACGAAGGTCGTCCAGTCACCTTTGTCGATCAGTGTTTGCCAGTGGGTCAAGGTCTCATTGCCGAGTCGGTCTTTTAGATAGTTGAGCTTTTTCATCAGATTGTCTGGGTTACTTGTGAAGTGCTTATATTGTCTCAATAGGTATTGAACCCGTTCGTTTATTGGTGCGGTGACTTCAATGGCTGGTGCGGTTTTCATTCTTTGCCACAGTGGCGGTGGGCAGTGAATGTTGCCGATCTTTATGCTCTCGGCTTCAACCCAGACGATTTTTTCTGTGTCGAACATGCGGAGCTTTTCACAGAGCAGTGATTCGAAATATTTCTGTGCGGGTTGTGGCGTATCGGGATCGGCGCCGAGGAGGGAGCCGCGGTGGTTGGCCATGCCTTCGAGGTCGATTACCTGTTCGCCTTGATCTTCCAGTTGGCGAAGTAGCTCTGTTTTTCCTGTTCCTGTCAGGCCGGCGAGGATGATGAGTTGGAGCCGGGGGGCAATGTCTTCTATTGTTTCCCGGACCCACTGGCGGTATTTCTTATATCCCCCTTCGATCAGCGTTGTTTCCCAGCCGATACGTGAAAGAATGGTTGCGAGCGCGCCAGACCGCTGACCGCCTCGCCAGCAATAGACTAGCGGACGATAGTCTTTGGGTTTGTCATGAAAATAGGTTTCGAGCCAGTGGCCGATGTTCTTTGAGATCAGCGCTGCGCCGAGCTTTTTGGCTTCGAATGGGCTGACCTGTTTGTAGAGTGTGCCAACCTCTGCGCGTTGTTCGTTGTTTAGTACATAGCAGTTGATTGCACCGGGGACGTGGTCCTCGGCAAACTCCGCGGGGGATCTGACGTCGATGATTTCGCTGTAACCATCGAAGTCATATTTGTTCAAGAACTGGATCGGGCGCGAATTCATTGTCCTTTTCCGGTTAGGGTTTCGATGTCATGTTTGCGGAGGTATTTCCACGGTAAAGGAATCAAGCCAGGGACATGCTCTCGGTATCGTCGGTAGTCTTCTCCGTATTCGGCAATCAGTTTGTTTTCTTCCCAGCGGCTGCCAATGATGAAATAGAGTGTGGCCAGGATACAGGTGATGAACCAGCTCAACGGCATGTCGCGTGTCCAGATGAGGATCAGGCCGAAGAGGTACCACGGATGGCGGACGAAACGATGGAATGGTGAGAGTGTGAACGGTTCATCTGCGATCCCAATGTTGCCGCTACCTTCACGCAAACCGAGAAACGCCGCCATGTCATAGTGCTTGCTGCTGGCGAGGAAGCCGATGATCGCCAGCATGGCCAGTAGGTTCATCGTCCATTGCCATAGCCCGGACCACTGCCACAGCATCGGGCCAGGGTGGAGCACAGCGATCGCCAAAGGGATCAGCACGGTGATGCTGGCGAACAGGTTGTAATAGAGTCGATAGCGTTGTGCCAGCAGTGGGCAACATGCGGCTATGCGTGCTTTGAAGCTGTTCGATGCTGTAATCGAATGGATAGCGAAGAACAGTAGCCAGCTGCCAGCCAGGGTCAGGTAGATGGTCACTTCATCCCCCATGGGTAGTTGGGCGGCAATTATACGCCAGTGCGTGAAGTTGGGTTGCGATTTCGCATTGTTACGCCTGGGTGAAAGCTCCTACGCTGCGCCATACTATGATCATATGGTTCACTGGAGTAATGACTGATGAGTGACATCGCACCTGAAAACCTGCGGCTGCGCGAGTTTCCCGTCTCTTTTTTTGCAATGGTCATGGGCTTGGCCGGGTTGACGATCGCCTGGGAAAAGACCGCCGCGATGACAGCGCTTACCGGCACGATTGGCCATGTGTTGTTCTTGGTGACGCTGCTGGTGTTCGTTGTGCTGGTAGCCATCTATGGTATCAAGCTGTGGCGTCATCCTGATGCGGTACGCGCCGAGCTGGCACACCCGGTCAAGCTCTCTTTTTTTCCGGCCATCTCCATTGGCATGCTGCTGTTGTCCATCGCCGGTCAGCACCATGCGCCAATGCTGTCCGCTATTAGCTGGCGGCTGGGGGCTGCGCTGCACTTTGTCTTGATGCTTTATATTCTCAATTCATGGGTCAACCATCCTCACTACAAGGTCGTGCATATCAATCCGGCATGGTTTATTCCTGCTGTCGGGAACGTGCTGGTACCGATTGCCGGGGTTGGCTTTGGTTACCATGAGATCTCCTGGTTTTTCTTTAGCATTGGTATGCTGTTCTGGATCGTGCTGCTGACCCTGGTATTCAACCGGGTGCTGTTTCATGATCCGCTGCCGGCCAAGCTCGAACCAACACTGTTCATCCTGATTGCGCCACCGGCGGTGGGGTTTCTCTCCTGGGTCAAGCTGACTGGTGGTGTCGATGAGATGGGACGCTTGCTCTACTACCTGGCGCTGTTCTTCAGCCTGTTTCTGCTGACCCAGGTCAAGCGGTTGGCGCGTCTGCCGTTTTTCCTCTCCTGGTGGGCATACTCCTTCCCGCTGGCGGCGATTACCATTGCCAGCTGGGTCATGCATGAACAACTCGGCGGCACTATCTACCGCTATTTCGCGCTGTTCTTCCTGATTCTGGTGACGGCAGTGGTTGGGTTCCTCGTGGCCAGAACCACCCGGGCTGTCCTGGCAAAGAAGATTTGTGTCCCCGAGTGATCTCTATATGAGGTTGAGAAGATGAAGGTTGCTGTTACAAGTCAGAATTTCCGTACCATCACCGGACACGCTGGTAAAACTCGCAGATTCCTTATTTATGAGGTGAATGACGCGGGTATGCCTCAGGAGCTGGAACGCCTGGATCTGCCCAAGGAAATGTCAATGCACGCCTGGCAGGGTGGTCCGCATCCGCTCGATGTTGCGGATGTGCTGATTACTGCTGGCTGTGGTGATGGTTTTGTCAACAAGATGGCGATGCGTAATATCCGTGTCGTCCGCACCTCGGCAACGGATCCACTGGCCGCGGCAGCGGCGGTGATTGAAGGCAAGCCACTGCCTGAACCGGAGTCCCATGCGCACTGACTCTGCGCTACCGTAGCCGAGCCAAAAACCCTCGCGAATCAGGGTTTGAGCGCATCTGGAAACTCACGTAACCTAGGAAGCTGACAGTGGCATCCGGGTTTGATACGAGTGGATCAGAAGATTCTGAAAATCGGCGAGGCAGACGCATGGCAGGGCGTTGCAGACTGTCGCGAGTGTTCATTGCGGAACACAGTTCTGTTTGCTGGCCTGAATGAAGCGGATTTCGCCCGTTTGCATCGGCCCGTTGAGCAGTTTGTCTTGCAGCCGGGAGCGTTGCTCTATGCGGCGGGTGACACTGGCAGCAGTATGTTCACGATTCGCAGCGGGCTGGTTAAGCTTGTCCAGTATTTACCAGATGGCGCACAGCGCATCGTCAGGTTACTGCGCAGCACGGACGTTGTCGGACTGGAGATATTGCTGGAAGACCGTTATCAGCATGACGCCATTGCGCTTCAGCCGACCGAGCTGTGTCGCTATCCTGCCAAGGCAGTCAATGAGCTGTCGATAGACAACCCCCGCTTACATCACGACTTGATGCTGCGCTGGCAAAAAGCCCTGACCGAGGCTGACGCCTGGGTGACCGAGCTGTCTACCGGCTCGGCAAAACAGCGAGTCGCGCGTTTGTTGCTGCGCTTGGTGCGTGATGAAGACAGCAGTGAATGTATGTTGTTCGGACGAGAAGACATGGGGGCCATGTTGGGCATCACCACCGAAACCGCCAGCCGGACGATTGCGGACTTCAAGCGCAAGGGTTTGATCGTTGAAACGACGGTAAACCGCTTTACCTGTGATGTACCGAACCTGGAAAGGCTGCTCGAGTCCTGAAGCCCCGTCAATTGCGTATCTTCAATGTCGTCAGTTTGTCTGCTGACTACACTGCAAGATCACTGTTGATTGTCGGAAAGAGACTGCATGAACCAGACGCTGCTGATGGAGAAATACCCTGTCTATTCGCTGGAAGTGGGCAAGGCCGAAACTTCAAAAAAATCCGTCGATGAGATCATTGATCACTTCAGGCGACAGATCGAGTCGCACCCGGTTGCGCGTTTTATCGCGGTATTTGATCACTACGCACATACCAGCAGCCTGGCCGACGGTTATATCGACGATACAATCCTTGATGCACAGGATATTGTTTTCTGCTTCGGTCTGGCGATCCCCGGCCCGGAAGTGATGGCCGTTCGCCCGCGCTCGATTGGCGTTGTCGAGCGTCAGAACGATTTTGTCATCAGCTTCATGGAAGCCCCAATGCCAATGGCCAATTCGGCGATGGAGTCCTGGGCCAAGCAATTGCAGTCAGGGTAATCAGATATCCCAGGTACCAGCTTTCCAAGGGCCACTGTCGCCTTCACGCTTGAACTTGCGACCATTTGAATCCAATCGGAACCACCAAAGATCAGAGGCTTGTTCATTCCGGGGCTGGGCTACGAGTCGGAAACAGCTGCTAATTGGGCATGCGGTTCCAGGTCGGAGCACACGAATTCGATAGTAGCCATTCTCGGTAAGGTTCCATTTAGCACGTTTCAACCCCAGCTCGGTCAGATTCTTTGTGTATGACCCGGTTTCCGAAAAATACTGTTCTTGCAGCGTTGCGATCTGCTGTAGCGCCGACTGTGCTTCCACCCGGCGCGATTTTTTGACGTTGCCGACGTAAGAGGGATAGGCAATCGACGCCAATATCGCGATGATGCCGATCGCGATCATCATTTCGACGAGGGTAAAGCCTTTGTTGTTTTTATTGTAATTGTTCATTGCAGATTCCCTGTGGTTGCTGTCAATCGGTTTCCCGCCAATAGATCTTGTTCGGGTCGGCACAACTTTCTCCTGTGCTGCTCAGACCGCTCATGAAGCTGGCGCACCCCTGGTTACCTTTGTCTTCGTCTTCTGGGTCGATCTTTCTGTCGTAATAGATCACCTGTGGTTTGGGCGCGATGGCGTGAACCTGATCCTGGAGAATCGTAGAGCGGTTGTGGTTGTTTCTTTCCGGATTGCGCAGCGTCTCAACCGGTGTGCCGTCCACGAGATTGATCAGGTAATAGCGGTTTTGGGTGCCATTGAGTCCGCATAGCACCGACTCCCCCTGGGAGAAGGTGGTAAACAGCAGCTTGTTCTCGAAAATCACCGGGCTGGAGAGTGATTTCTCGCCGCTGTCGAGACGGATATACCAGCCGCTGGCGGCGTTGAGCGCGTCAAGCGCCGTTGTTCTGGCTTCGATCGTGTCTCCCTCCTGGATCAAATTATCGGTGACATCGAGGAAATCGGATTCGGACAACACATCAGGTGTACTGTCGGGGGCGCCGGTGACGGCATTTTCGTCGAAGATCACGTACATTCTGTCACTGATCGTGCTGTTCAGCGGATGCGCCCGGTAGCCGGAGCCAATGGCAATGGCCAGTTTCTTTTGTTGATTGTGATGAATCCATGCAACCGCCGGGGGGTAGTAGAAGCGCCGGTTGCCGTTGGCACCTGATCCTCCCAATGTGGCCAACCGATAGGGTTGCAGGGTCGAAGCATCATCGATATCGCCGTCCTCGTCGATATCCACGCGCCACAGGTTACCGCCCATGTCGGCAAAATACATGCGATCGGCGAAGCCGTTGGCATCGGTGTCCACGACACGAATTTCAGATGGAATGGCGTATTTCATCTCTGCCTCCGATACCTTGAAGGCATCACCGGTACCGATCGAGTTCAGGCGTGCGCCGGTTATAGGATCGACGATGTAGATGCCCACGCCACTGCCGTCGCCGTCGCTGTTGCGGCTTTGATCGCGCAGATCATGGGCGGTGTCATAGCCGCCGCCGAAGATCAGTACTGTTCGAGTGTCATTGGTGCTGTCTTTGACATTGACGATGGCTGGCGCCGACCAGCTTTGTCCCAGTTTGCTGAAACCGGTGTCGCCGGCCTTGATGCGCCACATTACCTTGGGTGAGTTGGGGTCGGTGACATCCATGCCGTAGTAGGCTGAGCCGCCGCGGCGCATACCAAAGAATAGATAGACTTTGTCATTGCCATTGATTTGGCCATTGCCGTCAAGATCACGAACCCAGAATCTCAGCTCGCCGTCATTGCCATAGACATGATCATCCGATATCGGATTGCTGCGGGCGCGGGCCTGCTTGGACAGATGCTCATAAGGCATGAAGGCGAACAGCTCCTCGCCGCCGGTGGTGTCGTTGAGCGCGTCAGGAGCGTTCACGTCGAAGGCGTGGAGATAGCCCTGATTGGTCGCGACAAAGAGAATCTCACCGGTATTGCCACCATAGTCGATCATTACCGGTGGTGCGTGGAGAGGATCCCCCATGCGTGCACTGCGCAGCCAGCTGATCGTTTGCTCGACGTCGCTGTAACTGGCGCCAGCTGGCAACCCCAGCAGTTTCGCCGCATTGCGTCGGTTAGATCGCGAGAACGCGCTGTTGGACGTTTTCAGATTGTGGCTACCATCCGCCAGATCGACATCACTGTTCTTATCTGGATCGGGATCGGTGATAACGTAAATTTTTCGATTGTCGGGATCAAGCCGACCGCGCAGGCCGCCCAACAGCAAGTCTCCGCCATCGGGGGCCGTCGTCCAGAAGCTTCTTGCCGTGGTCTTAAACCCGGTGCCTGAATCAGCCGTGTCGATTGCCGCTTCGCCAGTCAGATCGACCAGCACCCCATTGTTCAGAAAGTAGCCCTTGATATTCCCTTCCCATGCCGCGTGCTGGCTGGGCTGAAACATGGGCAAAAACGATTTGTTGGACGTTTTCAGGGTATTGCGTTGCACACTGGTGCTGATGCCGGTAAAGGTTCTGCTCTGGCGGGCGACGTCGGCTAGAATTTCATCGATTGCAGTTACGAGACTGTTGGCGTTATTGGCCGAATAGGCCTCGCCGCCGCCGTAGTCGGCCACCTTGCGCAGGAAACGCGTGGCTCTGCTATCCCGGTCGAGGTGAAAGCCGATGGTATAGGTACGTACATTGGAGTTGGGAACGCCCTGAACCTGATCGTTCTCGAACAGAAAGCGTGCCAGGTCAGGTGCGCATCTACCGTTGCTGGGCAGGCCAGACGTCGACTCACAGCTGTAGCTGTTTTGGCCGGTGGCTTGGGCAATCAGCGTCCTCACTTGACCATTGGCGGTGTTTTTTGTTGGTGCGCCGTCCGACAGCAGCACGATGGCGTTCGCCTGACACTCCTGAATGGGCGATTTGTATTTTTTAGGCTTGCCGTCATCAAGTGTGATCGGATTGGCTGCGCGCCTTCCGTCCTTTCGTTGTGGGTTGCTATTGGTTGTTCCTCTTGTGTATTGCGGTGGGTTTGCGGAGGTGTCCCAAGTGCCGAAGACATCCTGACTGCCTGCAAACGGACGCTCGCCGCGGAAATAGAGAGCCGCTTCCAGTAAGGCATCCGTAGTGGGTGTCCAGCCCCCGGCAGTCAGCGCATTGGCCATGTATTTGATGACCTGGCCATTTGTCGTGCCCTGGGGGATCTTGGGGTCGAGATCGTGCGCATCGCTGTCGATTGCCGCCACTGGCCACTTGATGCCACTGCCGTTGGGGCCACCGAAATAGGTGAAGCCGATATTGGGGTTGTTGGTCTGGCTGTCGATCAGAGTGTCGATGGCCTGTTTCATCTGATCGAGCCGGCCATACCATCCCATGCTGCCGGATACATCGAGCACGAAGAGGATATTTGCCTCCTTGGGCGCGGAAACCAGGGCTTCAATGTCATCAGCATGTGCTGCCGGCAGACTGATGCAGAGCAGACCGGCCAACAAGTAAAAGTTGCGTTGCAACGGTTTTAGCTTGAATGTTCTGAAGAAGTTTTTCATGGTCAGAATGCACAGTTGGGGGCGATATCCGCCTTGGGTAGGATCAGGTAGCCGCCGACTTCCACGTTGGATTTGGCGCTGTAGCTTGGCAGGGTGGCCTTGCCGGCGACCTTGAACTGGTGATACACCGCGGTCTGGTTGTTTGCCGAAATATTGGCGTCGAGGCCAAGGCCGGCGCCTTGCACCTCACCGGCATAGCAGGTGGAAACTTCCACCGGCATATTGATGTCCTTGTTGTCGTCACCATCGAGATCGGCGTAGTCGGTGTCGAATTCTCGTGTTCTTGCCGCCAGCGGTGTTTCCGATCCGGTCAGATCATTGATCAGGCCGTCCCAGGTCCATTGCCGTTTGACCGCGGAGTTGGCAACTTCGAATGTGTGGATCTTGGCCCGCAGATTGCCGGATATTTTTTCCTGTAGCGTTACCTTACCCAGCATGCTCGTGACCAGCAGGCTCATGACGACAAGCATGACCAGCGTTGCCATCAGCACGATGCCGGATTGTCGCTGGCCGCGGTGGCAGGATGTGTTGTTGGGCCTGTTCATGTCAGATGAAACCATTCACGTTGGGCAGGTTGGTGGTGAAATGCGTCGTTTGGGGTCGTCGCAGGCCAGACTGGAAGGTGATCTCCATGTCAATGGCGCTGATGGTGGTCCAGTCGGCCACGTCGGCGGCCCGCTTGTAGAGATCGATGGAGCCGTTGTTGTCACTGTCGATCCCATAGAGAATGCGCAGACCAAGCACCTTGAGCTGTTGCTCCTGTGGTGCATGAATATCGCCGATCAGATCGACCGTGTCGGTACTGCTACCATCGTTGCTGCTACAGCGCAGCACGTTGTTGCTCAGTGCAAAGGTTTCGGTCCGCGTTTCATTCAGCGCCACATCCTGTCCGAGGCAGCTGACCAGTCCGCTGTCGCCGATGTAGCGGATCGTGACGGAGTCGTTGTCGAAGGTTTCGGTGACAGTGCCGGTCTTGATCTTGTAGCTGACGCTATGCGTTGCGCTACTGCCGGTTATCGCCTGGCCGGGAGTGGTGAAGGTTGCATCGGCTGGCAGCGCCACCGCTTTGCCGGCCAGGGCATCCAGGTTCATTGGTGTATGACCTGCCTGACGTAACACATGGCCAAACAACACCGTTGCCAGGCGCTCATGATCGTGCTGGCTGCCTTGTGATTGCTGGTAGCGATAAGCCTGTTTGTTGGTGATGAAGACCGTCATCATGCCGCCCAGCAGGAACAGGCCAATCAGCATCGAGATCATCAGCTCGACGAGGCCAAAACCCGCCTGCGTCGTGTGTAGGCGTTGCTGTGTTTTCATGGCTGCACCGCCATGCGATAGCTGAGAGTGCGGATGTTGTTGGCCAGCGTATCGTTGCTGTTCTTGCTGCTGTAGTAGCTGCCTTTCATCCGCAGATTCTGTGCCGATACCTTTTCCTGCCAGCTGATATCGATGCTCAAGATGGGGAAGCGCGGACTCTCGTTGGGCTTGATTCGCGTGATGCTCACTTCCGCATTCGGCAGGCGGGTATCCAGCCTTGCCTTCCAGCGCATGAGGTCGTAAGCGGCGACCTTGGCTGCGGTGTCGCAAGCGCCATCGACAGTACAGTCAGCGTTTTGTGCGTTCAGGGTTTCACCTGCATTGTTGGTAGTCGCGTCGATATCCTCGATCTGAACATCACCACCGGCAGTGACCACGCGGATGGCAAAATTGTCGCTGACGCTTTGCCAGTAGTCTGGATTCCCCTTCATGCGGGAAACCAGGTTGGCTGCTTCGATGGCGGCCACTGCGCGCACGTTCGAGGCGCTGGTGTTGTTGATGGAGAACATCTGCATCCCGGCAATGCCGAGCAGGCCGATGGCGCTGATGACAAGCGCGATCAGCACCTCGATGAGCGTGAATCCCCGTTGCATGGTGGTGAGTGGTGGTTGCTGCATGACTATGACTCGCAGGCGATATCGTCGCCGCTACCGGTTTCGACAATGCCGTTGTCGTTACTGTCGTAGCCGGTGCGGATATGGCCAGTGCTGGAAATGACGACTGCGCGTGCCGCGCTGGCGCTATTATCCGGCGGGCAGATCTGAATGGTTCGAGCATTGCTGGAAAAACCGTTGCGGTTGAAGGCAATGTGCCCGGCAGCATCTCCGCTGCGCCGGTCTGTTTCCATCATCGAGTCGCCATCCGGCAATGCTTCATGAATGCGGAGAACCTTGGCCGCAATCGCGGGCGTGACGCTGCTGTCGCCGGGATCGCGGACAATCCAGCCATTGCTCCAGTCACTACTGTTTCTGCAGTTGTTGAACTGTCTGTTTGCCGGGCAGACGATCACGTCACGGCCTCGCTTGATCGCTTCGCTGCGCGCATATTGGAGATCGGCGACCAGATCGTTCAGGCTTTGGACCATGCGGTTCTGGCCAGTCATCGTCTTGAAGCTGGGAATAGCAACCACGGCGAGAATGGCAACGATGGACATCGTTGTCAGGAGTTCGATCAGGGTGAGTCCTTGCTGTCTGCGCATTTTATTGTTGTTCTTGTTATGACTTCAGCGGGGGCACAGCATCATAGCGACCGTGCTCGTTGCGCAGCATTCAACTATGGATCAGCGGGGGATTTGAATGAAATGGTTCTCCCTGGTCTGTAGTAGCGGGAGTGGATCAGCGTCGACGTGGAATCGTTCCAACCAGGCGGTTGAAAAGTGGGGACAGCCGGTAGGGGGGGGCGGAGCGCTTGCGGTATGAAGGCGAGCGTTACTGCCGGGAACGCGCCTGAATTAGACTACTCAGCATAGCTCCGTAACTGCTCAGCTTGCCCCCGTTTTACGTCAAATCAAGGCGGAAGCGCGGACGACTCCAGGGATGGAGGAGGTAGAGCGACGCAGGAAGCCAAAGCCGACGACTCCAGGGATGGAGGAGGTAGAGCGACGCAGGAAGCCAAAGCCGCGTTTACAAGTGTAAATGAGCACTTCCAACGCAGAGTTGGCGCACACAGGGGGTAAGCTTCCAAGTAACTTCCCACCAAACTGGTCGCGTGGCAACCTCATTTCCCCTTTGCCCGCCCGAGCATCGCAGGCGCAGCCGGGATCAGCCTGAAGGGGCAGGCCATGGATGGCCTGCGTCGGCCGTCACGAAGGGACGTGTCGGCCGACCCCCGGCTGGGCCGAGAAGCGCAGGAATTAGCGGGGAATCGGGGCGGCATTTTTTGGTACCTTTTTGTTGCTGTTGACAAAAAGGTACTCGGGGCCGTGGTAGAGGGCCGGGGCGGAAGCAGCAAAGCTTGATTGGCCACGAAACAATGCCACCATTCTTTCCAAGTGCTGAGGCCAACAAACCTGATCTTCCACTTGTTGTCCTCACTATTTATATCAAGCAAGGTGGTATCGGTTTCGCGCTCATCACCGTCACGATTCTTCCAACGCATTCTCGCACAGCGCGAGTTCCATTTTTTGCTCGTCCAAAAAACGGAACCCAAAAAAGGACGCCCCAACACACGCTTGATTCCGCTGCCGGGCACGCCTTCCGGGGTCAGCTTGAGCGGCTTCCTGCCGCGCAAGCTTCAACCGGCCATCCATGGCCGGTTGTCCCCTCCAGTCGCGCCCGACAGCGGCGCGTGTGAAGGGGAAAGAAAACCAAGTGGCCGAGTGGCTATTGAATGGCTGACTCAGTATCATTTCGTTACTTTTCGATGTGTGCCCGCGCAGCGGGCTGGGGCGCTGAGTAGTTACCTGAATTATTTGAATTCGCGCAGATACCACCATTCGAAGGCGCGTTTCATCCAGTGAAATGCGATGAATGATGGCAGTACGAGATTGGTTTTTTCCGTGCGGGTCACCAGCATGCCGCTACGATTGGTATCGACAATGCAGATCAACTCGTTGCGGAAGGTTTGCTCAGGTGGCAGGCCATCCAGCTCGCGCAATATATTGGCAACGGCGGCGGTGGATTGCAGGTCCGCCATATGTGCCTGCTTTGGTTTCCACTCCGGGCCAGGGAAGCTGCCAGAATCGCCAGAGACGTAGATCTTGTCCCAGCCCTCGACCCGACAGTATTGGTCGGCTTTGAGCATGCCGCCGGGTGAGCGGGGCAGGTCGGTATTATCGAACCAGGTGTTACCCGTCATTCCCGGCATGAACAGAATCAGGTTGGCTTCGAATTCGCCAGCTTCGGTAATGACGCTGTTTTTCGTGAAGCCTTTCATCTTGTGACCCAGATGGGTCTCGATATCGCGTTTTTCCATCTCCCGCAACAGACCATCGACCGCCTGAGGCCCAAGGCGTGCGCCTGGTTTTGCCGCGGGGGTAAAGAAAACCAGCTTGAAATGCCCGCGCCGCTTTTCCTGGCGCAGTTGCGTGTCGATGCCGAACAGAAACTCGAACATGGGGCCACCGCGCATGGCTGAAGGTTCTTTCGGGTTGCCGGCGAAACCTATTGCAATGGTTCCACCCTTCATCGATTGGAGGCGATCGCGGATTTCGACTGCCGCAGGAATACCTTCGCAGGGCGTGATCGCATGCTCGATGCCTGGCAGCTTTTTCAGGAAGCGACCGCCTGATGCGATCAGCAGGGCATCGTTTTCTACCTTGCCGTGGTCGGTGATCAGGGTGCGGCCAAAATCTTCCAGGCCGGTGGCAGCGCCCTGGTGATACTGAATGTTGTATTTGTCGAAGAAGTGATGCAGGTCGATGGTGACATCTTCAGGACTGCGACGCCCGGATGGAATCCAGATCAGGCTGGGTAGATAGATGAACTCTGGCTTGGGGGCTACCAGCGTGATTTCCAGCGATTTGTCGCTGAGCCGGAGCTTGCGTGCTGCTGTCAAACCGCCGAAGCCGGCGCCGATCACTGTGACTCGTTTCATGATGTGAGAAGAGCTTCCGGTTGAGGTAGGCGGCGATAGTACCGCACAGAAGCAGTTCAAATCACTATTCAGTCTTTCCTGCGGTGATATTGCGCCGTCGCCATAGTCCGAGCGGAGAGCCGAACAGAAGCGGTTTGGCATATCGCCGGATCAGCAGGGCCAGTGCATCAGCGATTGTTACTGTCATCATCCCCTGGCCCAGGGCCCACCATAGGCTGAGAGTTTGAGGTGACGGGCTGGCGGCGACTGCAGTTGCCAAAATCAGTAGCGCACTCAGCTTGAGTCGTCGTGTTGGCAGGATCATCGGTTCGGCAAGTGTCGGGGGCGATACCTGCTTGGAGGATGAACGCGCCGATTTGTTCAATCGCCTGTAATGCCCGCGCATTTTCACAACCTGCCTTGCCGACACATATTGTCGTCAAGTGGTCACAAAGCTGATGAGGCATGGCGATTTCCGCTCATGCTAGCCCACCTCCGGCCGATAGCTACCTCGAAAACAATAAAACGTGACGACTCGGTACGAGCTCAGCAGCCGCTGTAACTGTGTGGATGGCACGCATTTGGGCGTGGGCTGACCAGTCAGAGAACAACAATAATAAAGGGTGGAGTCGACGTGCAAGGACAGGACAAACTCATTTCTGGTTTCCCCGCGGATGAGGAGACGTGGCCGCTGTGGTCGCGTCTGAAGGCTGGTTTTTTGGTATTGATCGTTGCGGAGCTGTTGCTAGGGTTCGCTGCGCTGACCCAAGCTGATTGGATCTCCGGACTGCTGCCGGATGCCCCGGTAGTCGGTCAGCATTTGTCTGCCGGGATACTGTTTTTCCTGATCGTTCTCGGAACCGTGTTCGGGGGCTTGCTATTCTGGATGCTCGGGAATTATGTGATTCGCTCGCGCGCCTTGCTCGACCAGATCAGTGATGGCATCTGCGTCACTGATCGCGACTGGCGGGTATTTTCGTGCAATAAATCATTTTCCCGCATCATCGGAGTTCCGGCGGAAGAGATCACCGGCACTTCGATTTTTTCCCTGATGCCGGGGTGCAGCGCAGACACGGCAGGTGGTCGTGGGCAGCAGTGGGATTATGAGTTTGAGGGGAAGCGCAGCAGTGGTGAGAGGTACTGTGCCCAACTGTCCGTGCTGGTGCTGGCTACGGAGAACGGGGAACCGACCCGGTGCCTGATCACCCTGCGCGATACCACCGAGCTGAAAAAGTCGCAGCAGCACATTCAGAAGCTGGCCTTCGAAGATGAGTTGACGGGACTGGCCAACCGCTCACAGTTCCAGCGGCGTTTGCTGGAGGCGATTTCGCGTGCACGTAGAAGTCGGGCATCGTTCAGCGTGCTGTTTCTTGATCTGGATGGTTTCAAGGATATCAACGACGGTTTTGGGCACGATGCGGGAGATATTGTGCTTCAGGCCGTTGGTCATAGGCTTGCCGCATCGGTACGTAACGAGGATCTGGTGGCCCGTTTCGGCGGTGATGAATTCTGCATGATTCTGGAGGATATCCATGATCAGCAACAGGCCGCCAGTGTTGCTCAACGCTGTTTGCATGAGATCGGCAAGCCACTGGAGGTTTGCGACTACACCCTGCGCCTTCGTGGGAGTATTGGTGTTGCTGTGTTTCCACGTGATGGTGGTACTCAGGAAGCCATTCTTCAGGCAGCGGACACTGCGATGTATGCGGCAAAACACGGTGGCAAGGATAGCGTCGCCTTTTTTACGCATGACCTGACAGTTGCTGCTGAGCGCCGGTTGTCGTTGGAACATGATTTGCGGGAGGCGATTGAGAAACAGCAGTTTGCGCTTGTCTATCAGCCACAGATCTCACTGCACAGTGGCGAATTAACGGGTGTCGAGGCACTCATTCGTTGGCACCATCCTGAACGAGGCTTGGTGCGACCGGATGAGTTCATCGAGGTGGCAGAACGGATTGGCATCATCAACGAGCTGGGTGACTGGGTAATCGAAACCGCTTGTCGACAGGCGAGGGAGTGGATCGATGCCGGTCTACCTGAGTTTCGTGTCTCGGTGAATATCTCAGGATCACATTTCCGCTCGCCGGATCTTGTGAATACGGTCAAGGCGGCCCTTGCCCAGTACGCGCTGCCAGCCTCGCGGATAGAGCTGGAAGTAACCGAAGGCGTGATGCAGACGGGAGGAGAAAGCGTTGAGATTTTTCGTCGCATCAAGGCGCTGGGTGTCAGAATTGCCATCGATGATTTTGGTACGGGGTATTCCTCCTTGAGCTCCCTGAAAAAATTGCCGCTCGATTGCCTCAAAATCGACAAGGAGTTTGTGCGTGACATGCTCGACAAGAATGAGCACGCGGTAATTATCGCTACCATCGTTGGCATGGCGCAGGCACTTGGCATGGAGGTGGTCGTCGAAGGGGTCGAGCATGGGGAGCAGATGATCTATTTGCGTGGACTTAATTGCGACACTGTTCAGGGATACTTTTTCAGTGAACCAGTGCCGGCTGCCGATATTCCGGCACTGGCCCAGCAGGATTTTTTACGCGACGCAGCCTGCGCGACGGACTAAAGGAATAAATGATGACAAACACAATACTTGCTACAGCGGTAGCGCCGCATCCCTGTGACTTGATCGATGCTTCCAGCCAGTTGACGGTACTCCCGGCGGCGGTGCCTGAATTGCTGTCGGCATTGAGTGACGATGATCTTGATTTTCGCGAGTTGGCGCAGATTATTGCCAAGTTTCCGAGCATTGCTGCGCGGTTGATTTTTCTGGCGAACTCGGCCTGGGCTGCGCCAGTGACGGAAATTAGCAGCCTGGAAACGGCTTGTGCCAAGCTGGGTCTGTCGATGGTCAAAAGTGTCAGCATTTCGATAGCGATTGCGGCACCGTTCGATCCTGCCAAATGCCCGGCGTTTCGCAGTGATGTCTTTTGGTCGACAGCACTGTTGGTCGCCGATGCGGCTAGCTTGTTGGCGCGCCACTCTCGTTTGTTTCGTGAGCAGGGTGATGGGACAGTCCATACAGCAGCGCTACTGCATAACCTCGGTCTTTTATGGATGGCGGATAATCTGCCCGAGCCAACCGGCGCGGCATTTGTCAAAGTCTGCGAAAACCCCATGCTAACGCTTGCCGAGGTATTGCGTGATGGTTGTGGCGCGGATCATGCGCAGGTTGGGGGTTGTCTTGCTCGCGCCTGGGGATTTCCGGGGTTGATCGAAACAGCGATGAAACATCACCTCGATTATGCCTATGCTGGGGCACATTGGGAGATTGCCCAGCTTACCGGGTATGCGGTGACCCTGGTGCATGAACTGGATACAGCGATTGAAGCCCTGCCGGAGGATCTGCGCCTGGAGCGGTTGGGCATCCACTCGCAACAGCGCGACGAGGCGTTTGAACAGCTTCAGGATCGTGCCCAGCGTGTGCGGGAAATGGTGCGCGCACTGTTTGGTTGAGGCTCAGCGAAATGACACGCCGAGCCCGAGATAGATAGTCGACTGGGTAAAGTCCATATCGAGGATGGCCGGAATCGTGAGAGATGCCTGGCGGAAACTGAAGCTTGCCTTGTCATAATCCCAGCGTGTTGCACGATAACCCGCCAGCAAGTAGCCATTTTCGAGCCATTGTAGGTAATGTGGCCATTGGCGTGGCTGGATTCTGATGCCGGCATCGAACCGGGTATAGCGGCCTTCGATATCGATACCGCTGCCAAGCAGGTCGTTCTCCAGCGTTCCGCGCTGGATATTCACGACCCATTCGCCTTGCAGCCGGATCGCGGGGGTAGCCGCCCACGATACGCTAATGGCCGGCCCCAGTTTGTAGCTGCGAATGCTGGTTGAGGTGGTCTCCAACAGATCAAGAAACACATTGGCATCTCGCCCCATGTTGCGGGTTTCCATGAATGGCAGCGTCAGCCCGCTATTGATACCAAGGCGAATATAGCCCTTGTTGTTCATGATCAGCGGCCAATCCAGTCGTACGTCCAAATCGATGCCATAGACACGGTAGTCGGCTGGAACCGGGATGGGTGTTAGGGTTGCGGCCAGGTCATCGATACTACTGCCAAGGAGGGGGATGTCTGTGCTGACGGGTTGGCTGGCGAAATCAGTCGCCTGGTTGACGAAGCCGGACTGAAACAGTTCCAGCCGAGCGGACCACAACACGGGTAGTTGGCCGACCGGTGTCGCGGGTTGTGCCACGGACAGCGAGACGGTACTGAGATCGATATCCGCCTTCATCAGTCCTTTCAGTGAGGCGGTGGAGGTGAAACTGCCTTGGCCAAGGGTGACTTCAATCGCTGACGCGGGCAGGCTGAGACAGCAAAGCAGCAATAGCAGATTCCGTTTCATGGTGGGGGTGTTCCGTCAGTTGCAGGGCCGGGATGGCTGGGGTCAGTCCTCGCCTGGGGCCAGTGCGCCCGCACAGACCATGCTGATCGGATGTGCGATGGCCGTGTCGAGGCGGTAGGCCGTGAGCTGGCCTCCCCAGACGCAGCCAGTATCCAGACCAATGACATTGTTTTCATTGACGAAACCCAATGTGGACCAGTGACCGAAGATGATTCGCTTGTTGCTGCTTCTGCGTCCGGGAACCCGAAACCAGGGATAGAGCCGGTGACTGCTGTCGGGTTTGAGTTTGTTGTCGAAATCGAGCCGGCCGTTTTCATCGCAGTAGCGGATGCGCGTCAGTGCATTTGTAATGAAGCGCAGTCGCTCGATGCCTTCGAGGCTGTTGCGCCAGTGGGCCGGCTTGTTGCCGTACATCTGTGCGAAAAAATGGTGGTAGTCTCCGTGGCGCAGGCAGTCTTCGACTTCGGACGCCAGTTTGCGTGCTTTTTTTACCGACCATTGCGGTGGCAGGCCTGCATGGACGAGTAGTGTTTGCAACCCTTTGTCGTAATGGAGCATCGGCCGGAACCGTAGCCACTCCAGCAGCTCGCTGGCATCGGGTGCATCGAGAATGGTTCGCAGTGTGTCTTTGCGTTTCAGTGATTGTGCCCCCGTCGCGACGGCCAGCAGATGCAGGTCGTGATTGCCGAGTACGGCAATGGCACTGTCGCCAAGCCCCTTGATGAAGCGCAGGGTGTCCAGTGACGCCGGGCCGCGATTGACCAGATCGCCACAGAACCAGAGCTTATCCATCGTTGCGTCGAAACGGAGCTTGCGCAGCAGCTGATGCAGCTCGGTCAGACAGCCTTGAACATCGCCAATTGCGTAGATTGCCATGGGGTTCTGGAGTATTGCCTACATGCTGACGGACTGCGTGTTCAGTGCAGCATCTGCGGAATGGTGAGCGCGAAGGGGTGAATCGTCGCGGTGAAGCGTTCACCGTCGTCGGTTACCATGTGGTAGCTGCCTTCCATGGTGCCGGCCGGTGTTTCCAGCATCGTTCCGCTGGTGTATTGAAAGGCTTCGCCCGGCTTCAGGTAGGGCTGCTCGCCAACCACACCATCTCCCTCGACCTCCTGAACCCGGCCATTGGCGTCGGTAATGATCCAGTGGCGGGTCATCAGGCGGGCCGGGCGCTGGCCGCTATTGAAGATGGTGACCGTGTACGAAAAGATGTATTTCGACTGTTCTGGCGCCGATTCTTCGGGCAGATACTTGCTTTTGACGTGTACATCGATAGCGTCAACGGGATCGTGGCTCATGGCTGCTTTCATCTGTTTGAGTTGTGGTCTGGCTTCAGACAGGCGATATCACAGCAGGTTCCAGTGTCGTTGTCACGTAGTAGCGCTGCCTTTCAGGGTTATCTTATATCCGGATGGGTGACAGGAAATCCAGACTCCGCCGTGGTGTGTGTGCTAATGTTGGCGTCAGAGCCGGGGGTGCCGGGCGCAGCATGCTGCTCAGGCTGAGACATACCCTTGGAACCTGATCGGGTTGATCCCCGCGTAGGGAGGCTTGCAGCGTTTTTTCAATCGTCTGGCATGCTTTCCTTTCAGTTGTTCGCTAGCCAGAGGTTGAATACATGAGCGCGATTCCAGAGGAATTCATTGCCAATACGGCGCGGCTGTCGGCCGAAGTCACAAAGCCATTTCCCAATTCCCGCAAGATCTATGTACAGGGCTCCCGGCCCGATATTCGCGTCAGCATGCGCGAGATCTCCTGTTCCCCGACGACGGGGATGTTTGGCGAGGAGGAGAACCCGCCGATCACCGTTTATGACACCTCCGGCCCGTTTACCGATCCTGACGTCAGCATCGACTTGATGAAGGGTATCCCTGATGTCCGTAGCGGCTGGATCGAAGAGCGTGGTGATACCGAGCTGCTGGATGGTCCAACATCGACGTTCGGCGCGCAACGCCAGGGCGATGCTGCGCTGGCGCATCTGCGCTTCGAGCATATCCGCAATCCACGTCGGGCGAAATCTGGCAGCAACGTCACGCAGATGCACTATGCACGGCAGGGCATCATCACGCCGGAGATGGAGTATGTTGCGATTCGCGAGAACCTGAGGCTGGATGAGCTGCGCAAGGACCCGCGCTACAAGAAGCTGCTCAAGCAGCATCCCGGCGAGTCGTTTGGCGCCAGCATTCCCGCCGAGGTGACGCCAGAGTTCGTGCGTGATGAGGTGGCCCGGGGACGCGCGATTATCCCCGCGAATATCAACCACCCCGAGCTGGAGCCGGTGATCATTGGCCGCAACTTTCTCGTCAAGGTCAACACCAATATCGGCAATTCGGCGCTGTCATCGTCGATCGTCGAAGAAGTGGAGAAGATGGCCTGGTCTGCTCGCTGGGGTGGCGACACGCTGATGGATCTCTCCACCGGCAAGAACATTCATGAGACGCGCGAGTGGATTCTGCGCAACTCTCCGATGCCCATCGGTACGGTGCCGATCTATCAGGCGCTGGAGAAAGTCGATGGCAAGGCCGAGGCGCTGACCTGGGAGATTTTTCGCGATACGTTGATCGAACAGGCGGAGCAGGGGGTCGATTACTTCACGATCCACGCTGGCGTGTTGCTGCGTTACGTTCCGCTGACGGCGGAACGGGTGACCGGCATTGTTTCTCGCGGCGGTTCGATCATGGCGAAATGGTGTCTGGCGCATCACGAGGAGAATTTCCTCTATACCCACTTCGAAGAAATCTGCGACATCATGAAAGCTTATGATGTCTCCTTCTCGCTGGGTGATGGGTTGCGTCCGGGTTGCTTGGCCGATGCCAATGACGCGGCCCAGTTTGGTGAGCTGGAGACGCTCGGCGAATTGACAAAAATCGCCTGGAAACACGATGTGCAGGTGATGATCGAAGGACCGGGTCATGTGCCGATGCAGATGATCAAGGAGAACATGGACAAGGAGCTGGAGGATTGCTTCGAAGCACCTTTCTACACGCTCGGTCCATTGGTGACGGATATCGCACCGGGATACGACCATATCACCTCGGGGATCGGTGCTGCGCAGATCGGCTGGTATGGTACCTCGATGCTCTGCTATGTCACACCGAAGGAGCACTTGGGGCTGCCGAACAAGCAGGATGTGCGCGATGGCATCATCACCTACAAGATCGCGGCCCATGCGGCTGATCTCGCCAAGGGGCACCCGGGCGCCCAGCTGCGCGACAATGCCTTGTCGAAAGCGCGTTTCGAGTTCCGCTGGGAAGATCAGTTCAATCTGGGTCTGGATCCCGAGCGAGCCATGGAGTTTCACGACGAGACCTTGCCGAAAGACTCTGCCAAGGTCGCGCACTTCTGTTCCATGTGCGGGCCGCACTTCTGCTCGATGAAAATCTCGCAGGACGTGCGCGACTATGCCAAGTCGCACGGGCTGAGCGAGGAAGAGGCCCTGAAAAAGGGCATGGAAGAGAAGGCTGTGGAGTTCGTCGAGCAGGGCGTCGAAATCTATAAAAAACTGTAATTGTAAGGAGAAAAGCGTGGATATAGAGAAGATCAGTGCAGGGAAGAATCTGCCAGACACATTCAACGTCATCATCGAGATACCCAATGATGGCGGCGCAGTAAAATATGAGCTGGATAAGGATAGCGGTGCGCTGGTCGTCGATCGCTTCTTTGGCACCTCACTGCACTACCCGGCCAATTATGGCTTGATCCCCCATACCCTGTCGGATGACGGTGATCCTATCGATGTGCTGGTCATTACGCCGGTGCCGCTATTGAGTGGTGTAATCATCAATTGCCGCGCGCTGGGTATGCTGAAGATGGAAGACGAATCCGGCCATGACACGAAAGTGTTGGCCGTGCCGGCACGCGGGCTGTCTCCACACTATGATCGTGTTGACAGTATCGATGATTTGCCGCCGTCGCTGCTGAACGAAATTGCGCACTTCTTCGAGCAATACAAGGCCTTGGAGCCCGGTAAGTGGGCGCGTATCGATGGTTGGTATGGCATCGAGGAGGCGCACAAGGAAATCATGGAGAGCTACTACGCCTACTACGATGCGAAAGGTGAGCCCAAGCGTTGACTATCCGCGTTTTGCGCCCATATTGTCTGAACATCATGTTGTTCGTGAATTCGAGGAGTGAGCAGGTGAAAAGATTGACAGGCATTGTATTGCTGGCGGTGGCGTTGTCGCTGGCAGGCGGTTGCACTCAGGAAACGCAAAACAAGCTCGGAAGAGCATTGCAAAACTACACAGGCACCAACGGGGTGCTCGATGTCTACGCCGGGGATAAGCTGGTGAAACGGTTCATCAATATCGACAAGATCTCGACGGCCGTTAGCACCCAGGGAAGTTCGGTTTCACGGCCATACCGTTTTGGCTATGGCGTGCTGGATCTCAACCAGAACTATAAGAAGGATGGCGACGAGAAGAAGGTCTACTTCGAGTTCAGTGATTATTCAACCAGTTACATATTCTACGAGAACCCGAGCTAAGTAGTGTGGGCGCGCCAGCAGCGTGCCCACCATCCGCCACTCAGAACGGCATGAACGACTTCATCGCGCCCATGAATCCGCCAATAGGCTGGGCTGCTTCGCCGATTGGCGCGATGGAGCGATTCATGGCGGCGACGTTGTGGTTCATTGCGCCCATCTGCTGGTTCATCGAACCCACGCTATAGTTAAGGTGGCCCATGGATTGATCCATGCGTTGAATGCTGTAGACCATTTCGCGGGTGTCTCCGCTCATCGCCGCCATGTTCTGATCCATGCTTGACACACTGCTGTTCATGGATGTGATATCGGTGGAGATGCTGGTCATGGCCGATCCCATCAGCTGGATCATGTAGAACAGGTACACCAGGCTCAGCACGGCGAGCAGGCTGATTGGCACCAGCAACCAGCGTGTGCGGCGGATTTTCTTTTCGTAGGTGACGGCAGCTTGGGCGAGCTTCTTTTCCAGCGCCTTTTCACGGCTGTCGAATTCCCGGTGCAATGCCTCGAAGGCAGCTTCCAGTCGGTGGTGGATGTCCTGCTCGTGGGCGTGAACGTGTTTGGAAACATTGCCTTTGCTGCGCCGCCATGGCCGGCGCAAGCGTCCGGCAACCCTTTTGAGCACGCTCGGCGGGGTATCGATCTTGTCGTCGAGCAGCTGCTCGGTCAGCAGGCGAGCAGTATCCTCTGTCTGGGGCGGAGGTAGCAGCTCGACTTTGGAAGGCGGTGGGTTTTCTGCGCCAGGTAGTGCTTTTGTTTCGGCAGCGTACTGTTCGCCGTCACCACTGACGTTTCTGTCGAACAATTTTTTCAGCACGGATGTGTCTCATTGAATTCTGATTGAGTGGGATTATAGCGGTGTTCTCGATATCCATACAGGGTAAACCCTCATATGCCTGCATAGAGACTGAGCTGATACACTGACGGCTTTTGTATTACCGAGGATAGAAGCCTATGAAAATCAGCATCATCAGCGGCAGCCACCGCCAGCAGGCACAAAGCCTGAAGATTGCTCGATTCATCGAGAAGACGCTGCAAGAGAAGCATTCGGTGGATGATGTTTGGTTGTTCAGCCTCTCGGGAAATCCCCTGCCATTGTGGGATGAAGGCATCTGGGAGGGCGACCCGAAATGGCAGGCGCTGCTTGATCCGATATCCTCGCAGCTGGCGAGCAGTGATGCTTTTGTCATCGTTTCGCCCGAATGGCATGGCCAGGTGCCTTCGGGGTTGAAGAACTTCTTTTTACTGTGGTCGAAAGGCGAGCTGGCGCACAAGCCGGCGCTGATCGTCACTGTATCGTCTGCGGATGGTGGTGCCTATCCCGTCGCCGAGCTACGCATGAGCAGTTATAAAAACAACCGCATCTGCTTCATTCCAGAACACATTATCGTGCGCCATTGCGAATCGGTGCTGAATGAGAATCCTGAGGACAACAACCCAGACGCTGATGCCTACTTTCGCGGTCGCATCGATTGGGCGCTCGGTATTCTTCGTGAGTATGGTGTGGCGCTGAAGCAGGTGAGGGCTAGCGGTGTGGTTGATACTTCTGTTTACCGGAATGGCATGTAGCGGATGGCCGCAGGCTGATTTCCCTCGAATATCTGTTGCCGTTAGAGCGGGTTTCGGGAATCACGTATGATCCAGCGACGATGACCAGGAGGAGTGGGGTGCAATGAGCAAAGAAAAACTGATCGAAGCGTATACCAGTATTATCGACAATGTCGGCGAAGATGTTGCGCGCGAGGGGCTCGTCAAGACGCCGGAACGCGCGGCCAGGGCGATTCAGTATCTTACCCGCGGTTACAACCAGTCGCTGGACGAAGTGCTGAACAACGCGGTGTTCTCCACCGATAATGATGAGATGGTGATTCTCAAGGATATCGAGCTGTATTCCTTGTGTGAGCATCATCTGCTGCCTTTCATCGGTCGGGTGCATGTGGCTTATCTACCGCAGGGCAAGGTGATCGGGTTGTCGAAGATCGCAAGGATCGTCGATATGTATGCCCGCCGTTTGCAGATTCAGGAGAATCTCACCAAGGAAATCGCTGATGCGATTCAGGAAGTGACGGATGCGCTGGGCGTCGCGGTGCATATTCGTGCCAAACACCTTTGCATGATGATGCGTGGTGTGGAAAAGCAGAATTCTGAAATGAGCACGTCCATTATGCTAGGTGCATTTCGCAACTCACCGGCGACACGCGCGGAGTTTCTTCAGCTGATTACCAGCTGATTCCTGATTGTCGTTCTCCTCGCGCTGTTACTGCAGGCGATGGTCGGGGGGGTACTTTCTTGGTAATCGCGTTTTCCGGTGGCAACACTTCGATATAGCTCAGCAGTGTCCGTTGTAGCCAGAAGCGATTGTTGTCGCTGACGATGAAGTAGCGGTTGCCCTGGTGGCGTGCCAGCCCTTCGAAATTGTCCAGATCCCACCCCTTGCTACTGCTCATGATCGCGACCGGTCGGCTGGCGCAAACTGTGTTGCCGTTTCTGCCGGTATCGGCGCGGCAGGTGTTATCGAGCGTGATCCTGTGCAGTGAAATGATGATAGGGGATAGCATCGAGCTGAAGGCTCGCTCCAGCAGTAGCAAGTCGCCGCCCGGCATGGTTTCCATGCCTACGATCGCGTTGTCCGCAACCGGAAATTCCGGGATGCGCCACTGTTTACCATCGAGGCTGTAGAGGGTGACGCCGTCGCTGCCGCGCAGTGGCACCTCAGGTGCGGTGATGATGCCCAGCTGAGGGTGTGCAGTGACGGCTTCGAGGCCGTGGTTTGTCGTGTCGTAGCGGTCGGTGTCGTTGAGTGGCTCTGGTAGTGGCAGGCGCTCTATTTCGTAGCCCCTGTTGTCGAACCGGGCGATTTTCGGCTCCCGTTCGAATGAGATGAGCAGTACCGAATCACCGCGCTTGCCATTGTTGGCATATTGCGTGTCGAGACCTTCGGTGTCGCGATACGGCTTTTTCAGCTTCTTGCCGTAGCGGTTTCTGAGTTTGAATGCGGCGACAACTTGGGTATCGACCAGCTTGCCGTCCTCGAATACCGGCTTTAGGTGGAACAGTTTGCCGCGGTTCGACAAGGCGTAGAGCAGCTGTTCGTCCTCATCCCATGCCAGTCCAGACATTTCGTCGACACGGATGCTGCCAATATGATCATCCGGAATCTCGACGGTGCCGAGCAGGCGCATGTCCATGTAGCGCTCGCCTACGGCGTGTTCGATCGACAGGTTGACGCGGCTGGCAGCGAAGGCGCTGGTCGTGGCGATGGCGACGAGTATCCACCACCACGCCCCAAACCGGCTTTTCTTCCACCGCATATCTATTGGTCCAGCGCCTCCTGGACAATGCTTTCCAGCAGTTTGACCACGGGCTTGTAGGTCGCTTCTTTTCCATACGGTTCGCGGTAGCTGTAGTAGGTCACGCCAGGTTTGTCCGTCAGCGTGTAGACCGAGATGGCATAGGGACAGAGCACGATATTGTGCGGGTTGGCGGCCACCAGTTTGTGCGAGATGTCTGCCTTGCAGAACAGGTAGGTCTCAGCGTCCTTGTAAACGGCCTTGTCGAACCCCAGGTCGGGTCCGGTGCGGTTCAGCATGGTGGTTGCGTGCAATGTGGCGCTGAGTACGAGCCCTTTGTCGGCAATTGCCGTGAGCAGGTTTTCCTTGGCCCATTCGAAATCATTGTCGGTCGTATAGACGAGGGCAGGGCCGATTTTCTCAGGGCCAGCTGCGGGTGCCTGGCCGCAGGCAACCATGGTGAGTGCAAGGGTCAGAAGAAAAAAGGTCAGTTTGTTCATCGGTAATCTCGGTTTTGCATGGTTTATCGGTACCTGAAGTGTTGCATATTAGAGGTACCACGATTTCAGGACTTCTTCCGGTTTCAGCGGTGTAATCCTGATCAGTTCCGCCTCACCACCCTTGGGTACCATTCGCACTTCAACCTCGGCGGCGTCGCGTCCTTTGCTGAAGCGTGCTGTTACCGCTGCTGCAAGCTTCCAGTCGTCTGGCGTGAGATCGTCGCCATCAATCAGGGTAATGGGTCCGGGGTGGCTGACCGTTTTGATATGGTGGAATGACTTGCGATAGCCCTCCATGTAGCGGGTTTCGGATTCTTCCCGCGACACGATTAGCTTGAAACGGTTGTTGGGGCGCAGGTGGCGGCCCATGTTTAACAGCAGAATGTCGTCGAATTCATAGTCGCGCTTGCCACGATGGGTCCAGAAATCCTGTAGCTTATGGGTATAGTTCTCGTCGGTCAGCACACAGCATCCGCCTGCGGGTTGAGCGTATTCGGTGATGCCGTATTGGGCTGCCAACGCCATCTGTGGTTTGCGTGACCGTCCGCTGAGGCCCAGTAACTTGTCGCGATCGACCCAGCCCTCGCGTTCCGGCAGCGTCGGGGGCAGATTCAGTGCGCTGAGGGGGCGGAGCAACAGGTCGTCGGCACCCGATTCACGCGCGATGATCGGCATGGTTTCCTTGCGTTGCGACTTGGGTCGCTGGCCAATGACTTCGCCGGTGACGATGAAATCGAAGCCATGCTCGCGGATCCACTCCTGAGCCTTGCCGACCATGAAGATCTTGCAGTCCAGGCAAGGGTTCAGGTTGGCCCCGTAACCATGTTTCGGGTTGAGGACGATATCTTTGTATTCATCGACTATATTTATGATGTGGTGTTCGATGCCAAGCTGTTCGGCTACCCAGAAGGCATGGTTTCGTGTGGGGGTGTTGTCGCGGTAGACGCCGCTCATGTGATGCAGGCCATCGGTACAGAAGCCGGTGAAGAAGGTAATGCCTTCAACATGGATGCCCTGATCGAGCATCATGCGTGCGGCAAGCATCGAGTCCAGTCCGCCGGAGATGAGCGCTACGGCTTTTCGCTGTGCTGCCATGTGTCCTCAATGAGTGAATCAAAAGGCAAGTATAGCAATGTTCGTAAGGGTCGATGGGGGGATTGTAACTCCCCTGTCACGCGCTGATGGCAGTATTTTGCCATTACAGGGGAACAAACATTGCCGCGAGACGGTCGAAGCATGAACAAGTTCCCTGCCGGTGGCCGCTTTCATTGCTATAAAGCTGATCCCGGTTAACAGAAACGACCAGAGACCATGACCAATCTGCCAGCGAAAAATCCGATCCATACACTTCTGGAAAAACGCGTGCATCCGGTACATTTAAAGATGCGTCAGCAGATAGAGAAAGAGAAGCATAGCAAGGTATTTGGTCAGGGGTTGGGGTTCTTCCATATCGAGAACTGGTACTCCATACATGCCCTGATTCGCATGAGCCTGCGCATGAGCTTTCTCCATGGTCGCGGCAAGCGCAATGCGCTGAAGCTGGAGTTGACCGAAAACAACATTCCTCTGCCTCATCTTCCCGAATCGTTTCACGGTTTTCGGGTGCTGCATCTAAGTGACCTGCATCTCGATGTCAACGAATACATGGCTGGGGCGTTGATCGAACGAGTGAGTGATCTGGACTACGATATCTGCGTTATCACCGGTGATTTTCGTGCCAAAACCTACGGGCCTTATGAGAACGCGCTGGCGGCGATGAAGCGTGTGCGTGGTGCATTGTCGAACCCGGTCTACGCCATTCTTGGTAACCACGATTCTATCGAGATGGTGCCGGGGCTGGAAGGTATGGGGATCGACGTGATGCTGAACGAGTCGGCTGTAATAGAACGTGATGGTGAGCTGATCTATCTGGCGGGGATCGACGACCCCCATTACTACAAGGCGCACAATTTGGAGAAGGCAGCCGATGCCATTCCGGAAGAGGCGGTGTCTATTCTGCTGTCACATAGCCCGGAAACCTACCGTCATGCCGCCCATGCAGGGTTCGATGTTTTTCTTTGCGGGCATACGCATGGTGGCCAGATCTGTCTTCCCGGCGGGCTGCCACTGATGTGCAATGCGAAAGCGCCACGCTCGGTCTGCAATGGCGAGTGGCGCTACGGCGGCATGAACGGCTATACCTCTCGGGGTTCCGGTGCTTCGGTTGTCGACGTGCGCTACAACTGTCCGCCAGAAGTGACCCTGCATACGTTGCTGAGAGACGAGTCTGCCGCAGCAAACATGGCATCGACCCAGGCGGGTAACGCTTGCCGGAATTGAAAACGAATGTGTCGAAATATTGTCACTTCGTCAGGTAAAAGGTTCCGTTGAACATGCTTGCAGCGTGTTCGGAGTGCGAGTGGTTTTACTCGCCGCGGCAACTACAGTATAGTCACCATATCATGTTGAATTCACATGCTTTTCGCTGTGATCAGCATTGTCCGAAAAGGCTACGAAAACGGATTGTTGGGGTAAGCCCGTTGGGAGGGCGAATGATCCGCTGAGTGGTTGGGCAGTCAGTATTTTGACTGTCTCGTTTTTGCTTGAAACATAAACTACAGGGATGTCAGGGAGTATTGC